>PMDS01000062.1 GCA_003155655.1 Melioribacter sp.
AAATGACTTATTCAGCAACGACTATCTAATTAAAATCCTTCCTTTTTAATTGCTCAACATCACTAAATCAGTTCTTATATATCAAAAAATTTGATATATTTTCTTACCATTAAAAAAGTTGTAAAAAAAATACTCAAAAATTCCGGAAAGGAGTTAAAAAGTCAGGAGGATTAAAAATGAAGAAGTTATTAAAGATTCTTGCATTTATAGTAACCATTAATGCTGTATTTGCAATTCTTCCTCAACAAATATTTGCACAGCAAGAAGATGAAAGTTCTCAAGAGTTTTATAATCAACTTAGTCCTTATGGCCGCTGGGTCAATGATCCTTCATATGGAAATGTTTGGTATCCATCAGTTGGGCAGGATTTCACTCCATATCTGACAAATGGAAATTGGGTAAATACTGAATTTGGATGGACGTGGGTATCGAATTACGAATGGGGATGGGCTCCATTTCATTATGGACGATGGGATTATGACAATTTGAATAATTGGTTCTGGGTGCCGGATAATGAATGGGCTCCGGCATGGGTTTTATGGAGAAGAGCGGAAGGCTATTATGGTTGGACTGCTATGAGACCCGGTTACACAATAAACGGAAATTATAATTTACCTCATGAAAATTGGATATTTGTTAAAGACAATGATATTGACAGGCGTGATCTTGCCAAAATATTTGTGAGCAGAAGGAATAATTCATTAATCTATACTAATTCTGCATTTATTGATAGAGTTTACCGTGATAGAACGAGGCAGGAAGCTTATTTTGCAGGACCTAGTGCGGAAGATGTTCGCAGAACTATCGGCAGAGAAGTCAAAGTAGTAAAAATCTTGGAAAGAGATAAACCCGGACATAATTATGCTAATAACCAGTTTCAATTATACAGACCATTAATGCACCGCCTTGAAAGTGAACCTGTGAGATCTTCAGCAATCGAAAATTTCAGAGACGAAAGAAGAGCATCTGAACGGGAAATAGAAAGAGATAGGCAACAAAAAATTCAGCAGCAGCGGGAAAATAAAAATGCAAGAGATCTGACTCATTCAGTGAATAATTTAATAAAAACTATTACCGGGGGAAATACGGATCATAACAAACCTGATAACAATACAAACAGAGGTCAGCAGCCATCATCTGGTAATCAAAATAATTCACAAAATTCCGGTCGTCAAAGAAATCCAGGTCAACCGAATACAAATACAAATGCAAGTACCGGTCAGCAGCCCTCTTCAGGCAATCAAAATAATTCACAAAATTCCGGTCGTCAAAAGAATCCAGTTCAACCAAATAACAGTACAAGCAAAGGTCAACAACCTTCATCAGGTAATCAAAACAGCGCATTAAATTCCGGTCAGCGTAGTAATGCAAATCAGCCAAATAATGCAAATAAACCTCAACAGCAACCCGTTAATACTATATTGAAAGGGAATATTAATTCAGCCCCGCCTCAACAGAAAAACCCGAATACATCTAAAAATGATAGTAAGGATAACAAGACAAAACAAGATAAAAAGGATGATAAAAAAGAAAAATAGGCAGGTATATAAGTTAAATTGCATAAAAAAACCCGCATCCGTCATCCGTTAGCTAACGGAGACGGAGCGGGTTTTTATGTAATACTAAAAATTCGTGAGTAATTAATGCACACCAACAGCCATCCATTGTCCGCCAATTCCATAAAGTTTTGTATCTGCCCAGGTCCTTACTTGAACTAAAAATCCATCCCTCGAAACACTGAGGGTTCTAACTTCATAACGAACATTTGTTGTTTTTTCTGCATCAACTAAATCAACACAAACTATCACTTCAGGTTTTACGTTAAAAGGTTTATCGAATGCAACTTCTTGCTGGAATACTCTTTCACCGTCATTTTTATCAAGTGTATAATCTTTCATATGCCAATCAAATTTAAAAGTACCTGTCTGTACTATTGTTTGAGCAAAAGTTGATGCACTAAGAACAACAAAAAATACAACAAGAATTTTAGATATCTTCATATTATCCTCCAAGAAACAATTTAAGATTATTATTAATGTAATGATTAAAGTATAATATTAAACTAATAAATAAGTTTCAATACTTCAATTGTTATTAATTATTCTCAGTCAAAATCAAATCGGTTAAACTTCCAGATTTGCAGCAAGAAATTTCATCAGTTCAGCCACTGTCTCAAAAATATAATCACTATTCATCTTTAAAACTTTGTCTTTTGCATAGCTGTCCCAAAGTACAGAAGCAATTTTAACACCTGCATTTCTTGCTGCAGTAACATCAGCCGGTGCGTCTCCAATCATAAGTACCTTTTCCCGGTTTAGATTATATGACTCTACAAACTTATTAATTCCTTCAGGCGATGGTTTGAATCCCTCAATGTCGTCGCCGGTTACTATCATATCAAAAAGGTCAATCACACCTATCTTTTCTAATGTAATCAATGATGATTTCCTGCCTTTGCCGGTGTAAATGGAAAGGGGGATGTTTTTTGATTTTATATACTTAAGTATTTCCTTAATTCCCGGGTAAATGTCTGCCAATAAGTGATGTTTTGCTTTATAAAATTCAAGATAATCTTTCCTGGCATCCTCAAAATCATCGTTCATCCAATCTTTAAGAATTACATCTTCAGTTGGGCCAAACATTGCAATAATTTCTTCGTCAGTTACCTTCTTATTTAGATATTTTTCAGTTACATGTCTGAATGTAGCAAAGATAAGTTCATTTGTGGATGTTAACGTTCCGTCAATATCAAAAATAAAGCCTTCAAAATTACTCAAATAATTACCTCGTCTTAATAATTAATAATGTTCCGGCTGTCGTTGAAATAATAAACGATTTATTATCAATCTTAATAAATGAATTGATTATTTCTCCGCCAAGATTCAAGAAAACCTTTTCTTTATATTTTTTATTGAGCGAAAATATAGACCCTTTTTGCACGAAATAAATATTGTTTTCATCTTCAATAACCGGGGGCGAATTTTCATCAAACTCGTCTTCCTGTTTAATTTCTTTAATCACTTTGCCTTTATCTGAAGAAAGGAGAGTGAATTTTCTATCATAAGATTTTATAAATAGAATTTTTTTATCATTCGATAAACTTATATCCTGCAGAGCTTTTAGTTTTTCATTTTTCCAATCAAGCATTCCCAGTAGCAGGTCAATGCAGTAAACTTGGTTATTCTTTGAGACAGCAAATACTTTCTTCCCGTCACATAATATTCTCGCATTTGAAAAGTCTGTATCCTCTTTTTCTTTCCACCGCCAAATAAGAAGTCCATTGCTGATATCGAGACAATAAATAAATCCATCAGGTCTTGTGAATAAGACCTTGTTTTCAATTATTGTAAGCTGGGAACTTATCTTTCCCTTTGTGTCAAAATTGTGCCAGTATTCCTGAAGTGTTTCAACATCAAAACAATATACTTTTCCTAAGGCTGTTCCAAATATTATTGCAGCTTTGGAATTACTTTGTTTGGGCATCATTAATTCATTGCTGCCGTTGTATTCTATCATGACAATATTTGTCGTGATTGAATCGTCAATTCCTATTGATTGAATTTGAATCCCGGAATTTACATCTCTAACGATAAGATCCCCATTTAATGTCCCATAGACTAGCTGGCTGCCCGAAATTATTGGTTGCGAGACAATTTTACCGGATATATCATGTTTCCACAAAACTTTCCCATCTGGATCAATGCAAGAGATTGTATCCTTTTCAATTGCTATAATTTTCCCGTCAGAAAAAACAGGCGCGGTTGTTAACGGCGAATTTAGTTTTAATAATGCAACAAGTTCATACAAAGAATCCGGCTTATTTTTAGAAATCTCATTTGTATTTTTTTGTTGTAGATATAATTTACTGGTTGAAGCAATTAAAAATATTATAAGCAATTTTTTTATCATCATCTGCCAAACTTTTCTATACCTAAATTAAGCAAATCATGTTACAAACTCATAAATGAATGAATTGTAATACCCTCTTCATTTTCATATATTTTCGCACCAAAATTTGAAAAGTATGATAAACATTCGCAATTTTTGCATTATAGCACATATAGATCACGGAAAATCCACGATAGCTGACTGCCTCCTGGAATTTACTCATACAATTTCACAACGCGAAGCAAAGGAACAATTACTTGATAGTCTTGATCTGGAACGTGAGCGTGGAATTACAATTAAATCGCATGCGATCCAGATGAAATATCAGGCAAAGGATAACCAGGTTTATACATTGAATTTGATTGATACGCCCGGACATGTTGACTTTTCTTACGAAGTTTCTCGCTCTCTTGCTGCATGCGAAGGTGCTATATTGATTGTTGACGCTGCCCAGGGTGTTGAGGCGCAGACTATTAGTAATCTTTATATGGCTATTGATGCAGGGCTCGAAATAATCCCGGTAATTAATAAAATTGACCTTCCTAGCGCAATGGCAGATGTTGTTAAGAAACAAATAGTTGATTTGATTGGCTGTAAGGATGAGGATATAATATTAGCCAGTGCAAAACAGAGAATAGGAATTGAACAGATCTTAGAATCAGTGGTTACACGTATTTCACATCCCAAAGGGGATGAAAATGCACCTCTGCAAGCACTGGTTTTTGACTCCGTTTTTGATTCTTACCGCGGCGCGGTGGCTTACATACGTGTATTTAACGGGGTCATTAAGGAAAAAGATGAAATAAAATTTTTTATTAATGATCAGAGGCTTCTTGCAGAAGAAGTTGGAACGTTGCGGCTTGCAAGAATTAGGACGGGTGAACTTAAAGCCGGAAATGTCGGTTATTTAATTGCCGGGATAAAAGAAATTCATGAAACAAAGGTTGGAGATACAGTAACTCATTTCAGAAATGGAGCAGAAAACCCCTTACCCGGATATAAAGATATAAAGTCTATGGTTTTCAGCGGCCTTTACCCTACCGATACCGATGAATATGAAAATCTGCGTGAAGCACTTGATAAATTCCGCTTAAATGATTCTGCGCTGAATTATACACCGGAAACATCAGTAGCGCTTGGATTTGGTTTCCGCTGCGGGTTTCTTGGAATGCTTCATATGGAAATTGTACAGGAGCGTTTGGAACGCGAGTATGATCAATCTATCATTACAACCCTTCCAAACGTTGAATACTGGGTATTCAAGCGTAATGGTGAAAAAATCGTAGTTGATAACCCGGCAGATATGCCTGTAGTTGGGGATATTGAACATGTAGAAGAACCTTATGTTAAAGCTCAAATAGTTACTCCTAGTGAATATGTTGGGAACTTAATGCAGCTTGCAATTGAAAAAAGAGGTGTCTATAAAAACACTACGTATATTGACCCAACGCGCGCAGATATTGAATTTGAATTTCCGCTCGCAGAAATTATTTTTGATTTCTATGATAAGTTAAAATCAATTTCCCGCGGGTATGCTTCATTTGACTATGAATTTATCGGTTACCGGGAATCTGATTTGGTCAAAATTGAAATACTGCTTAATGGTGAAAAAGTTGACGCTCTTTCAATAATAGTTCATGAAAAGAAATCTTACAGCTGGGGATTAAAAGTTTGTTCCAAGCTGAAAGATTTAATTCCGCGCCAGATGTTTGAAATTTCAATTCAGGCTGCAATCGGATCTAAGGTAATTTCAAGAACAAATGTTAAGGCATTACGCAAAAATGTTCTTGCCAAATGTTATGGCGGTGATATTACTAGAAAGAGAAAACTTCTTGAAAAGCAAAAAGAAGGAAAGAAAAGAATGAAGCAAGTGGGAAATGTTGAAATTCCACAGGAAGCATTCTTAGCTGTATTACAAATTGATGATTAATTTTTCGTCTTACGTCTAACGTTTGACGTTTCACGATTTAAAGAGAAGGTATTATGTCAATATTTAAAAAAGAAGAAAAAAAAGGATTAAAAAAACCGGTTATTAAATCTCAAAACCAGAAGTTTTGGGAATTCTGGAAAAATTTGTTGTTTGCAGCGATTGCAGCGTTTTTAATTAAAACTTTTTTGATTGAAACTTCGCGCGTACCAACCGGTTCAATGGAAAAAACTATTTGGGTAGGAGATTTTCTCTTTGTAAATAAATTTATATACGGTTCATCCTCACCAAGAAATATTCCGTTTACAAACGTTTCGCTTCCGTATTTCCAGATGCCGGCAATACGTGATCCGCATCGCGGAGATATTGTTGTTTTTGAATATCCTGGCGACAGGGATGAACTCGTGCCGACAGAATTAAATAACTACGTAAAAAGATGCATTGGTGTACCCGGTGATACAATTGAAGCTGTGGATAAGGTTGTTTTTGTAAACGGCAAAGAAGCCCCGCGCGCTCCGCAAATTCAATATATTAACAATTATGTTACTCCTAAGGGTATTGCAAATCCTCGCATTTTTCCAAAAGGTGGCAATTTTAACGAGGATAATTATGGCCCTGTAATTGTTCCTAAAAAGGGAGATGTAATTAATCTTTCACTGGATAACATTGAAGCGTGGAGAACAATAATTGACCGCGAGTTTGAAAATCGTGTTGTTACTGTTGAAGGTGATCGAATAATGATTGAAGGTAAACCGGTAAAATCTTATACATTGAAAAAAGATTATTATTTTATGATGGGTGATAACCGAGATGACAGTGCAGACAGCCGCTTCTGGGGTTTTGTTTCCCGCGATAAAGTTATTGGCGAGGCATTCATGATTTATTGGTCGTGGGATCCAAGTATTTCATTCTCGGATTTTTTCAACCTTCTGGGCTCTGTTAGACTTGGCAGAATTGCTAAATTAGTTCATTGAGTTTTTATAAAATTATTTTTATTTAAGAGTGCGTTTTAAGGGAAGTTATTTCTTAGCGCACTTTTTTGTTGAATTTATTGTTCTATTGCTGTATTCAATTTTGAGGATATAATGAATAAACTGATTCTTCTTTTTCTTTTTTTAGCTGTAACTTTTTACACTTCTGCTCAAACCAAGTATATGATTTATTTTAAGGATAAAGGAATTACTTCTTCAACTGCACTTCAGAAATCTTCGTCGCTTTATAAAATAGCCGAGCAGTCTCTAGATCCAAGGGCAATTGAAAGAAGAAAACAAGTAATGGGAGAAAATTATATTACTTTTGAAGATTTACCGGTTAATCAGAATTATATTGAACAGTTAACTTCATTAAACATAAAGATTGAAAACCAGCTTAAATGGTTTAATGCTGTCTCTGCATATCTCACGGATAATCAGGTTAACGCTCTAAATAAACTACCTTTTATTGAAAAAATAGAGCCGGTAAAAATATTTCATTACAAAAATGAACCAATTATTCAAGGTGGTTCGCTGTCAGTTCCAAAAGGATCATTGGAGAAAACTACTTCATTAAATTATGGCGGTTCATTTACTGAGAATAATCTGTCAGATATCCCGGCAGTTCATGATTTAGGAATTAAAGGAACCGGTGTTTACGTAGGTATTCTTGATGATGGTTTTTCATATCACACTTACAACGCGCTGAAAAATCTTAAAGTTGTTCACGAACATGATTACGTGCATAATCTTAGCACAGTTTCCAATCAGAGCGGGCATGGCTCAAGTGTTTTTTGTCTTATGGCGGGTTATGATCCCGGTAATGCAATTGGACCGGCTTATGATGCACAATTTTTCCTCGCTGAGACTGAAAATAGCTCCAGTGAAACTCACGTTGAGGAAGACAACTATGCGGCAGCACTGCAAGATATGGAAGCTGCCGGAGTTCAGATAACAAGCAGTTCATTAGGATATGCAATTTTTGATGCTGGTCAAGTTTCTTATACCTATGCTGATATAAATGGAAACACTGCAATTTGTACTCAAGCTGCAAATTTAGCTTTTACAAGAGGAGTTCTTTCTTTTACTGCATCAGGGAATGAAGGATCATATTGGGGAACTGGAAAGGGTGGAATTCAAACACCCGCAGATGCTTTTAATATTATTGCGGTTGGTGCCGTTGATTCTCAAAATAAAATGGCAAGTTTTAGCAGTCGTGGTCCAACCTCTGATGGCAGAATCAAACCTGAAATTGTTGCAATGGGGCAAAATAATTATATTGCACAAGGAGGGGGTAGTTATAGTTATGGTGATGGAACATCATTTGCAACACCAATTGCCGCAGGTATTGGAGCTTTGTTAAAATCATGCTGGCCAAATTTAACAAATCGTCAAATGAGAAAAATAATTATTGAATGCGGTGATGATACTTTAACGCCAAATAATGATCGAGGTTGGGGATTAATTTCAGCTAAAAGAGTTATTGCATATCCAAATTTAGATTCGGTTAATAATTATTATCTTTTAAATAAGATATTTATTGATGCTAATGGAGTAAATTCATCAACTGTCAGATTGAATTATAGAGTAGGTTCTTCTTCATCATTCCAAACAGTTGCAATGAATTATGATGGCACTTTGAAATACAATTATACTTTGCCAGCTTCCAATAGCGGTGACATAGTTGAATTTTATTTCACATATCAAAATAATAATGGCAGTTTGATAAGTGAACCTTCATCTAAAAATTATAATTTTATTTATGGTAATCTTTTAATAGGCGTTATAGAAAGTAATACAAGACAAACAATACCAACTCAATTTTCGTTGATGCAGAATTTTCCCAATCCTTTTAACCCAAGCACTGTTATAAACTATGAACTTCCGATTGGCACTCATGTTACATTAAAAGTATATGATATACTCGGCAGGGAAGTAGCAACTTTGGTTGACGAATATCAGCAAGCCGGAAAATATAATTCTCAATTCTCAACCTTGCCTACCGACAGGAAGGTTCTCAATTCTAAATTGTCTTCATCGGTTTATTTTTACAGACTGCAGGCTGGTGATTATATGGCTACTAAAAAAATGTTGTTAATTAAATAATCTAATTAAAGAATAAAAATGCCCGGCATAATAAATAAAAAACAACTTGAATATTTAACCTCTTTGAAAGCGCCTTCTGATCCATTGATTCGAGAAATGGAAGAGTTTGCTGCACAGAAAAGAATTCCAATTTTAAATTCTGCTTCTATTGATTTCCTTGAAAATATTGTTTTAATAAAACGTCCTGCAAATATTTTAGAAATTGGAACTGCAATTGCGTATTCTTCAATTAGGATTGCCAGGCTCCTTACAGGTAATGCAACAATTGATACAATAGAAAAAAGCAAGGATAATATTAATCTTGCAAACGAGTATATAAAACGTTCAAAATTGGGATCCCGTATTAATTTACTCAAAGGTGATGCATTTACAATAATGCCGGCTCTTGATAAAAAATATGATTTAATATTTCTAGATGCCGACAAACAGGATTATGAAAAATTGTTCCACCTCTCACTAATTATCTTGAAAAAAGGCGGATTGCTTTTTGTTGATAATCTATTGTGGTATGGATATGCTGCATCAAAATCAGTTCCAAAATCTTTTAAGAAGTCAACAATTTATATCAGGGAGTTTAATCAAATGTTTATTAATTATCCTGATATTCATGCTTCAATATTCCCGATTGGTGATGGTATTGGAATTGGAGTGAAGAGATAATTTTGATTCCAATATCAAATCAAAATACAAAAGATATCATAGCCGCTGTTGATAAATTGTCTGCCGGTCGTCTTCAGCAGAAAAATGATCTGGAGATATTAATCGAAAAGGCGATCAAGGAAGACAATCTTATAATTCTTGAAGAATTAGCTTTCAATGCAAAATATGCAGGTTCATTAATTAGAATTATTCAAAAAAAAGAACCTGTAAACGATGAAGCATTTTTAAAAAAAGCTGTTGCTGAATATAGCGGGAGCATTCAAAAAATTAAAAATTGTTTAACCGGACTATTAAAAAATGATGTATTCCTTCTTCCAATTTTTTCGGATAAATATTTGCTGTTAAGCCGGCAATGTTTAACTAACATGAATGGTCTTTGTAATGATCTTGGCTATCTTAAATTGTTCTTTAATGATTTAAAAAGGGGAGAATAAAAAAAAGACTTAGGAAAGATTCCTAAGTCTTTATGATGAGGTATAAATTTTATTGCTTAACTTTTCTCAACGTCTGCGAATATTTTTCGGCAACCTCCTGAACCGATTTACTTGAGATCAAAGTGTAAATTCTATTTCTCAAGTCTGCCCATTCTTCATGCAGAGGACATGGGTTTTCATCAGAACATTCTTTCAAACCTGTTACGCATTTTAGGTTAATTACCGGTCCTTCAACTCTTTCTACAATTTCTAAAATAGAACTTTTCTTGGCTAACTCGGTAATTTTAAAACCACCGCCGCGTCCTTTGTATGAATCGACGTATCCATATTTAGCCATTCTTTGCAGAATTTTAGCTAAATAGTGTGCTGGTATATCTTCATTTTTGGCAATTTCCGAAGACATAATAAGATTATCTTTTGATTGCCTGGCCAAAAATAATATGGCTCTGATTGCATATTCACCTGTTTTTGTATAAATCATTTAAGCCCTCTTTTATTAGATAAAATTTTTAAGAGACTTATGGGTACTTCTTATCTTAAAATCAAATTAAGTAAATGAGAACTCTTTGTCAATGATTATTAGGCTTTGTAATATAGAAATCCTATTTATTTATATAAGGAGTTTCCTAATATTTTGAAATTTACCTCATTTTTACTACCCGAAGTCAAATCCTGGGCAAATTTTTCAATTGATTTGTTTCTTATTGAGCATATTAGTTGAGGATGTGTTTCAAACAAATTCTCTTCGATTATAAGTGAATATTTGCTAATTAGATGATGTACTAGCTGCAACCATTCAAAAGAGTAGTTAATTTCAATGTTTTTATATAATTCAAATTCTTCTTTTTGGGAATTCTCCAGGTTTTGGAACGCTGATTGATAATATGTCTTTCCAAGAGGTCCAACTCCAAGTTTTACACCCCCAAAAAAACGTATAACAATTGTTATTACGTTTGTAAGATCGAAATGATTTTGTGCGTTAAATATTCTTATACCGGCGGTGCCGGTTGGTTCACCGTCATCAGAATATTTGAATGTTCCGTTAACCAATTTGTATGAATAACAATGGTGTGTGGCATCATAATATTTTTTTTTAATTGAATTAAGAAAAGAATTTGCCTCTTCTTCCGTTTGGATAGGTCTGGAAATCGAAATAAAGAGAGAACCTTTTTCTTTTAAGCTGAACTCTGCTTCAGAAGTTATCGTTTTAATTTCATCAGGAAGATTCATTTTTGATTTTTTACATCATTAAAAATTGCTTTTCATTTTGACAATGTTTACAATAACTATTTAAACTCTGGAAATTTATTTAATTGGACTATGTAAATAAAATAATAATTAAAGGAGCACGCCAGCATAATCTAAAAAATATTGATTTAGATATTCCGCGTGATTCTTTCGTAGTTATTACCGGACTTTCAGGGTCCGGTAAATCATCTCTTGCCTTCGATACAATTTATGCAGAAGGTCAGCGCCGTTATATCGAATCTCTTTCTGCTTACGCAAGACAATTTCTCGGGGTTCTTGAAAAACCGGATTTTGATTTGATTGAGGGACTGAGTCCTGCAATTTCAATTGAGCAAAAATCCACCCATGGAAATCCGCGTTCAACAGTTGGTACGGTAACTGAAATATATGATTATCTGCGCCTTCTTTATGCCAGAGTGGGAACCCCTCATTGTTACAACTGCGGCAGGGTTGTGGAAAAACAAACTTCAGATCAGATAATTGATACAGTAATAGAAAAATTTAATGATAAAAGAATTATTGTTTTGGCTCCCGTTATAAGGGGAAGGAAAGGGCATTATAAGGAATTGTTTGCGGAAATCTTAGCGGATGGATTTATCCGCGTAAGGGTGGATGGAGAAGTGCAGGAATTATCAAGCGATTTAAAAGCTGACAGGTATAAAATTCACGATATTGAAATTGTTGTTGATAGAATTAAAGTGAATGAAAAATCGCGTCATAGAATTGCTGAATCAATTGAAGTTGCAATGAATTATGGTAACGGCATCGTTATTGTCAATGATGGAACGCAGGATAATGTTTATAGCCGAAATCTTGCCTGCGTCCATTGTGGAATTGGTTTTCAGGAACTGGCGCCAAATTCTTTCTCATTTAATTCTCCTTATGGTTCATGCCCGGATTGTGACGGACTTGGCGAAAAGAAAGAGCTGGATATCAATCTTATCATTCCGGATTGGGAAAAAACAATTAATCAGGAAGGCATAGCCCCGCTTGGAAGACCAAGATCTGTTTGGTTTTTCAACCAACTGGAAATTATTGCACAAAAATTTGGTTTTAATTATGACACCCCTCTTAATAAGCTTTCCAAAGAGCAGCTTGATGTTTTAATGAATGGAACTAAGGAAAAAATTCCATTTACCTACACCTACGGAGGAGGCAAAACTGTTACCTATCAGCATAAATTTACCGGCGTAATTAATTATATCAAACATTACTATGATAATACTTCTTCAAATAAAATCAGGGAATGGGCGGAATCTTATATGAACACTTTAATGTGTTCAACTTGCAAAGGCTGGCGTTTGAAAAAGGAATCATTATCAGTAACAATAAACGATCTGAATATATCTCAAACTACTTCTCTTTCAATTATCAAAGCAAAAAAGCTTTTTTCTTCTTTAATACTGTCTCAGCGTGATCAAATTATTGCCAAACAAATATTGAAGGAAATTAACTCGCGCATTGAGTTTTTATTGAATGTTGGACTTGATTACTTAACACTGGATCGTTCTGCACGGACATTATCCGGAGGAGAATCACAAAGAATTAGATTAGCCACCCAGATTGGTTCACAACTTGCCGGTGTGCTTTATGTACTTGATGAACCTAGTATTGGTCTGCACCAGGCAGATAACATTAAGTTGATTAATTCATTAAAGGATTTACGCGATCTGGGTAATACAGTGATTGTTGTTGAACATGACCGGGAAACAATTGAGAGTTCTGATTTTATTGTTGATCTTGGTCCCCGCGCTGGTGAACATGGCGGTGAAGTTTGTGTTTTAGGCGATACTAATAAAATAATTAAAGCTGAAAATGGTAAAGAATCATTAACGCTTGATTACCTTAAAAATAGAAAAAGAATTTCATTCCCCAGCGAGCGAAGAAAAGGGAATAGAAAATTAATTGAACTGATTGGTGCGAGCGGTAATAATTTAAAAGAAGTTGATTTGAATATTCCTCTCGGATGTTTTATTGCAATCGCAGGTGTAAGCGGCTCGGGAAAATCTTCCTTGATAAATGAGACGCTTGTTAAAATTCTAATGCGTAAAATTTATGATTCTAAAGTTGTTCCTCTACCTTATATAAAAATTAAAGGACTGGAAAATATTGATAAAGTAATTGAGATCGATCAGTCGCCTATTGGAAGAACTCCAAGATCAAACCCTGCAACATATACCGGCTTATTTACACATATCCGGGATTTATTTGCCATGCTGCCGGAATCAAAAATGAGAGGATACGCCCCGGGAAGATTCAGCTTTAATGTTTCCGGCGGCAGATGTGATGGATGTGAAGGGGATGGCTTAAAAAAAATTGAAATGAATTTTCTGCCAAACGTTTATGTGCTATGTGAAGTTTGTAACGGCAAAAGGTACAATAGGGAAACTCTTGAAATTCTTTATAAAACAAAGTCAATTTCTGAAGTGCTTGATATGACTGTTGAAGAAGCTGTCGGATTTTTTGAGGACCTGCCGGCTCTTAACAGGAAGATTAAGGCATTAAATGATGTTGGTCTGGGCTATATAAAACTTGGGCAGCAAGCAACAACACTTTCAGGTGGGGAAGCGCAGCGTGTAAAATTAGCCACTGAACTTAGTAAGGTTGGTACCGGCAAAACTATTTATATTTTAGATGAGCCCACTACAGGCTTGCACTTTGAAGATGTAAATATTTTATTGAAGGTGTTAAATCAGCTTGTTGATAAAGGTAATACTGTAATTGTTGTTGAACATAATCTTGACGTGATTAAAGTTGCAGATTATGTTTTTGATCTTGGTCCGGGTGGCGGAGAGTATGGCGGCGAAATAATTGCTGAAGGGACACCTGAAGAAATTGCTGAAAATAAAAAAAGTATAACTGGAAAATTTTTGAAGAAGGAATTAAATAGGAAACAGGTGAAAAAATGAAATCCACTGTAAATGAATTTAGAGCCTATAGAGCAGAAATGAATGAAAGAATTCTGAAATCCGGGTTCTCCGACTTTAATAAATTTTTTGCTCTGGATAATAAAGCTTACGTAAACGGTGCATTGAATGCAAAGACTAAAGAATTGATGGGACTTGCTGTTTCAATGGCCTTGAGATGTAATGACTGTATACTATACCATGTGGATCGTGCAATACAGGAAGATGCTACTATGCAGGAATTATATGAAACTTTTAATGTTGCTTTGATTGTGGGAGGGTCAATTGTAATTCCTCATTTACGTTACGCTGTTGAAAAAATGGATGAAATTTTCTCAACAAAAGAAACTCAAGAAAGAGAAAATAAAAATGAAATCTAAACTCTTACTTGTTCGCGATGTTGTAACTCTCAATGAAAGAAATGATATTTTTCATGACTACGCTGTTGAAATTAATGATGGCAGGATTGAAAGAATTGCTCCGTCAAAAGATGTTAATATCCGGAACTTTAAAGGAGACGTCCTTGATTTTTCAAATTGCACTTTAATACCGGGATTTGTTCAAACACATATTCATCTTTGCCAAACACTGTTCCGTGGATTAGCTGATGATCTTGAGCTTTTAGATTGGTTGCAAAAGAGAATTTTTGTTTATGAAAGCAAGCATACAAAAAACTCGCTTCGTGCTTCGGTCCGGCTTGGGCTGCATGATTTATTAACAGGCGGTACTACGTCCATTTTGGATATGGGTACTCTTCATCATCAGGAAGTAATATTTGAAGAATTGATTTCATCTGGTATACGGGCATTTGCCGGCAACTGTATGATGGATCAGAATGATCTTTATCCTGCATTTTGTGAGCCTGCTGAATGGAATATAAATTCGACTTACAGTTGGGCTAAAGAATTTCATAATTCAAATAACGGGAAAGTAAAATTTGGGTTTGCACCAAGATTTGTATTGTCCTGCTCAGAGAATCTGCTCAAAGAAACCAAAGAAATGATGAAAGATTTTCCACTATCAATGTTTCACACGCATTCATCGGAAAATAAATCCGAAGTCGAAACTGTTAGAAAAATGACAGGTAAGGAAAATGTTGAATACTTTGAGTCAATCGGAATTTTAGACAAGCATACTGTCCTGGCTCATTGTATTCACCTTAATGATAACGAAATTATTACCCTAAAGAAAAACGATGTGCGTGTTTCTCATTGTCCGTCTTCGAATTTAAAATTGGGCTCAGGTATTGCAAACATTCCACGTTATATAAGTGAGGGGATTTCAGTATCGCTTGGGGCTGACGGCGCACCATGCAATAATGGCTTGAGTGCATTTAATGAGATGCGTCTTTCGGCTTTAATTCAAAAATCAATTCATGGACCTACTGCAATGGACGCGTTAACTGTATTACGACTTGCAACCATTGAAGGTGCAAAAGCCCTGCATATTCAAGACGAAGTAGGTAGTGTTGAAGTTGGCAAAATGGCTGATTTAGTCTTACTTAATCTTGAAAAAGCCGACCAGCCTATACAATCAAATATAAATGGAGCAACTTTTATCGATAGTTCAATTTATTCAAGTATTGTTTATTCTGCTTCAAAGGAAAATGTTAAGCTTGTTTTGATTGACGGGGAAATAGTAGTTAAGGATGGAAGATGTTTTAAGTATGATGAAGAAGGAATCATTGCTGATGGAAAAGTTGAGTTATCGGGAATATTAAAAACTTAATATGAATTTATTTCTCTAAAAAGGAATCGGATGAAAATAATTTTTGCAACTCAGAACAAAGGTAAAGCAAAAGAAGTCAAAGCGTTATTTGAAAATTCACCTTTTGAAATTATTTCACTATATGATCTTGGGAATAATATTGATATTGAAGAAAATGGAAACAGTTTCAGCGAAAATGCTTTTATTAAAGCAAAAGCAATCTATAATATTTACAAAGAATCTGTTATAGCTGATGATTCGGGACTTGCAATAGAACAATTGGATGAGCGTCCTGGTATTTATTCTGCACGTTACGCAGGGGAAAACTGTACATATGAAGACAACAATCTAAAAGTTATTGATGAACTGAAAGATTTTCCCACGCCGCACAAAGCAAAGTTTATTAGCTGCGCTGTCTTTTATGATGGCAAAAATGAAATTGAAGCATTTGGTGAATTGCAGGGTAAAATTATTAATGAGCAGAGAGGGACAAACGGATTTGGTTATGATCCTATTTTTATTCCTGATGGTTTTGAACAGACAATTTCTGAATTGGATTTTGATATTAAAAATCAAATTAGCCATCGAGCACAATCATTTAACAAATTAAAAGATAAACTTGTGAATTCATTATTGGGTTAATTTTGCGTCAATTGATTAGTTTATTGAATGTAGTTATTAAATATATCAAGTAATTAAAGAGGCAGATCATTTATGGAATGGATCTTAATAATTATTTGGTTATCGATTATCAATGGGGCGCTTGGTGGGCAGTATATTCTTAACTGGATGGGCAACCAGCCTAGATTTGTTGGCAATCAACCGGTAGGCGTTTCTCCTGGTGTAATGACCTGGTGGAGAGAATTATCTAAGCTGGTTTGGGCTTTAATTGCAGTAGTGATTGAAGTATTACGGGGAAAGAAATTAAAGTTTCTATGGCCTGGTGTTATTTCGATGGTTACAATTACAATATGTGCTTTTACCGGTGTAATAGAAAATATTGGTTTGTTTTATTTACCTAGATATTATTCTCCCCACCTTTTTGCTCCATACGTAAATGTTTATTTAGCATTCCTTCCATTTTTTGGAAAAGTGATGTTTAATGCGCCAATACGTAAAGAGCACTGGATTGGAATTCTTTTAGTAATTGCAGGCTTATCAATTCCATATATACCGAGAATAATTGGCACAATCACTGATCCTAAAGCTATTCTAGATGGCAGCGCAATCACATGGATTATTATTATTAACTGCTGTCTTTGTTCACAACAGATACTGAATAATAAAACTGTTCAAACTGCTTTTCCGGGAGTTGGTCCAAATGCATTAGTTGTATGGCGCGAAATCTGGAAAATGATTTTTATTTGCTCCGCACTTTTTATTATACCTTTGATTGGCGGGATGATGAAAGTAAATATTCCGGAAAATATTCCCACGGAATCATTTGAAACAAAAATATTAACTAAAATTGATGATAATCAAAAATCATTCCTGTTAAATCATTATGAGAAATCAAATGATGAATACAAATTGAAAAATAATTTATCTCCTGAAGATCAAGCAGGTATAAAAAAGATAATTTCAGCTTCAGAGTATCATCGTTTTTTTTCTTTGTTTGAAGGATCAATTTTTCCAAAAAACTGGTGGCCGATTTTATTTGTAGTACTGGCTGGATTGACCGGCTATATTTATAGCTTTGGATTTTTTAAACTAGCAAGGTTTTCCGCCCACATTTGGGTACCTTACACTAATGTTTATTTAGCACTGATTCCTTTTGTAATGTTCTTATTTGGTCAGAATGTAAACAGCTATCAAATAGTTGGAGCTGTTATTACAACAATTGGCTTAATGGTTGGGGTTTCTGATTATAAACGGCACAAAGTTGAGGAGATAGAAAAAAAATATAAATAATTATTTGATATTTTATTAAAGAGGCTGGCGGAAAAGTGTCCGATGAGAAAGCCTCTTTATTTTTCCGCAATAACAACTTGTGTTAATCCCAATGTTAGTGAGTACTTCTCTACTTTTGAAAACCCGCACTGCTTAAAAATTGAGATAAGCTCAATTTTCTTATCAAATTCATCTACAGACTCAGGTAAGTATGTGTATGCTTCTTTGTCTTTAGAAACGATCTTGCCGATTAATGGCAAAATCTTATTAAAATAGAATAAGTAAAAATTTCTTACCAATCTATTGGTTGGAAGCCTGAATTCAAGAACAGTTACCTTTCCTTTTTCAGAAAGTATTCTATGGAACGATTTAAATGCTTTTGGGATTTGATAAAAATTACGTACTCCGAATGCAACAGAGATATTTGTAAAAGTTTCATTCTTAAAGGGCAAATCCTCCGCAACGCATTCAACTAAATTTCCATTTATCCAATCAACCTTTTTATTGAAGAGGGAGAGCATATTTAACGAGAGATCGGCGCCAAATATTTTATTTACACCATCTCTTCTCGCTGCTATTGCAAAATCACCGGTTCCGCAAGCAATGTCTAAAAGCTTTGAACTTGGTGACATGCCTGATAACCGGATTGCCTTTTTCCTCCAGTATAAATCAATCCCTACACTTAAAAAATGATTGAGAAAATCATAATGATTGGAAATTGAATCAAATATTCTTTTTACCTGAAGCTTTTTATTTGCGTCTTCCATATTAAAAAACTAAATAGTAATTTTCTGTATAAATTGATAAGGCAAATTTATGGATAAATATCTTAAAGCACTGAAACAAAATGTTTGTTCAATTTGTGTTGACTCCAGTGAAAAGGGAGCTTGCACATTGAATGATAAAGAAACCTGCGCTGTGGAGTTGTACTTCCCGCAAATTATAGATGTAGTTCATAAAACAAAGGCTGAAAAGCTATTTGATTTGCAAAAAGAATTAAGAGAAACTATATGTACTCAGTGTCGTGCACAAGAAGCAGGGAATTGTTATCTTCGGGAAGATGCCAATTGTTCTCTTGACCGTTACTTCCCATTAATTGTGGAGATAATTAGGAAAGTAGATGCGGGGAAATTATGAGAAATAGAATTTGTATTATACACAACCTTTAAAGTCGCTTTTTTTTTAACCTTCAAGGTTGCTTTTTTAACCTTGAAGGTTACTAACATTTGCTAACCTCGAAGGACTTTTTAGCTACCTTCGAGGTTGCTATTTGAAACAAGTTGCTTTATAGAAATCACCAATTGAAGGTTGCCAAAAGTTGTTGTTTCAAATCTCGAAAGTCTTTTTTATCCTTTAAAGTTGCTTTTTTTTAACCTTCAAGGTTGCTTTTTTTAACCTTGAAGGTTACTAACATTTGCAAACCTCGAAAGTCTTATTCGCGACCACCGAGGTTACTCAATCACCAAACATCATAAACAGATTTACATTTATCATCTTCAATAAATTCAATAAGCCGCTTTTGAGTGTTAAAATATTCTATTACTTTATTATTTTCACATAGATCATTATTCCTAATGCCAAACAAATCTTTAACGTTTGAAAAATCCCATTCAGAAGCATGTTTTACAAACCCGTCTTTTACCGGATTAGTAAGAATGTATTTAAATATCCATTTAAAATAGGAATCATCATTACAATGTTTTGATTTTGTTCTTCCTTCAAATAGAACACCGCATCTCTTATATTTTTTATTTATGGATTTTGTATATGAATTTGTTAAAGAAGAAATAAATCCGGATAAAGAATATTCATAGGTAGTTTGCTCTGCAAAAATGTGAAAATGGTTTGGCATTAAACAATAGCATAAAATATTGATATGGAATTTCTATTTGTACTCTCTAAGTTTTTTAAGAAAATAAATATAATCGTTATTATCAAAAAATATTCTTTCTTTATTAGCGCCCCGGTTGTAAATATGGTGAAAAGAATCTTTATAAAAATTCCTGGGCTTATTCATACTATTATGAATTTTAATATGTTATTAACACTTAATCAAAGAATTGGTAATCCTAAAAACCTTCAAGGTTGTTTTTTCAACCTTGAAGGTTACAAACATTTGCTAACCTCGAAGGATTTTTTTGCGACCTTCGAGGTTTCTATTTTTCGAAGAACCAAAAAAAATTAGTTGATATGTATTTTAAAAATCCTAAAACCTTTATCTATATATTTTCCGCTCCATATTGTAAAAAGCATAAAAACAACACCGCCAATTAAATCAGTTACGTAATGATACCTTAAATAAACTGTTGCGAAGATTAAAAGAATTCCATTCGGAATAAAAAACCATTTTAAACGGCTTTTATATTTTATGGATAAAAACATTACAAGTAATGTCATCTGGGTATGCCCGCTTGGGAATGCATCACGCTGAACCAATAATGCCGGGTATAATGTACCGGATGGAATTGACTCCCCGGCGTTTACAATCTCTCTTAATAGATTTGTTATAAAAATCCCGGGCATTTCAATGTTAGTTGTCTCAAAATTATGAAGTGTAAAACGCGGACCTATTGCAGGTATTAAAATATAACCTATGAATGACAGGCAGAATCCGTAGACAATTATAAATGTTGAGTAATCAAATTCTTTCACTTTTTTTTGGTACATTAAATCAAATCCAAGAATAATTGGCAGAAAGAAAAAAGTCCCGTAAACTATTTGAAGTAATTCAGTTAGAATGGGATTGGCTATTTTATATAATTGAATTGTTGGGTCAGCTTTGAATATTAGGCGGTCGAAGATAATTAAGACAAAATCATAAACCTTTCCCTGGATCGGATCTATCATAAAGTAAAGTTCTTTATAAACGATAAATATAAAAGGTACCAAATACCAGATATGAAGTTGTTTCCAGATAAATTTTTTTGTTGTATCACTTTTTAACGCTGCAGCAAATACAAAAAAAATTATAATAATGTTTATTGTTATGTTTATTTGCCAGACAGCAACTTTACCGGCATAAATTAAATTAATCATGGAAAGTAAATACAAAAAGATAATAACAGTCATATCTGCTGTCGATAGATGTTTGATTAATCTTTTAATTTCAGCCATATTAAATATTTAGCATTAGTTGTTTAGTAGTTTGTTAATTATTCTTGTTAGCTCAACAAATTCATTTATAGTTAATTCCTCAGCACGGCGTGAAAAATCGAAATCCTCATCTCTGAAATCAATATCCTTAAAAATACTGTTGCTTAAAGAATTTTTTAATTTTTTCCTTCTGTTCCCGAAGGAAGCTTTAACTACCTTGATGAATAAAGTATCGTCCAGGTCTTGTGGCAAGACTTTTTCAAAATTAAGGTAGATTATTGCTGATTCAACTTTCGGACGCGGGTAAAATACTGTTGGCGGAATTTTAAAGCATATTTTAGTTTCTGCAAAAAAATTTAACAGTACACCAAGGATGCCATAATCATCACTTTTTTCTTTGGCAGTAATTCTTTTTGCAACCTCAAGCTGCACCATCAAGATAACATCCTTAACCAATGGTCTGTTTTCTATTAGCTTGAATAGAATTGAAGAAGTAATATTGTATGGAATATTTCCAATAAAGCGAAGTGGTTTTTCATTAATAATTTCGTTCAAATCCAGTTTCAGAAAATCCTGGTTGATAACGTGAACAGATGGAAAACTAAATGCAAGATTTTCTACAACGCGTCTGTCAATTTCCACTGCGTATAGTTTTTTGACAAGTTTGAATAATTCCCCGGTTAAAGCCCCTGTTCCCGGTCCAATTTCTATAACTACATCATCAGGTTGAGGGTTAAATTCATTTAGTATTTTTTGTACAATATTCTTATCAATAAGATAATTCTGTCCAAATCTTTTCAGCGGATAGGGGTTAGTCATAAAATTTTTATCAAAAAATGGATTTTCTTTGTGCAATATAATTTTCTTAGCTTTAACTTGTAGCTGAATTTTTCATTATTTTATTGAATCTGACATAATGTTCGAGATTATATTCTTAGTAGCGCTCTCAATATATTTTATTCACTTGGTTGTTTTCTCAATTGGTGCAGGGGAAAAATTTCCTAAAATATCCGGTGACCAACTTCCAAACATCACAATTGTAACCGCAGCTCGGAACGAGGAAGAAAATATTCTAGACTGTTTGAGGAGCCTGGATAATCTTATTTATCCTATGGGTAAACTTGAAATAATAGTTGTTAACGACAATTCTACCGATTCCACGGGAAAAGTCATTGAATCGTTCATAAAGGATAAACCAAAATTCAAAACAATAACCCCTACCGGCTCCATTGGCCCATTAAAAGGGAAAACGAATGCGTTAGCTAACGCAATCAAGATTTCTTCAGGGGAAATAATTTTAACTACTGATGCAGATTGTGTTGTATCACCAACCTGGGCAAAAACATTAGCTTCTTATTATCAGGATGATGTCTGTTTTGTCGGAGGATTTACAACTCAGGAAGATAAAAATGTATTTGAGGGTATGCAGGCTATTGATTTTATCTACTTACTTACTGTAGCTGCCGGCACTATTAATTTTAAAAAGCCGTTAAGCTGCATTGGCAATAATATGTCGTACAGGAAAAATGCTTATGATGAAATTGGCGGGTATGAAGGATTGCCCTTTTCTGTAACAGAAGATCTAAATTTATTGATAGCCCTGCACAAATTAAAAAAATATAAAATTATCTTCCCCCTTGATGAAGGTGCGTTGGTTACATCGAAAGCCTGCCCGGATTGGAAAACTTTATTCTGGCAGAAAAAACGCTGGGGTGTTGGGGGAATGAAGAGTGACTTCATTGGTTATCTTATTATGGCGTGGGGATATATATCCAACGCTGCAATGATTTTGACACCATTCTTTTTTTCTAGTGAAGCTTTATATCTTTGTATATTTAAAATCTTTGTAGATTATTTTTTTGTTTATCAGGTATTTAAAAAACTGAAGCTAAAAATGAAGGTTTCCAGCTTTATTGCCTTTGAAATTTATTTTATAATTTATGTTTTATTGCTTCCATTTATTGTTCTGCCTAATAGAAAAGTAAAATGGAAGGGGAGAGACTTTTAATGAGATTCACTATGAAAAATTCTAGTAAATTTTATTTTATTGTTTCGATTCTATTTTTGTGTTCGATTGTCTACCCGCAAGACAAGGTTGAATTATTCCCGTATGATTTGAACATAAAGCCATTTACTGCAAATACATTGGAACCTAATCTTGGAAGTATGTTCAAAATTAACAGTAATGAACTAATTCTAAATATTGGAAATTCAATGGACATGGTTCATTATAGAAATGGAAATGAATCAATATCTTTTGGAGCTGATCTTTTTACATGGACATTATTAAGAAAGGAAGATAATTTCCGGTTTCCGGTTGATGCCGTTGATTATTTATTTGGATTAAATTTTAGTTACAAGCAGACAAATATATACAATGCGTATGGACTTAGAGGAAGAATCAGCCATATAAGCGCACATTTTGCTGATGGGCATTACGATGCAGCAAACCAACAATGGCGCAATTATATTAACCCAAGTGTTTACAGCAGGGAATTTGTTGAACTGATTCCTTTTTATGAATTCGACGATTTGAGAGTTTATGGCGGCTTTACATATTTATTCCATGTTATTCCGTCAATTATTCATAAAGACAATTATCAAATTGGGTTTGATTATTATGTTAAAAACTATGTGGATGAAAAAATTGTTCCTTTTGTAGGTTACAATTTGAATATTGACCACATTGATAAGTATACTGGAAATAATTCTTTTGTAGTTGGTCTAAAATTTGGGAAACCGAATGGAAGAGGATTAAGTTTACAATACCGTTACTATTCTGGTAATAGTCTGCATGGTGAATATTATAATTACTTTGAAAAATATTCTTCAGTTGGATTGAACCTGGATTTATAAAATGCCTGAAAAAATTTCGCAAATATTTGATAGAGTTTTTGGTTCTAAAAAGTTTAAGCACAATTATATACTTCACATCGGATTGTTTGTTATAACCTTAATAACCACAATAATTGCCGGGATTCAATGGACTACAGGTAAAGAAGGACCATATGAGTTCAGCGACGTTATGAAAGGACTGCCGTATGCATTTTCAATTCTTTTCATTCTTGGAGTCCATGAATTTGGGCATTACTTTGCATCAGTATACCATAAAGTAAAGGCTACTCTTCCATACTTTATTCCTTTCCCGCCAGTCTCCGGATTTTTTAATTTTGGAACAATAGGTGCTGTCATAAAAACAAAATCACCAATTCCAAACAACAAGGCAATGTTTGATATTGGTGCCGCGGGACCAATTTGCGGATTTATTGCATGTCTGGCTGTTTTGATTTTTGGATTTACTCATTTGCCCGGAAAAGAATATTTGTTACAAATCCATCCTAATTATGATACCCCGGAATTTGGAAAAAATGCTGTTGGCTTGGAGTTCGGCGGAACGCTTTTATTTACTTTTCTAAAATTTCTCTTTACAAATCCATCTCAGTTTGTTCCGCCTATGAGTGAAGTTTATCATTACCCATATTTATGTGTCGGTTGGTTTGGATTGTTTGTAACTGCAATGAATCTTATTCCAGTTGGCCAATTGGATGGCGGGCACATTATTTATAGTATGTTCAACGAAAAAAAACATGAAACTATAGCAAGTATATCAATGATTTTTCTTCTTCTTTTCGGTATTCTAGGCATTATAGACACTTTTTTAGATATTAACATTAAAGTTGGCTGGAGCGGATGGTTATTTTGGGCTTTGATACTTTTCTTTGTTATAAAAATAAAACATCCGCCGGTTGATCAATTTGAAGAATTAGGATTTGGAAGGAAAGTAGTGGGATATTTTGCAATTTTAGTTTTTATCCTTTCATTTTCACCAACGCCATTCGTTCTTTCACTTTAGAATAACCGGGGGTTCTGATATTATTTGTCCCCGTTTGGTCTAAATTTCCTCTCCTTTTGGAAATAATACAATCCTGTACAAAAAAATGACTTGACTCTTTTCTCTAACATCCTTTTATTTGTTTTAACAAAAATGGAAAGATTATAGAGAACTTTGCTACTTTTGATTTAATTATTTTTGAAAATATAAAACAGCAAATTTCTATATGATTTTATCATTTTTTAATCATGCCTTTTTTCAATTCTTAATGAGTAAAAAACTTATAATTAAATTTTCTTATTTAAGTATAATAACGTTATCGCTTCTTGTTTTTGGCTGTGATAAAATTCAAGACGGCATTGTAGATACTAGGACGATTGATTATAAAGTAGTCTCAATTATAGCTCCGGCTTCTTATTCTACAACTACCTCAGATTCATCAATTACTACATCAGTACAGATTCAAAATATTTCGACTGTTGGAAATGTTTGGTGCAGTATTGAATCACTTGATGAAACCCAATCCATTTATAAACGTATTGATATGCTGGATGATGGTAATAAACAGACAGATGGAGACCAAACAAAAGGGGACGGTATTTATTCATGCAAATTTGTGATGAGCAAAAAATTATCGAACGGGAAATATCAAATCCAATATTTTGTGGAAGATAATATCCGTCTTTCTCCTGATAACCTTGTTAAAATTGGCGCACAAATTTTTATTTACGATAACGGACAGACAAATTATCCTCCGGTTATATCGAATCTCATATTACCAAATAGTTCAACACGTGGAACTTCATTTGTTTTCTCAATTAAAGTTGATGATCCAAATGGAGCTAGTGATGTCCAAAGTGTAATTTACAGGCTTTACAAACCGGATGGAACAAAGATGGTTAATAGTCAGGGTATTTCGGAGTTCCCATTATCAGATGACGGGAACACCTTGGTAGATGGCGATCAGACTGCAAATGATGGAATTTATTCAATGATATTGACAATCCCAACATCATATCCAGCCGGAATTTGGTTATTCGAATTCCAGGCGAAAGACAAAAGCGGAGTTTTAAGTAATCAATTAACTGCAAATATTACCGTGAATTAATGAAAAAGATTTTTGTTGAATTATTATTCGTAACTGTTTTTAGTGTAATTTCATTAGCACAGCCCCTGCCTGTAAATTATGAATTAGGAACCAGCCGGCTTGCTAAAGTTGCTGACGCGACACCAGCCAGTAATTCAATTGAAAGGATCCTTATCCGGGATAATACAATTTGGTTGGGAACTGGCAATGGTTTAAGCAAATCTACAGACAACGGAACTACCTGGACTAACTATTACAAATCCAGTGTTTTTGGAGAAGAAGGTATTTCCGCATTAGGTTATTACAACGGCACAATTTGGGCGGCTACTTGGCATTCTATTGATCTTGGCGGTGGACAAATTGATGGACAGGGAAGCGGTTTGAAATACTCGACTGACCAGGGTCTGTCATGGACATCAATAACTCAACCGGTTGATGATCGGGGTGATTCGAGTGTTGTTTATGGTATTAACAAATTGAGAGCTTTACCAGTTACCGCTACACAACAAAATTTTACTCACAGCATTGGTTTTACAAAAAATGCAATTTGGATAGCTAGTAAAGCCGGCGGTTTAAGAAAATCTACAGATAATGGAAAAACCTGGCAAAGGGTTGTTCTCCCACCTGATTATCTTGATTCTATAAAACCTTCCGATACTCTTCATTTTTCTATGCAGGTAACTGCAGGAAAATTTGGACCCGAAGCATATGACAATTATGAAGCTTTTTCGATTCTTACCGTTGATGATAATACAATATACGTTGGAACTGTTGCGGGAATAAATAAAAGTACTGATGGCGGTATCAGCTGGATTAAATTTAATCACACAAATCAATCGAACCCTATTTCGGGAAATTACATCTGGTCAATGAGTTTGAACGAATATGATAACTCGATATGGGCATCAACATGGAGAGCAAATTCTTCAATGGAATTTAACTGCATAAGCCGTTCTCAAGACGGTGGTAAAACATGGAGTAATTTTTTAACCGGCGAACAAGCCAGGGAAATTAATTTTAAATATTTAGGAACATCTGGGAGCTACATTGGAGCAGATATTCTTGCAGCAACTATGAATGGATTATTTAGAAGCAGCAATAACGGAACATCATGGATTGCAGCGCCTCAAATTAAAGACGATAATTCCAACTCTACAATTAACACAAGTACCTTTTTATCTGTTAAAACTAATAGAAGATCAGATAACTCAACAGATATTTGGATTGGTACCGATAACGGACTTGCCCGATTAAATGAAACTACAGGATTTTGGACTGGCAGCTGGAAAGTTTTTCTTGCATCAACAAATTTAGCTGCTACAACTGATTCTTATGCATTCCCAAATCCTTTTTCACCAAACAGACAGGTTGTAAAGATTAAATACTCTACAACTGAATCAGCAAGTGTTACAATCAGGATTATGGATTTTGGTATGAACCTGGTTAGGACTGTAATTCAAAATGCACAGCGGGTTGCAAAGAGTCAGCAGCTTGAAGTATGGGATGGCAAAGATGGTAACGGCAGGATTGTTCCTAATGGTGTTTATTTTTACAGAATTGATTTAGGTTCCGGTAATCCTTTATTCGGAAAAATTATGGTGCTAATGTGATGAAAAAAATATTTCTTATAATTTTGTTTGCTGCCGCAAATATTTTTGCACAAGCGCCAATTACTGAATTGAACAGTATGCCCGGGGCTTTCAGCAGAATGGGCTTTGGAGCACGTGGTATGGGAATGGGCAATGCAATGTCTGCCGTTAAAGATGGCGCGCTTGTTTCATATTATAATCCGGCATTAATTACATTCCAGGAAGGAAATTCATTTCAAACTTCTTATTCAATTCTTTCTCTTGATAGATCATTAAATTTTCTAAGTTTTACACGCAAGTTTGAATTCGGTACGAAGACAGATTCGGATGGAAATTCCAAACCGCGTTCTACAGCGGGTATTAGTGTAGGAATAATTAATTCAGGTGTATCAAACATTGATGAAAGAGATGACTCAGGAAATAAAACAGGTGATTTATCAACTTCTGAAAACCAGTTTTTTATCGCGCTTGCAAACCGCTTTTCCGAAAAATTATCAATTGGTATTGCATTCAAATTTTATTACTACAAACTTTACGATAATTTTTCTTCCAGCGGACTTGGATTTGATTTAGGTGCGTTATACCTGGTCAATGATGAATTGTCTGTTTCATTTATGTTAAGTGATATAAATAGTAAATACACATGGGATTCATCAAAATTGTTTGGGCAGGAAGGCATTATCACTAATAATAAATTTCCATTGTTAAAAAAACTTGGTTTTGCATATAAATTCACTGAAGAAAAAATTATTGCTTCCGCAGAAATTGAAAGTAGTAATGCAGGATCAAATATTATTCGTTTTGGCGGTGAATATAATATTTATGAAAATTTATTTTTGCGTGCAGGGTTAGATCGATTAAATCTCAGTAATAAGTATGACCCGGTACATCCTTCATTTGGATTTTCATATCTTTATGCATTGAACTCGGTAAAGCTTGGCATTAATTATGCTTTTGTCATTGAACCATATTCTTCAAGTGATCAACATATAATAGGTATTAACGTAAACTTCTAAAAGAATAAAATGAATAGAAAAATAATTTATTTATTATTGGCAGCAACAAGTTTATTTGCACAATCAGCTGGCAACTCAGGATTGTCATTTCTCAAATTTGGATTTGGCGCGCGTAATGTTGCAATGAGCGATCTAGGTGTGGTTGCTGTGAACGATTTAACTGCATTAAATTATAATCCTTCGATGCTTGCGGTTAATAATAAAACCCAGTTGACGTTCAGCCATAATTCACTTTTCCAGGACTTAAATTCGGAAATGTTCGCAGGAAGTTTTTCTGCTCTTGGATTACCCGTTGCAATTGGTGTAAATGCAACAAACATTGCTGATATCGAAATCCGCACTAAACCCGGCGATCCGGATGCAACATTCACAGCCCATTATTTTGCGTCAAGTATTTCTACTGCTTTCAATATTTTTGAAAAATTTTATTTCGGTTTATCTGCTAAATATCTTTACGAAAATTTATATAGTGATAATTCTGATGGCTGGGCTTTAGATCTTGGAGCTAACTACCAGGGCTTAATTGATGGTCTTTCTGTCGGAGCCTCAATCCGAAATCTTGGTTCAATGAATGTTTTAAGAGGTGAATCTACAAAGCTGCCTGCTGATTTACGCTTAGGCGCAGCTTATAATTTTTCTGTTAAAAGTACAAGGATGGATTTTACTGCTTTAGCCGGATTTCAAAAATACACTTTAGAAGATGGTTCTCATTTGCATATTGGCGGTGAAGTAATTTATGATAAGATGTTTTCTTTACGTATTGGATTTGCCAGCGGTTATGATTCAAAAAGTATTTCTACAGGTTTTGGAATTTTATGGAATGGAATCAATCTTGATTATGCATTCGTTCCGGTAAAATATGGATTGGGTGACTCACACATTATTTCTTTGACATATACTTTTTAATTAATTATTAATCATATCGAAATTGAATTCTGAAGTATCAAAACCGGAGAACAAATTTGTTTTTTTTGCTGTTCCGGAATATTTTCTACTAATAATTTTATTCTCCGCTGCTTTAATAAAAATTATTTTCTTCAACGGACTTATCTTTTCTGATGATTCTTATTACAATTGGTTCGCATTTCTTGGAAGTAGTTCATCTCAACAAAACTATCTCGGTTACCCTATATTCTTATTAAGAAGTTTCTCAACTCTATTTACATATCTTTTTTACCAATTGTTTGGATATAACGAAATAGATGAATTAAAAAGCAGGGTTATCATTTCCCCAAACTGGAGGACATGAATTCTGAAAAATATAAGTTGATTAGTCTAATTGGACAGTTTCAGACTTATGAGAAGACAAAATAAGTATTTGTAAAATTATAGTTATTAATCATAAATCATTTATTTTTGGATTTAAAATTTATCTTAAAGTTGAGTCTCCTTCATGGAAATTATTGAATACTCTGATGTATGGAAAGAACGATGGGATGATTTCGTCCTTAATTCTAATAACGGTACAATGTTCCATCTTCAAAAATTTTTCGATTATCACACACCAGGAAAATTTAAATTTAACCATCTAATACTTTTAAAGAATAAAAAAATTACTGCATTATTGCCCGGCCGGCTTAAAGATGGAATTTATGAATCCCCAATTGGGGCAAGTTATGGTTCAATAGTTACAAAAGACGTAAAATTTGCTGAAGCTATTGAAATAGTCTCTGGTTTGCTCGAGTATGGAAGGGCTAATAGTATAAGGGAATTTGAGTTAACCCCTGCACCAATGATCTATGAAACTCATCAGAATCAAAATTTGGAATTTGCTATGAGATGGCTTGGATTTAATTACAAACTTCATTACATCTCAAGCGGCATTAAATTGAACAAAGGTGATGATTACCTGTTACGTTTTACACCAACAACGCGTAGAAACGTACGGAAAACTTTCCACATACCTGAAATGCGTGTTGAGGTAAATGAACGTTATGATGAATTCTATCCAATTCTTGTTGAAAATAAAGCAAAACATGATGCTAAACCAACTCATTCTTATGAAGATTTACTGCGTTTAAAACAATTAATGCCTAACAATCTTAAATTATTCATGGTCTATGTTAGAGAAAAACCAATCGGCGGATCTTTAATGTTTTATGCAAATAAAAATGTTGCTCTTTGTTTTTACAATATGATGCTGTATGAATACGCGGAATTTAAACCAATGCATAGAATTATGTATGAAGTTGTTAATGACGCAACTGAACATGATTTTTCTTATGTTGATATAGGGGTCTCACAGGATACAAAAGCAGAAAATCCTATGACCCCCAGTATGAGCTTGATTGAATTCAAAGAACAGTTTGATGCAAAAACTATTATGAGAAATACTTTCACAATTAAATTGTAAAAAAATAAAATTATGGTTCATAAAAAAAAAGTCTGTATTTCATTTCTTGGTAACGCTCTTAATGATTCAAGGATCACTAACTTAAGCAATTCCCTTAAAGGGGATGGCTGTAAGATATCAGTTATTGGGTTTGAGTGGTTCATTTCATCAAAAGATTATTTTGATGACGAGATAAAAATATTCAAGCTTGATAAAGGGAAAATAAGTTTATTATTTTATCTGAATTTTTCCCTTATCCTTTTGCGGGAACTAATTTTTACTAAGGCGGATATTTATTTTGCAGAGGATATTTATACGCTGCCGTTTGTTACAATAATTGCAAGAGCGAGACGTGCAAAAATCTACTATAACAGCCGCGAATTATATCCTTTTATTGGCGGGTTAAGAAATCGTCCAAAAATCCAATCGCTTGTAGCAAAAATTGAAAAATATTTTATTAAGAAAGTTGATATTGTCTTGACAACAGGGAAATTAGATTCTGAATTTCTTGAAAAATATTATGGAATTAATAATACTCTTGTTATCAGAAATATCCCTCTATATCAACAGCCTCTCTTAAAAATAAATTTCAGAAAGTTATACAATATAGCCGATGATAAAATAATTCTTTTATATCAGGGGGTACTTTTGGAAGGGAGGGGAATACCACTAATATTAAAGACAATGTCGAAATTACCGCAGACATATTTAATCTTATTGGGAGATGGCGAGAAAAAGAAGAATTTTCAGAAACTGGCAGTTGATTTAGGGATTTCTAACCGTGTAATATTTGCCGGAACTATCCTGCAGAAAGATTTAATTAATTATACTGCCGGTGCCGATGTTGGGCTTTCATTAATTGAAAATATTAGCATAAGCTATTACCATGCTTTACCCAATAAGTTATTTGAATATATAATGGCAGGACTGCCGGTTCTATGCAGCGATTTACCTCAAATGAAAGTGATTATTGATAATTACAACGTTGGTGAAAGTATAAATATTGAAGCTGAGGATAATATTCTAATTGTTTTAAAAAAGTGGATTGATGAACCGAATCTTTTATCTGATTTTAGAAAAAATTGTGCCTTAGCTGCAAAGGAATTAAACTGGCAGAAAGAGTATAAAGATGTGAGAAGGCGACTTTTGGATTTTGCATGATATGGAAAAACAAAAGAGAATATTAATTGTTAGACCGGATAGAATTGGAGACGTCGTACTTTCTACACCTCTTCCACGGGAAATTAAAAAAAAATATCCAAATAGTTTTATTGCTCTTCTTTTAAGGAAATACACCCGGGATATTTATTTCAATAATCCCCACGTTGATAAAATTATCTTAATTGATGATTATAATGATAACTCACTCGAATCCTTTTTCAAGAATGCTAATGAAATCAGAAAATATAAATTCACCCATTCGCTAACGCTTTTACCAACAGAAAGAATAAACTATCTCTTATTTTTTGCCGGGATTCCTTACCGCATTGGAGTAGGGCATAAGTTTTACCAGTTTATGACGTTTTCCCGTTATGTAGACCGGAAAAAATACATTCCACTCAGACATGAAGCTGATTATTGTATGGACCTTGCAAGAAAAATTGGGGTGCAAACTGATAACCTTGACGCCGAGATATTTTTAACTGATGATGAGAGAAAAAATGTTAGGAATATAAAATCAAGATTATTAGGTGATAAAAAATCATTAATTGGAGTACATATTACAAGCGGGAACTCCTCACCGAACTGGCAGCTGGATGAATATAAAAAATTAATATTGAAATTAATTCGGCAAAAGGATTTTAAGATTGTGATAACTGATAATAAGGTACCGGAACAGCTATCAGGAATTTCTGACATAGAATATCCCAACGTTGGTAAGTCATTGAGGGAGTCAATAGTAAATTTTGCAGCGCTAGATATGTTAATTTCAGCAAGTACAGGGCCAATGCACTTAGCTGCGGCATTAAAAATAAAAACTATTTCTATGTTTTGCCCCTTAACAGCTTGCTCGCCTAAACTTTGGGGCCCATTAGGCAACGAAAGTAAGATAATTCTTCCGGATGAGAATTATTGCAGTACGGTCTGCCCCGGTGATCCTAAGAAATGTTCTTTTTCCGGAAATGGGGGAATTGATTCGGAAAAAGTATTTAATGAAATATTAAAATCATTCTAGCAAGTTTTTGCAAGGGCATATAATTTTTCTATATTAGCACCCCAAATTTTGCCAGGCCCAGACCGGCGAATTGATACCCAACCCCGTGAGGTCCGGAAGGAAGCAGCGGTCAGTATTTAATTCGGGTGGTTGAAGGCTTGGCATTTTTTTATTATTTAGAATTTGGTATCACAATCTGTGATACCATCTAATTAATTTTCTTTAATATTATGATAATATTCTGAAATTAACTTTGCCTTTGCCTCACCAATTATTTCGGCTAGTTTTGGTACATCAGTCTTTTTAATTTCATCCAAACTGAGTTTTTCCAAAAGTTTCTGTGCAACTTTTTCACCAATTCCTTTTATCTCAAGCAGTTCACTTGTAAATGTCCTTTTACTTCTGCGTTCTCTATGGAAAGTAATAGCGAAGCGGTGTGCTTCATCTCTTACATGCTGCAGAAGCTTTAAGCTGGATGATGTTTTGGGTATTGACTGGGCTTCAGGCTCGTTTGGAACGAAAACCTCTTCCAGTCTTTTTGCCAGGCCTATAATCTCAAAATTTTTAATCCCTAAATTTTGTAAAGTCTCAATAGCGCTTGAAAGCTGCCCTTTCCCGCCATCGACCATAATTAAATCCGGCATCGGCAGTTTTTCTTCAAGCACCCTGCTGTAGCGTCTTCCAATTATCTCCTGCATGCTGGCAAAATCATCAGGACCTACAACAGTTTTAATTATATATTTACGGTATAAACTTTTTTTAGGTTTTCCGTCAACAAAAACAACCATGCTTGCTACAGCATCACTGCCTTGCAGATTGCTGTTATCAAAACATTCAATAACTCTTGGAATTTTTTTCAAGCGTAAATCCCTTTGCAAGGCAGAAAGTGCATAAGGAACGCTCCCTTCCTTTTTCATTTTTTGCAATTGTATTTCCTTTAATTGGAAAAGTGCATTTTGCTTGCACATATTCAAAAGTGATTTTGCTTCACTCTGTTTTTGCGGGATTACAAACTTGCATTTTTTTATGGCTTTTGTATTAAGCCATTCCAAAAGTGAATCGGAATCTTCAGGCTCAGTATCAATTATAATTTCTTTAGGTACTTCAACAAATTCGGTGTAATAATATTTTATAATCGCTGAGTATATTTGTTTCTCATCTTCATTTTCTTCACACGATAGATTGAGCTGCCGTTTGCCAACTAGTTTGCCTGATCTTATGTTAAGAACAGTTGCCGAGACGTCTTTTCCTTCAAATGCAGCGCTGATTACATCCCGGTCTTCCATATCAGATGATATTATTTTTTGTTTAGAGGAATACACTTGCAGTTGGTCAATTCTATCACGTAACGCTGCCGCTTCTTCAAATTGAAGATTTGCAGATGCTTTCTCCATTTGAGATTTGAGTTCTTCAATCAGTTCATCAGTTTTACCGCGTAAAACCTTTATAACCTGGTTGACCATTCCATTGTAGTGAGCCTGCGATACTAATCCTTCACATGGTCCTTCGCATTTCTTAATATGATAATCCAGGCAGACCTTGAATTTTTTCTTTTCTACAGCTTCTTCAGTTATGTCCAACTTGCAGCTTCTGATTTTAAAAATTTTATTCATTAGACTTAAAGAATTTTTCATGTTTTTAACTTCTGTATATGGGCCAAAATACTTTGATCCATCTTTGATGACATTCCGGGTTGGGAAAATCCTCGGGAAAAGTTCATTGGTAATTCGAATGTAAGGGAATGATTTATCGTCTTTAAGTAATATGTTGTAACGTGGTTTAAGTTCTTTAATAAGGTTGTTTTCAAGTACCAGCGCTTCAATTTCAGAGTCAGTCATGATAAGCTGCAGATCAAAAATCTTTGAAACAAGAATAGCTGTTTTAGGAGAGTCAACATTTTTCTTAAAATATGAGCGAACCCTGCTTCTTAAACTTTTTGCCTTGCCTACATATATAACTTTGCCTTTCTCGTTAAAAAATTGATAAATGCCGGGCAGGGCAGGCAGAGCTTCAAGTTTATCTTCTAAAATCTGATTCATGTCATCCAATAAATTGTATTACTAATAAATCACTATATAAATTTAAAACAAGAAAGGCTGGCGTTACCAGCCTTTCTTAATACAAAATAGCTTTTACTGAAATTTATAGTTCTTTGGTATTACTACTATTCCTGTTTCAGAAACTGTAAATCTTTTACGATCTGTTTCAGTATCAAAGCCAATTTCTGTTCCTTCGGGTATTGTTACATTTTTATCAATAATTGTTCTTCGAATTCTAGCATGTCTTCCAATATTACAATTATCAAAAATTATTGAGTCAGTAATGTAGGAATAGCTATTTACGCGAATATTAAAACCTACAATAGAGCGTTCAACAAGACCGCCGGAAATAATAGTACCATCAGAAATCAGTGAGTTAATTGCACGTCCAACCCGTTCACCTTCATGAGACACGGTTTTTGCGGGTGGATATTGCTGCTGTTGGGTTCTCAACGACCAATCCATATCATATAAATTAAAATGAGGGCTTACGTTAATTAAATCCATACTTGCAGCATAATAGCTGTCAATAGTTCCAACGTCCACCCAGTAAGGTTCATCCTTCTTATTCTCATCAACAAACCGGTAAGCCTGAACATGATAGCCATTATGGGTCATATATGGTATAATATTTTTCCCAAAATCATGACTTGAAATTTTTTCCTTATCCATTTTTTCAAATACTTCTTTCAATGCGTGTATGTTGAAAACATAAATTCCCATGTTGACAAAAGAACATTCCGGATTATCCGGAATTGTCGGAGGATTCTTTGGTTTTTCAACAAATGAGGTTACCTTATAATCAGGGTCAATTCCAATTATGCCAAATCGGGATGCCTGCGCTTTAGGCACCTCAATTGCTGCAAGAGTAAGGTGAGCATTTTTATCAATGTGTTCCTGAATCATTTTTAGGTAATCCATTTTATAAATATGATCACCGGATAGAATCAGCAGCCATTCATAATTCTCATCTTCTATCAAATTAAAATTTTGATGAATTGCATTGGCGGTGCCCAAATACCAATTATTGCTGATTTTAAATTGCGGCGGAATTGAATATATGAATTCTCTCAATTCCGGATTAAAAATGCTCCATGCTTCATAAAGATGTCTATTTAGAGAATCCGACATGTATTGTGTTAGTACATAAATTTTTCTTAAACCGGAATTCAAGCAGTTGGAAAGAGTAAAATCAATTATTCTGTACTTCCCTCCAAATGGTACAGATGGTTTTGTCCTAAATTTAGTTAGCGGGAATAATCTTTCTCCTTGTCCGCCTGCCAAAATCATGGTCAATGTTTTTCTTAATATTGTTGAACCTGCATAAGCCATAAGAGTCTCATAGTAATTAGTTGAAAATATATCTAATTAGAAATTGATTGGCAATTGAAGAAATTATTAACTTTGAAATAAGATTAAACAATAAACTTTTCAATTTTCTGCAGATGCAAAGAAAAAAAATATTTCTATTGTTAAGCTGGGGTATTCCATTAATCCTCGTTATTGCCATTGTGTTTTTTGCTGTAAAATGGGCTATTGTTAATATTGGGTCATTCAAACAGGCAAATCAATATATTAACCTGGCTCTGCAGTTAAAAGATGTTAATGAAGATGCGTTATCCAAATATAATACAAAAAATCAGCGTGCAGTTGATGTTCAGCATTATGAAATAAAACTCGATTTATACCCGGTGCAGAAAAAAATATCCGGTGATGCTACTATTAAGTTGAAAATAATTAACAAAGATGAAGAGGATATTGATCTCAACTTTTACAAAAATATGGAAGTGAAAAACATTTTATTGAACGGAATAAGAGCTGATTTTAGCAGAACTGAAAAAATATTGAGCATCAAAAAAAATAATATAAATATTGATACAGCCGAAATTAGAATTTCTTATGAAGGAACACCTCAAAAAATGGGATTTGGGTCTTTTGTATTTGAAAATATTGACGGTGTTGATGAAGTATATTCTCTTAACGAGCCGGTGTTCGCATCAACCTGGTTCCCATGCGTTGATTTGCCGGATGATAAAGCCTTGCTTGATATGTACATCACAAATGACTCCTCAAATGTATCAATATCTAATGGGAAGTTAATTGATATTAAAACAAATGATGCCCGTAGAACTTATCACTGGAAAACATACTATCCTATTTCAACATATTTGGTTGCGTTATATTCCGGCAACTATCGGAAGTATACGGAAAAATACAAATCTATCAATGGTGACGTAGTTGATCTTTCATTTTACGCTATTCCAAAAGATTTTGATAATGCAAAAAGAGATTTTTCAGATCATAAAAAATATTTTAGGACTTTTGAAGAATTATTCGGTGAATATCCTTTTACGAAAGAGAAATATAGTGTTGCAGAATTTTGGTGGCAAAATGGCGCAATGGAAAACCAGACTGTAACCGGTATTGGTTCAAATTTTATTTCCGGTCACAAATTTTTCAGTGATATGCTGATTCACGAACTTGCCCACCACTGGTGGGGAGATGCAGTTACGCCTAAAACATGGAAGGATATTTGGCTAAATGAAGGGTTTGCAACTTACTCAGAAGCGCTTTACTGGGAAAAGCAAAGTGATGAACATGCACTGCAATCTACAATGACGGCAAAATTTGGAACGTTTCCGGATGGTACGCTTTACAATCCGGGCAAGGCTTTGTTCAGCCAGTTAATTTATAATAAAGGCGCCTGGGTACTGCATATGTTGAGAAAAGAAGTCGGTGATAAAAATTTTTTCATGATTCTTCGAGAATATTATAAATTGTATAAATATGGTAATGCTTCTACAAATGATTTTAAAAATCTTTGCGAAAAAATCTCAAAAATGAATCTGAATGCTTTTTTTAATCAATGGATATACAAAGGTGAGGGCATTATTGAACTGGAAAGCAGCTGGAAAAGCAACCCTATACAGGAAGGATTTAATGTGGAATTTAAAATAAAACAGTTACAAAAAGGCTATGATATTTATAAATTTCCACTTGATATTAAATTTATTTATGATAGACCAAATGATTTTGAGATTTCGACTGTGTATGTTTCTTCAAGAGACACCTTGATAAACATATTATCGAAAAAGAAACCCGAGCAGATTGTTTTGGACCCGAATAAATGGCTGCTCGCAAAGTTCAATATGATTAATTAAAAATTTATTTCTGTGAACAAAACTTATTTCTTTATATCAGATATTCACTTGGGTTTAGACTCCCGGGAAGTTGAGAAGGAAAAAGAAAAACTTCTTATTAAATTCTTGCAGTATGCAAAAACTTCATGCAGCGAGTTATTTATTATTGGTGATTTGTTTGATTATTGGTTTGAATATAAGCATGTAATACAAAAGGGATTTATCAGAACTTTTGCCGCATTATCTGAATTGACTGAAGCTGGAGTAGTTGTTCATTATATTATCGGCAATCATGATTTTTTGCATCGTGATTTTTTTGAAAAAGAAATCGGCGCTAAGCTTTACCATGAAACTATAGATATTGTTTTGAATGGCAAAAGATTCTTTCTTGATCATGGAGACGGGATGGTAAAAAATGACGTGGGCTACAAAATTTTGAAGAAAATATTTAGAAATAAATTTTTGCAGAAGCTTTATTCTTTAGTCCATCCTGACCTGGGTATTATTATTGCCAGTAAGACAAGTAAAACAAGCCGTGGTTATACGGCAAATAAGAATTATGGCACAATAGATGGATTGTTAGAAACCGCAAAACAAAAAATAGAATCCGGTTATGATTATGTTATGTTTGGTCACTCGCATCAGCGCGCATTTGAAAAATATAAAGATGGTTATTATGTAAATTTAGGGTCATGGCTGGATAAACCATGTTATGGAAAATTTATCAAAACTTTTAAGATAATTGATTGGAAATGAAATGAATTTAATAAGCAAAATTAAAATCCACAATAAACTAAAGAAACCAAATAAGAAGAGGCTCAATTATATTTATTGGGCATTCGGTATAATTATTTTTGCCGCAATTTTTCTTTTTACCCGGTATGTTTTTTCAGGATTGCAGCCTCTCGAAAAAATTGAAAACCCTACAGCACAGCTTGCAAGCAATGTCTGGAGCAAAGATCATCAGCTAATTGGACAATTCTTTAAGGAAAACCGCGTTGAAGTCAGTGTTGATAGCATTCCATCTGTTGTTATTAATGCTCTCATAGCAACTGAAGACAAGAATTTCTATCACCATTGGGGCGTAGACATGCAGCGTTTTGTCAAGGCGATAGTTAAGACTGTATTCTTGTTCAAGAAGGAAGGGGCTAGTACTATTACCCAGCAGCTTGCAAAAAATATGTATTCTTTAAAAGCAAAGAGGGAATCAACTTTTGGCACTATTGTAAGAAAAATACGCGAGTGGATTACAGCTATTCAAATAGAAAAAACTTATACCAAACGTGAAATACTGGAGATGTATTTTAACACTTCCTACTTTGGGAATGGAGCATATGGTATTAATATGGCTGCACGCGCCTATTTTGATAAGAATGTTAAACAGTTAACTGTTACTGAAGCGGGTGTTCTTATTTCACTTCTAAAATCTAACGTTTACTATGATCCATTTGAAAAATATGATAATGCATTTAGAAGAAGAAACCTTGTTATGTCTATGATGGTAGATGCGGGATACTTAAGTGAAGATGAATATGAGAGATTAAAACTCCAGCCGATTAAATTAAATTACAGAAGAATTGAAGAGGGTTACAAAGGAACGATTGCGCCTCATTTCCTTGAATATATCCGTCAGCAGATGGAAAAAATCGCCGCAAAGGAAGGTTACGATCTCTATGAGGATGGATTAAATATTTATACAACTCTTGATTCCCGTATGCAGAAAATTGCTGTTCACGCTGCCCAGGTACATATCGAAGATTTTCAAAAACAATTTGATAAATTCTGGAACTGGAGTAAAAATAAACCATTACTTGATGATATTATTGATAAAGCTGCAAAGAGCAGCATTAGTTATAAAGCGGCTATTGGACAGGAAGAAAAGCGTAATGTTTATAACAGACTTGTCAACAGTACACACTTTATTGATTCTTTAAAAAATAATGCAAAGAGAATAGAACTTGGTTTTATAGCAATTGATCCGAAAAATGGCGAAGTACGTGCAATGGTTGGCGGAAGAGATCCAAACATGGGTCGCGGTCTAAACCATGTTACACAAATAAAGCGTCAGCCGGGTTCTGCATTCAAGCCAATTGTTTATTCAGTTGCAATTGATAATGGATTATATCCTGCATATCCAATGCTTAACCAGCGGTTTCAATATCCTGACGGTTCTGGAAAAATATGGAGTCCGGAAAATTTTGATCACTCAACTGGCGGATTTACAACTCTTAGACATGCATTGGCTGAATCATTAAACATTATTGCTGCCCGTTTAATCATAGAAAATAAAGCGCCGCTTTGGCAGATTGGAAGAAACGCTGAAAGGATGGGAATTAAAACTAAACTGGATCTTTTCCCGTCAATTGCTCTTGGCGCTTCCGTTGTTTCTCCAATAGAATTAACTTCTGCTTACGCCACTCTGGCAAATCATGGAATATATAACGACCCAATCTCAATTCTAAAGATTGAAGATAAAGACGGAATTCTTATTGACAATTTTACAACTTATTCTAGTGAAGCCCTACCCGAAGAAACAGTTTATATTGTTACCGATATGATGCGCTCTGCAATAGACTATGGAACAGGCAGCGGTGCAAGGAGAACTTATAATTTCCAGCGGCCGGCTGCCGGTAAAACTGGAACTACGCAGGAATTTGCAGATGCATGGTTTTTAGGATTTACCCCACAGCTTTGTGCCGGTACTTGGGTTGGTTTTGACGATCATAGAGTTTCTTTCACCGGTAATTACGGTCAGGGCGCCCAAGCTGCAATGCCAATCTGGGCTATTTTTATGCATGATGTTTACGAGCAAATGAACTTTCCTCTTGAAGATTTTTCTTCACCTGCAAGCGGAAAAGTTGTTACTGCTAAATTTTGCAGTGAATCGATTGAATCCGGTGAACCTAAACTTTATTCTAGTGATTGCAGAACTGGCGTTGTTTCAGATATAATAAATGTTAAAGATTTGCCGCAGCCTTATAATTCATCAAAAGATGCAAATACAAGGTTTTTTGACCGTTTTCCAATGAAAGATACTGTTAAACATGAGGCTAAAGAAATCAGGTAAGTTTTTGTAAAACTGAACTCTCTTGTTTATTTTTATAAATTATTTATTTGCCCGGATGGCGGAATTGGTAGACGCGCTAGCTTCAGGAGCTAGTTGGTGTAAGCCAGTGCAGGTTCGAGTCCTGTTCCGGGCACTATCCAAAATAGGGGAGCTTGTCCCGCAGGTTTTTTGCGGGAAGTCCCCTTTTGGGCACTAAGATTTTTAGGGGAAAATCAGTATGTTCATTTCTGTAAAAAATAATCCAAAATCATCCATATTCATCCCCAAAATACCATAATAATTCGATAGGGATCGGTCTTAATACAACTCCTAAATAATCCATCCTTCCATATTAAAATGTGTAAAATGTTGTCAAAAATATTTTAAGTTTTTCTATTTTGATTAGCTTCGCATATTGTAATAAATCTATTCAACATCTTTAAATTTTTTCTTCTGGTATGATTCCTATGCATTAATGATAAACACATTACGATGTCCAAAACTTTTTATGATTTTTTATTTTTAACAGATGTGAATATTTTTATAATAAATAATTTTTTAAGATTCTGCTGTAAGCATGGTTCACCCAGTTTACCACGTGTCTATCAGCTGTTGAATTGCTGGGCTCAATCTTTCATTTTTTTTCTACTTACTTCTTTCTCCTTACTCCTATTAAGTTTTAATTCTCAATTCTCCCTTTCATCCCCATAACGCACTAAAAAAGAAATCAATATTCCGTTTCATCCAGATGCTGTAATCTGTTTTTAGTTGGATTAAACATTACGTTATATATTGTTCCAGCAAAAAGTAATGCAGCAAAGACCGTTGCAAGTATAAACCCGTACATAGCTGTATGATTAAACATGTCGCTAACTGCTCCCATCGCAAGTGGACCCAATGCAGCGCCTGTGGCGGAAAAGAACAATATTACACCAGCAATTGAACCATGTTTTGCTTTTGGAAAACAACTTATCCCTTTTGAATTTATAGTGGGATAAAGAACAGACATAAATAAGCCTGTAAGAGGCAGTAATACAATTGCTGCGCCAATCCCTAAAACAACACTGCCAAGAAAACATAGAAAAATTATAAAACTAAATACACTTAGTATAACCGGCCAGTTGAAGTGAGACATCAGCCAAACACCAAGAAACCGTCCGGCCGCTCGTAGAATAAAAAAGATCGTTAAAGCATACGAGGCAATAAAAATCAGGTTGCCTTTATAACCTTCTATCAGCGTCGGCATCCATACATAAACAGCACATTCAACCGATACATAAAAGAAGGCGCCAATTGAAAAACCGATTGCGTAAGGATCCTTTAACATAGATAATGTGCCTGAAAGGTTTATAGGTTCTTCAACTGTTTTTTTTGTTTTTGGGAATTTGACTAACATCGCCATTATTATCAAAGCAACACATAAGCTGCCTGCAATTACATACAACAACCGCCATTCAAATCCTCGGGAAAGGAGATAAGTTACTATTGCAGGACCGATAATTGATCCGACAGCAAAAAAACCTTCAACAGCATTCATTGTGGATGTATGTTGCTTTGTCGAATTACTTATATCTCCTATAAGAGCTAATGAGCCGGTTTTAAATACACCGATTGCCAAACCCGCAATAGCCATTAAACTTAAAATAAAACCGTATGTATCTGCTATAATATAGAGATATGAATTAATAGCATAAAATGCCAATCCGAGAATAATGGTTGCCTTCCGGCCTAACTTATCTGCTAAAAATCCAAGTAACACACCCGATAAAGCTATAGTAATCATAGGCATGTAATGAATTAATCCGGCAACGGTCATTGAAAGCTTAAATTGCTTCATCACTTCGGGTATAATTACTCCAACAGCATCCGTCGTCATGGCGAACATCATGAATATTAAAAATGTCAGCAGCTTAATTAACACGGGGTTTTGATTTTCTTTTAATTTAGTATTCATATTTTTTTATATAGTTTGGTTATACATTATTTTCCATTAGTGCATTATTTTCATCTATGTATGAAATAACCGTATGATATGTTTCCAGATTAATTTCCAGCCGGCATTTAAAATTATCCTTTTCCCATCCCATTCTAATTTGTTCTTTATCTTTTTGTTCAACTGAAAATATACCGTCAAATGCAGGATATTGGTTTCTAAAGCGGATTAACTTTAGTAATCGTTGTACAACAGGACTTTGCAGAGCTTCATCAATTTCTTCAAATGAATAATTATGACGGTTAATCTCACGTCCCTCACCGGTTCTTTCCACACTTTCCAAATCATTTTTTCCTGCAAGCAATCCAACATAATAAACTTGAGGAATACCGGGTGTAAAGAATTGAATTGCTCTGGCAGCTATATATGCATCGTCGTTACAATCCAATGCGGAATAATATGTACTTCTTATTTGATGAACATCGAAACCATCATCTTTATATTTATCTGAAAAAATCCGGCTTAGGTTCGCACCTCGCTGCAGGCAAACTTCAACTATTTTTCGCGCATCGTTTGTACTTACTAATTCGTCAAGATCAGGTTTAACTGGAATTCCATCGTGACAGTCGAGCATTGTGAACTGCTTATGAGGACGGTTTTTTAAGTATTCTACCAGGCGGGAAGACGAACGGTTGATTAATGATTCAAGAATAAAAAAAGGAAGAATAAAATCGTAAATCCAATAGCCTTTTACGGCAAGTTTATATTGCATGCTATAATGCGAATGTACTTCCGGAAGAATTTCTATGCCCATAGAATTGGCCAAATCTCCGATCCAATTCATGAACTTATAAATTTCAGGTTCAATGAAAAAACAACTTGTACCCGGTTTTTTGATTACATAGGCAACAGCATCTAACCTGAGCATCTTAATTTTTTGTTTACCAAAACTTGAAACAAATTCAGTTAATAACTTTTTCGCTGTTTCAGAGTTAATGTCCAGATCGATTTGTCCCGAAGGTGTTTGTTTTCCAAAAGTAGTCCACACTGTTTCCGGTTTGTCTTTGTCCTTTATAAAATAAGTAGAATATGGTTCTGTTCTGCGGAGGAATATTTTTTCTAAATCTTTTTGCCTGGGTTTACCTTCCGGCCAAATTTTATCAAGTGTAATAAATAAATCGGCATATTCCGACTTTCTTCCTTTTTTTAAAAAATCCTGGAAATAGACAGATTGACTTGAGATATGATTTACCATCAGATCAAGCATTAAGTCAAAATTTTNNGGCAAAATATGAACACCGCCTTCAAAAATATCCTTAAAATATTTAAGGAGTGCGCAATTTAATGATTCTAAATTCCCACCCATTGAATTGGGATAAGTTATTAGCTGGACCTTATTTTTTAACTGCACAATACTTTTATTTTTTAGTTTATCTGATCAGTTAAAATTACGTCATAATCCTTCGTGATAATAATATCAGCAAGAAATTTATGCCCGGCAATTATTTTATGTTCGGTCTCTAATATACCCTCGACGAATGGGTCATTAACTTCATCCCCTCGATTTCTGAGTTTTCTGAATTTCAGCGTGTCTTTATAATCTTCATCGATAAAAATCTTAGTATCAATATTTCTTAGAAGTGAAGTATAAGTGCCTTCTACAATGATCACCTTTATACCTTCAATACTGATATTTTCTATTATCTCTTCGTTGGAGTAATAATCAATATGAGGCGATGCAATCGTTTTGGCTCCGTTAATTGCCTCACCAAGATTTTTATCAAGTAACTTTAAGTTTACTTCTTTATGCGGGCCCAGCCATTCCGGATCTTTCTTCCTCATCGCATCATTAGCCAGAGGCGGTAAAAAGAAATAGTTATCCTGTCCAATTAGTAAAGCGGAAATTCCATTGCTTTCAAATTCTTTTACAAGCGCCTTTCCTGTTTCTGTTTTTCCACTTCCTGTTTCTCCAGCCAATGAAATTGTGTATATACTTTTTTTATTTTTTACATTCTCAATTATCATTGAAACGATTTTTTCTGATACATTCTTATGCAGATCAATCATCATTTTAACTTTTCCATTAAATCGAGTATTCCGTCAATTATAGCTCTTTCGGCATAACCTGGTTTTAACCTTGAGGATAGTACTTCAAAAGTATATGTTCCAAAAGCAGCGTCGTTGGGTATATAACCCGAATTTGCGCTTCCGTTTGCAATTGTAACCATCATTGTACGTGCAAATGGTGATTCCTTTTTAAGCTGCTGTCCAATTGGGTTAAATACTTCTGCATTAACAGAACAAAAAGCAATATCGTTAAGGCGGAGAACACCAAGACGGATAGTTACTGAATCGCCGTCAGTATATGTTCCCGGAAAGCCGGCCCTGCCGGTGTTAGTACGCTTGCGCCCGGGCATCGTAACCATTTTTTGAATACCTAAAATTGTCGCCTTATTTTCGGTTCGGCTGATATTTCTCATTACATGCTTTACTTCTTCGCCAAGTAGCACGCCCATCGATTGTGCAATTTCTTTTTGTTGATTCATCAATTTTGCAATTGTTGGATTATTCCTGTCTAATCCTGTACCGCCGGGAGGCATTGCATTGCTTATGTCTTCGCCTCTCTTTGCATATTCTTTGATTCGTATCTCCCTTAGATCATAAGTCTGTTGAAAGTAGATAGGATCCTGATCGCCCTCTGCGCCGGTTGACCATAACGCAACAATTTTATTGTCGTATGAATCTTCAATGTATCTTGATGCCGCACCTGGAACGTCACCGCTGACCATATCAAGTTGACCTAAAATTACTGCGTGCATTGAATAGTTGTAATATACTGCTATCGGAGTTCCGTCTAGACATTCAAAAGTAACAACAGCAACAGTCTTATCCGAAGGGCCATCGTAATTTGGTCCTTCCCACCATCTGCGGGTTTGGGGATCAATAATGTTCCTGTTTACATTGATGTATGAAACACCTGTACCGTAACCAATTCTTGCCGGCTGAAGTTTTGCCTTTGCTTCCTTAACGGATGCAAAAATCTTCTGCTCTAATTTTTCTCCGCCTACATTAAAAGGTACGCTATGCGTATGTATTGCAGTTAAGACTATGTTTGCAGTTGGTATCCCTAGTTCCTTTTCAACACGCTGGCTTACTTTTTTCCAGGTGGGATCTCCTACCATGCCAACATCAACAGTAATTAATGCCGCGCTTGTGATGCCATTATCTACTACAATTGACCGGCAATAGATACTGTCGTTAATACCTAAATAATTCTTTGGCAGTTCATTTTTATCAGGGGTTATATTTACCTTTGCGGCCCCTGCTTTAATTTCATTGGGTTGTTTATTCTGAGCAAAACATCCGAATGTATTGCAAAGAATTAATACCGGTAAGATTGATAAAAAATTATTTGTCTTCATTTTCTTTTTTTCAAAGTTAGTTTATGAATTGATATTAATTAATCGCTTACCTTACGCATAATTTAATTTATTATAACTCCGCCGTTCACGGCGGAGGAAAAGAGCAACAACAAAAAAAAGGGCTTTAGCCCAAGTGATGGCTATGCCAGGCCCAACCCTTTGTTCAGTAGACACATAATTTCGTTATCAGCTTGCATCTTCATAATGAACTAGAAAATATGAAAGCTTGCTTTGCTCTATAGTTTCTAAATCAATTGTTGCAATTTCTATTTTTGCGTAATGTGAGTTAGTCTGATTAAAATATATAAAAATGAATATTGCATTGTTTACATAGTGAAGGAACTGTTCTTTAAAAAGAAAATAAAAATATTTTTTCATGGATTCTTTCCTAATCCATAGTTTAAAGTAAAAATATCCTGAACAATTGACAACTATTTTAACATTGTAATCCGGTCAATAAAGGACAACATAAAAATATAACTTCATAACTCCGCCGTTCACGGTGGAGAAAAAGAACAACAAAAAA
>PMDS01000102.1:0-18366 GCA_003155655.1 Melioribacter sp.
ATGCCATATGGCACAAATATAGGCGAGTAAACTCTTATCCTTTAATTTCCCCGGTCATCTGAAGAAAATTTTACAATCATAGATCATTCTTAAGGTAAGAATTTGAATAGCCTTATTTAAATGTTTATCTTTGCCCATAAATTTTGCATAGGAGTAAAAGTTAAATTATGAAGTTTAAGGCAAGAACTCATACCTGTGGTGAATTACGCGAAAGTGATATTGGAAAAAACGTTGTGTTGAATGGTTGGGTTGCAATCCGCCGGGATCTGGGCGGGGTAATTTTTATTGAAATGCGTGACAGATATGGACTGACTCAAATTGTATTTGAACCCCATTATAATTTAGATACTCATGAACATGGAAAGAAATTACGCAGCGAGTATGTAATCTCTATTGAAGGAAAGGTTAGAAAACGCCCGGAAGGCACAGAAAATGCATTACTTACAACCGGTCAGATTGATGTTATGGTTGACAAATTAATTATTCTCAATAGCTCTGAAACTCCTCCGTTTCCAATAGAAGATAACATAGAAGCGAGCGAAGAATTAAGACTTAAGTATCGCTATCTCGATTTAAGAAGAAGCGATATGCAAAAAAACCTTCTTCTGCGCCATAAAATGTATCTGATTACAAGAAAATATTTTGACGCTAATAACTTTATTGAAGTTGAAACTCCTATTCTCCTCAAGAGTACACCGGAAGGAGCAAGGGACTTTTTGGTTCCAAGCCGGTTACATAAAGGTAAATTCTACGCTTTACCGCAGTCACCGCAGCAGTACAAACAGATTCTTATGGTAGCGGGGATGGATCGCTATTTTCAAATAGTAAAATGCTTCCGTGATGAAGACTTAAGGGCAGACCGTCAATTTGAGTTTACACAGATAGATGTTGAAATGTCTTTTGTAGATGTTGAAGATATCTTTAAAGTAGTTGAAGGTTTAATGAAGGTCTTTTATAAAGAGATAATGGATTATGATATTTCCTTGCCGGTGCAGCGTTTAACTTATGACGAAGCAATGGAAAAATACGGCAATGATAAACCAGATTTGCGTTTTGGCCTGGAAATGATAGCCCTTAATGATGTTTTTGCCAATTCAGCGTTCAAAGTTTTTAAGGATTCTATTTCAAACAATGGAATTGTAACAGGATTGCTTGCAAAAGGCTGCGGAGATTATACAAGAAATCAACTTGATAACCTGACTGACTTTGTTAAGAAATTAGGCGCCGGCGGATTAATCTGGATGCGCGTTAAAGAAAATAATCTTGAAGCGCCAATAGCTAAGTTTTTATCCGATGATGAAAAGAAAAATTTAATATCCAAATTAGGTGCGCAAAATGGCGATCTCCTTTTCATGTTAACGGGACCCAAAATTAAAACTCTTACACTTATGGGTCTTCTGCGCCTGGAAATGGCTAAGCGAATGAGCTTAATAAATGAAAATTCAAAACCGGCACTTCTATGGGTTACAGATTTTCCTCTCTTTGAATGGAATGAAGAGACAAAAAAATACAGCGCAATGCATCATCCGTTTACTTCGCCCCGTGTTGAGGATATTCCTCTAATGGATACAGATCCGGGTAAAGTTAAAGCCCGCGCTTATGATCTTGTTTTGAACGGAAATGAAATTGCTGGCGGCAGCATAAGAATACATGATTCTGAACTGCAGTCAAAGATGTTTAAGGCAATTGGAATTAATGAAGAGGAAGCGCAGGAAAAATTTGGAATGCTTTTAAATGCGTTCAAGTATGGCGCCCCGCCTCACGGTGGAATTGCGTTTGGATTTGACCGCCTTGCAATGCTTTTTGCTGGAAGACATTCAATTAGAGATGTTATTGCATTCCCTAAAACTTCAAGCGGTATGTCTTTAATGGATGATTCTCCTTCCTTAGTAGATGAAGCACAACTTACCGAGTTACATTTAAGAGTTAAGTAGAGTGTTTTTCTTGTACTGAGCATCACATTCTTACCTGTAATATTTACAGTTTTCACCACTATGGTGAAAATTGTACATTTTTCTCTTTGCTTTTATCCAGCCATTCTTTATATTCCTTAAGTAAATAAAAGATTTCATGTCGAAAGTTCTTTGGTTTAATATTTGGTTGCTCACATTAAATTGGAATAAGGATTTCTAAAGTGGAAAATTTTACATGTTAAAAATTCTTAGGAGTTTTCTGTGGGACAGCAGCAATTATTACTTATTGTTCTTGGAATAATTATAGTAAGTATAGCCCTTTTTGCAGGCATTAATCTTTTTAGATCAAATGCTGTAGAATCCAAAAGAAATAACGTAATTAACGAGCTGGTTAATCTTGCATCTATGGCACAGCAATTTTATCTAAAACCGGTTTCGTATGGCGGAGGTGGAAGAAAGTTTATTGGCTGGTATATACCATCGCAATTAACAACAACTTCCAATGGGCATTATACTGCTTCAGTAAGTAATGATAATGTTGTTATAATTGGCGTTGGAAATGAAGTTGTAACTAATAACGATTCAGTAAGGGTACAAATAAATATTGATGCAAATTCGTTCAGTACATCGATCCTTAATTAGATTAGTCGTTGGCACGTGATATGATATGAAGAGTAAGTAAAATACAGTTGGAAAAATATATGAACTCAAAAATAAATTTTTATTCAAAAGAAAATCTCATTACTCAGTATCGCATAATTAATAAAATTATAACAAAACAATAGGAGCATGAAATGGGTCAGCAACAATTATTACTTATAGTACTTGGCGTAATCATCGTCGGTATAGCAGTTGTAGTAGGTATTAATGTTTTCACAGCAAGCTCATCACAATCAAACCGTGATGCAGTTATAGCAGATTTAACAAATTTGGCATCAATGGCACAGCAGTTTTACAGAAAACCATCAGCATTAGGTGGTGGAAATAATACATTCACTGGTTGGACAATACCAACAAACCTGGCTTCTACGGGAAATGGTACCTATACTCCTACAGTAACAGCAACTTCTGTAACATTAGTTGGCGTTGGTAACCAACAAGGCAATGACGGATCTACGAACGTTAAAGTAACGATGGTTGTAGGGGCCAACTCGATCACATCCACAACCATTAACAATTAAGTTTTTAGCAGAAATTTTAGTAAATTAAAAGCCGATAGTCCCGTGAAATTAGGGATTATCGGCTTTTTTTATTAAATAGAGAATTTATGATTGAAATTCGCTTTTCCGCACAAAAAACAAATGGTCAAATTATAACGGGAAATTTGACAGAGCCTTCTTTCTCTGAGGCAAAAAAGAAAATCTATAAGCTCGCAGAAAAAAATCAATTAAAGATTCAAAAAATTGAAAAGAAAATAGGCTTCATTTACAAAATCAAAAAAGGTAAAGAAAAACCTATTACCGGCGAACAGAGAGCTTTTACAAGAGATGAAGTTGTTAATGCCTTAAGAAAACTTGGCTATGAAGTTTTATCCGTTAATAGAAAATTTTTAGAATTCAATTTTAAACCGCCGATGCAAGAAATTGTTTCTTATGTAAAAATTAGTGCGGAGCTGCTTGAACAAAAATTACCTTACAGCGAGATTCTTACTCTGTTGATAAATGACATCCAAAACAAAACGCTTAAAGAAACTTTAAAACAAATTAACAATGAATTAAAAAAAGGTGCAGACAGCGAAACTACTTTTTTAAGATATCAATCGGTTTTTGGAAAATTTACAGCATATATGTTAGGTCTTGCATCTAAAAGCGGTAACATGGCAGAAATATATAAAGCAACTGCAAAATTTTTGGAAAGAAAACAAGAATTTAGAAAAAGTATTAAAAGCGCTTTAATTACTCCTATGGTTACCTTGTTTGTTTTATTCCTTGCTGTGCTATTTTATGTTGGATATATATTCCCGGAAACAGCAAAACTTTTTGTAAAGTTTAAAATGGAACTTCCGCCCATGACCGCCTTTACATTAAAGATAAGTGACTTTTTGATGTCTCACTTTTTGATTGTAGCGGTAGTTTGTTTTGCTCCCCCAATTGTATTATGGCGGTTCAGCAAAACAAAAAGCGGTAAACTCTTTATGGATAGGGCAATGTTGAAAATTCCTATTATTGGTTCCCTGATTCATAAAACATTAATAGAAGTTTTCTGCCGTGTGTTTTATACTCTTTACAGCGGATCGGCAGAAAGTATTGAACCTATCCGGATTGCTGCCGAGGCAACCGATAATTCATATTTTGAGCAGCAAATAAAAAATGTTGCAATTCCGTTAATGATTAAAAAAGGAGTTGGCGTAACAGAAGCGTTTGAGTTAAGCGGTGTTTTTACTGAAACTGCCCTATCAAGATTCCATTCGGGCGAGGAAACAGGTACTATTAAAAATACCGCTCTTCAACTGGCTAATTATTATGAAAGTGAAACAGTTTTCAGATTAAAAAATATTATTGAATTAATACAAGTATTTATTGCTATGGTTATTATGATTGTAATGATTGGCCTGACTCTTGTTTCTGCAGAGACGGCGACCATTAGTCCAAAATCACCTATGATAAAGTAAAATAGGAAAAGCTCAAGAATGCTAGAATCACAATTAGAAATGACTGATAAAATTGGTTACCTCCTGCTAAAAAAAGGAATTATTGACCATAAAATTTTAGAACAAGCGCTAAAAATAAAAGACAGCGATCAGGCAAAGCTTAAAAGAAATCTTGCCCAAATATTAGTTGATGAATTTAACTTTGATCACGATGTAATATTTAGAGAGGTTGCTGTTCTTTATGCGTTTAAGGAATTAAATATTCATCCCGAAGATTTACCCGAAGAACGAATATCAGAAATTAAAGCGCTGATGAACCGCCAGGGCGATGAAGTTAAAAAATTGCTGATTGAACACAGGGTTATTCCTTTTAAATATGACGATAAAATAAAAGATAAATTAATTCTTGCTGCAGTTGATCCAACAGATAGAAATTTAGCCAAAATTGCTTATACACTTAATATTAAAAAGTATGAAATAAATTTTCTTAGAAAAAAAGATTATGAAAAAATAATAGCCATTTTAGCTCCCACAGAGAATGAATATCTGAAAATGGTTCAAGAAGCAGGGGAGGAAATACAGGTTGTTCAGGATGAAACCGGAGTAAACGAGGAAGAGCTTGATGCTGAAATAAACAAAAGCGCACTTATTAATTTAATTGAAGCCGCACTTGTTGAAGGAACCCGCAAAGGTGTTAGTGATATACACCTTATACCAAAAGCCGGAAATAAAACTGAAATCCATTTCCGTCTTGATGGAAAACTAATGCTTTGGCACGTCCAGGAAAATACACTGCCGGAAGCTGTTATGGCTGTAGTAAAAGACAGATCAAAAGGCTTAGACCGTTTTGAAAGAGAGCGGGCACAAGACGGATTTATCCAGAGAGAAATTGACGGGCACATTATACGTTTTAGAGTTTCTGTTCTTCCAACTATTGGTACTGAACTGAAAAATAAATTTGAGAGTATTGTAATAAGAATTCTTGATGATAGAAAAGTAATTAGAGATTTGAGCAAACTTGGACTTACTGGTTATGCAAATACTGCATTTGTCAAAGCAATAAGCCAGCCTCAAGGTATGATCATTCTTACAGGTCCAACAGGAAGTGGAAAATCTACAACACTTGTTGCCGCTCTTTACCAGGTAATAAACCCTACAAAAAATGTTTTAACAGTTGAAGACCCTGTAGAGTATGTTATTGAAGGTGCACGGCAGTTGAAGATTGGTTATAAAATGAATTTTGAACAGGCAATAAGGTCAATTCTTCGTCATGATCCGGATATTGTTCTTGTTGGTGAGATGCGTGATAAAGAAACTGCCGAGACTGCAATTAAACTTGCTAACACAGGTCATTTAACATTTTCTACACTTCACACTAATGATGCATCGGCAGCAGTTGCGCGTTTGTTTAAAATGGGTGTTGAACCATTTTTGATTGCATATGCAATCAATATTATTGTTGCACAACGTCTTATAAGAAAGCTATGCGATAACTGTAAAAAGAAAGTTATAAATATAGAAGAACACATTCTTCCTTCCGCTCTGGATATTAAAGAATGGGCCGGGTATGAAATTTATGAAGCTGCCGGGTGCGAAAAATGTAATCACACAGGATATAAAGGAAGAATGGCTATTCATGAAGCGCTTTACTTTACTAAAGAAATTAGAAGGGCAATTGTGCGCTCGGGTGAAGAGGTTGACGAGGAATCAATTCGTGATCAGGCTAGAAAAGATGGAACTCATAGTTTGCGCGAATCCGGATTTGAAAAAGTTAGACTCGGGCAGACTTCAATACAAGAAGTTATCGGCGCTACAATGGAAGAGTAAGTTAATTTCTGTCAACGTGATTCACAAATCTTTTTTTTATATTTAAATGAGGTAAAGTAGACCTCTCAATTCATTCATAAAAGCGGAAGCTTTTGATGACGGCAGATTTAAAACAAGTCCTAACTGCATTCGCTGCAAAAATTCCAGCAACTGTTCTTGGTCCTGAGCGTGTCAGATATATTATAGAACACATCCATGAGATGCCAGTTGAACAAAGACTATCAGTTTTACAGCTAACAAACTTTATTTTAGGAACAATGATTGACCGCCAGGCATCTGATATTGAGATTGGCGGGTTTGGCGCCCAGAATTGTGTTTGGTTTAGGATTTTTGGCAAGAAAGAGCGTGTAATGGATTTACCTCAATTCACTGAGGACGAAGCTTCCACTCTAATTGTTTCTTTACTAAATAAAAACCAATGCGACTATCTTTTGCAAAACCGCAACATGGATTTTAGTTATTCTTTCCGGTACGAAAAAGTTCAAGTAGATGTTCGTTTTAGAGCTGATGCATATTATGATCTTGACAGCCTGGCTCTAAATATGCGCGCAATTCAATCAAGAATCCGTCCGATTGAATCATTGGAGTTTCATCCATTTGCAGTTAAAACGATGAGCCATAATTACATCAAGTTTGGATTATCACTTGTAACCGGAATAACCGGTTCCGGTAAATCTACAACCCTTGATGCAGTAATTGATTTTCATAATGATTCAGACCCATGTCATATTGTAATTATTGCTTCACCTGTGGAATATGTGCATAAATCGCGCAAATCGATCATAAAACATAGAGAGGTAGGCAGAGATGTTGCATCTTTTAAAGATGGAGTTACACAAGCTTTACGCCAGGACCCCGATATTATAGTAATTGGTGAAATGCGAGACCCCGAGACAATCATGGCCGCGCTGGAAGTTACCGATACAGGACATAAAGTCTTCTCAACCTTGCATACATCAAGTGCTGTTGAATCTATAGACCGCATTATCGCGGAAGTCAATCCTACAGAACAAGAAAGAGTAAGAAACCGTTTGGCAGATGTTTTGATATCTGTAGTGTCACAAAAGCTTGTTCCAAGCTTAGATGGCAAAAGATTGCTTGCAAAAGAGGTGCTTATTGTTACTCCCTCTGTAAGGGCTGCTATAAAGAACAATAATACAAGTGAAATTTACATGATGATTAATCAGGGTGGAATTCAGGGTATGGTAACTATGGAACAAGACTTAATGAGACTTTTTGCAGAAAAGAAAATATCAAAAGAAAACACAGTTGCTTATGCTAATAATAAAACCAGAATACTTCAGTTATTAAAGGGCGTTTAATTTGAAAGAAGTTGCCTGTTTATATATAGAGGGATCAGACGCAAAAATTGCAGTTCTCTCTAAAGGTAAAAGTGGTGTAAAGGTACACAGGGTGGCTTCCTTTTCATTGTCCCGCGCACTTCAAACTTCGTCAACATCAAAGATTGATCATCTTTCTGATATTGAGGCTCAGGAAATGAGTGCTTCAGGTGAAATTTCTTTCGATAGCCTGGAAGCTGCCGGTTCTCCCGTTAATTTTGTTGATCAAAGTGACGTGGGCCAGCTGCAGTCTGTTTTATTTGATTTGCATATACCAAGACTGCAATATATTCCTGTTGTAACGGAACCCATTGTAAATTATCACGTTTATGAAGGACCAAGAGATACAAATAAGAAAAAACTTCTTGAAGCAATAAGAAATGATTTACAGGTAACTAAGGGAATTGTTGTTACTGAAGATATTTTTGATATTACAGAATTAAATGACAAAACAATGCTTGGTCTTTTTCTCGAAGGAGAGATTCCCAGTGTTGATTTAATTAACCAGCTTGCAAATTATAATAAAAGACGATATCTAAAAATACCAACAATTAAAACAGCTGAACTTTCACTTGCTTATTATGTATCCAAATCTACAAAATTTTTCCCTGAAGATTTTTCTTTGATTGTTTACATTGGTAAAGAATACAGCAAGCTTATTTTTATGGAAGGTCAGAAGTTAAAGCATATTGGTTCTACATTGGATATTGGCACTAAAAACCTTCATACATACGATGTATATTTTTCCAAAATACTTCTTGAAATGGAAAATGGCGGAATACCGAAACTCGACAACATTGTAATTTGCGGTGAAGATCGTTCTGAAAATTTAATCCTCTCATTTTACGGAACCTTCCCGGAGGCAAATGTTTCTGAACTCAAATTTGAAAATTTTGATTCAAGTTTGCTTAATGAAGAAGACGCAAAAAATTTAGCGCTATACGCAATTCCTATTTCTGTGGGAGTAGACTACTTTGATGAATTAGATAAAGTACACATTGGCGTAAATTTTTTACCAAAATACATTATTGAAAATCAAAAGTTTCTTCAGTTCGGATGGCATAGTTATACCCTTATGCCTTTCTTATTTGGAGCAGCCTTCTTTTTCACTTTTAGAACTCTTTCCAATTACCGGGATATTAAAGAATTAGATTTTGAAATAAACAGACTTAACCAAAGACAAATTGAGAATCAGGCGCTTGTTCAGGAAATTTCTCCTTTGGAAACCAGAATTAACAGTTTTGATGCAACGCAAAAAATTTTAGATGAAGCAACCTCCGGAACCGGAATATGGAATCAAACTATTTCAAAAATCTCCGATTTTGCTGAACGAAGAAGAAATTTCTGGGTTACAAAATTGGAGCCGGTAACTAAAGATGAAGTAAAAATGACGGGATATTCTTTATCCAGAAGCGTACTTACAGAATTTGCAGAGAACAACAAAACAGTTCTAATCAAGAGCATAAATTATGAGCCTTTAAAAGATAAAAGCGCTTTCTCATATATTCTTAATTTCAGATTAGCCAAGGATTCATTAAACATTAAATGAGCAGCAAAGTTAAAAATACTATTATAATCCTTATAATTTTTATAGGAATCATGCTTGGCGGAGGATTCTATAGTTTTATTTATCAAAAAGGAAAAATAAACGAGAAACAGAAAAAAATAAAAGAACTTAAACTTTATCAGCTGGATACTGATGCATTGAATCAACAACTCGCGCTATTAAAGAAACGCGTTGCAGAATTGGATTCAGTACTCGCAAACAGAAAATATACGATCCCTTATAATCTTACCCAGGCATCATTTTTCGAGTTTGTAAACCAAATTAGTTTTAGTTTTTCTCCCAACTCTTACATTAATATTGAATTCGTTGAATCTGAAACAGAAAAAAATTATAACATTTACCACTATTCGTTAACAGGAATTGCAGAGTTTAAAGACTTTGCCAAATTAATATATGCATTAGAGGAAAGTAAGCAGCTTAAAAAAATATCTGAGCCGGATTTATCAAATAACACAAAGGTTGATAAAGATGGAACGCCGCATTATCTTATCAATTTTAAATTCAAAGCAAGCGTTTATTATTCCAGTGATGACAGGTTCCTTGTAAAAGAGTTTAAGGAAAATTCATTAATTTCAAACCCGGTTTATGATTTCTTCTATCCATTAATTAGAATTGAAATTCCTCCTAATAAAGAAAATCTGTTAGACGTTCAGACTGCGCATTTACTTGCATTAATTCCTGACGGAGCATTTCTTGTAGACGCTAACGGAAATACATATCTATTATGGGAAGGCGACCAGGTTTATCTTGGCTATCTTACAAATATCAATTACCAAAACAGTGAAGTCAGCTTTGTATTGAACAAAGGCGGCATTATTGAAAATATCACTTTGAAACTTGAGAAAGAAAAAAAACAGAGTAAATAAAATGAAAAAGCTTATTACGGTTTTATTTGTCTTAGGGTTAACATTACCTGTAAATGCCCAAATTGATTTAAAAGATAAACTGAAGGGAGCCATTAACCCGGATGAGCTAATAACTCTTTCTGAAGCTATTCCTTTTGATCAGGCAATACAGATGCTTAGCAAAGTGAGTGAAAAAATTGCCGGCAAACGGATTGTTATTATTGCCAATGACAGTTTAAAAAAACCAATTGGTATTGAAATTGACAAAATGCAGTACAAGAAAGCACTGTTTATAATTGTGCAGTATCATAACCTTATTGTTGAAGAAACCCAAACAACCCTTATTGTAAGGAGAAAAGATGAGTCCAAACTGAGCCTGGATCCAAAAACTTATGCTCCTATTACAGAAAGAGAAGTAAAAATTTCTGCAGTAATTTTTGAAGCCAATCTTGATGATTTGAAGGAAAGGGGCATTAATTGGGAGTATCTGCTTTCTCAGGCTGGAATAACACTTGATCCAAATCTTATAACCCTACCAAGCACTGCATCAAGTACAACTGCTGCCCCCACGCCTACTTCTTCGCAGTTTCAAGTTAGTACTTCAACAAGTTTTAATTTGGGCAAATGGGATGGAACAGCAACAGGACTGTTCAAATTTTTTGAAACTGAAAACCTTGGTCAGATTATTGCCAGACCAATTATTACTGCAAGAAATGGTGTTTTGGGTAAAACGCAGGTTGGTGATGAATTTTCTATAAAGGAAAAAGATTTTGCTGGAAATTTAGTTGATAGGTTTTATCCTACCGGAACTATAATTCAAGTAACTCCTTATATTTACAATGAGGAAGGACTTAATTATGTTCTGCTTAAACTAACAGTTGAACGCAGCAGTGTTTTATCAAGAGACGCTACAAGTACGGATGTAAGCAAAAATGTAATTACAACCGATGTATTGCTTTTGGACGGAGAAGAAACTGCCCTGGGAGGTTTGTTCCAGAATCAGGATGTAACTATAAGAAGGGGAATTCCATTTTTGAAAGATTTACCCTGGTGGGTTTTAGGAATACGTTATTTAACAGGATATGATTCTAAAGAACTTATTAAAAAAGAAATTATAATGCTTATTAAAGCGCAGATTATTCCATCTCTCAAAGATAGAATTCAAAAAATGAAAGAGGATGCGGCTCTTCAAAATTTAAGGCAGGAAAATTCCGACGCTATGGATAAATACAAAAAACAGATCTTACAAAAAGAAAATGAAACAAAATAAAACGAAAAGAAGGGAACTTAGTAATTTGAAGCTTATTCTTGCCTCATAGTATTTACATGCCGCATGTTGACGATTTATAGATTGGCAAAATTTGCTGCACTTTAATTTTGCATTAACTTTTGATTTTATCAAAAACAATTAATTGAAATGAAACTTAATTCCCGGTTTATACTGATAACATTTTTACTTGTATTGATTATTTCAATAGCATCAACATTTGTTTTCTACTCGCTCACAGGACAGCTGATAACCCAGCAGCAAACAAAAACTATTCTTAACGCAACAAATGATTTTGTTTTTGAATTCCAGAAGGAAATGCAAAAATGCGATGAAGATTTTAATTTAATTCTGCCCCGTATAAATAATTTCAAGTCAATTAATCTTGATTCCGCCGGTATTGATTTTTGTTTTAGTCTGATAAACGATTCCTTAATTAATACACACGAGTTTAAAACAAAAACTAAGTCATATCTTAATATAAGATCATCTTCATTCAAGCAGTTTTTTTCAGATAATCCCAGTGTAGTTCTCAGGTATGCACAAATTCCAAATGGTAAAACAATTTATTACGGTATTCTTATTTCAAACATTTATTTAAGCCGCGTAGCGGAAAAAATACGTGCGGAAGTAGCACTTGTAATTAATGATTCACCCGTGGAAATTTCTAATGCGGAAAAGAACCAGGCGCACCTGCTGGCTCTAGTAAATGCTTCAAGAGAATTAAAATATAAAAGCAGTTATTACGTATTTCAATCGGAATTTGATAATTCTGATTTTGTTGCTGAATTATTTACTCCTAAATTTATTATTACACCCGGTTCTAAAATTAACTTTATAGTCTTCGAACTATTTAAAGAAGGTGTGGAATTCCGTACAACATTAAGAACAGTTATGGTGCTCATCGTTCTAGCCGGAAGTATTTTAACATTTATAATAGTTTGGGTTTCAACGGCAAAATTAAGGAAACAGTTTTCCTTATTGATAGAAGCAGCAGAAATGACAGGTAAAGGCAACCTTGATCAGCGGGTGAAAATACTTACAAAAGATGAAGCAGGTATATTTGGCGCCGCATTCAATAAAATGCTTGATGAACTTGCTCTCAATGAAAAGAAAGAAAAAGATTATACGGAATTCATAACATTAATAAATCAGAATCCAACGCTTAATGAGGTCTCTGATGCAGCGCTCTCAAAAATAATCAAGTCAACCGGATTAACGTTTGGAGTTCTTTATCTTGTCGAAAATAAGTCCCTTCGTTTAATATCCTCTTATGGTGTTGATAAAAATTTTATTGAACTTTCCCAGGATTCAAGTCTTTACAGTAATGCAATTGAGAAAAAAGAAAAAATCGAATTTCATTTTGTTGATAATTTCCCTGAAATAAAAACCGGTATTGCAACAATAAAAATTAAGTACCTTCTAATTTATCCTATTCTTTATAACAGGGAAGCCATTGCTATCCTAGAGCTTGCGTCGGAATCAAAACCCCATTCTGATATTTTAAGTTATATGGCAAACATACATGAGCAGCTTGCTATTGGATTAGTAAATGCAAAATCAATTAAACAGCTCGAAAATTTTGTTGTCGAATTACAAAAATTGAATGATGAATATCAAAAGCAAAATGAGCAGATCATTCATCAGAATGAAGAAATGAAAGAATTGCATAACCAGCTGAAGGAAAAAGCTGATGAACTAGAGAGTCAAAGAAAAAAAGCTATTCAATTATCAAAAGTTAAATCTGATTTTTTAGCCAGCATGTCTCACGAATTAAGAACGCCCCTGATATCGATACTTGGTTTAACCGAACTATTGATTAAAGATGCTTATATAACTGCGAAAACTAAGGAACGGTTAAATATTGTTTATAGAAACGGGAAAAAACTGCTTAGTCTTATAAATAATATTCTTGAATTTTCGAAGCTTGAATCCGGCAAAATTGAAGTGAAAAAAGAAAGCTTTTTAATAAGCGATCTATTAGAAGATATTAATCCAACAATCCGGCAATTAACATTAGAAAAAAATCTTAAGTATACCCTTGTTACGCCGGGTAATTCAAACGTATTGATTAATACGGATAGAAGTAAACTTGAGCAAATTATTCTCAATCTTCTTGTAAATGCAGTCAAGTTTACTGAAAAGGGCTCAGTTCAATTATCGATAGAAGTTATTAACCAGAATAACATTGAGTTTGCAGTAAGTGATACCGGTATAGGAATTTCTGAAAACAATAAAAAAATTATTTTCAACGAATTCAGGCAGCTGGATAACAGCACATCACGAAAATACGGGGGTGCCGGGTTAGGTCTCGCAATTTGTTTTAAGTATTGCGAATTGCTTGATGGAAAACTCTCACTTCAAAGTGAAGAGGGAAAAGGTTCCCGCTTTTCTTTTATCCTTTCCGGAGCGGTGCTTGATGTTATGGAACTCAGTGAATTTCAATTTCTAACAATTTCTGAAACTATTGTTCCCAAAGAAATTAGCCATAAAGCTCTTGTAATAAATGATAATATTGATTCTCAAAGGCTGATTGGAGACTACCTGGCTTCTTACGGTTATGAAATTATTATTGCCGGTAGCTCGCAAAGTGCGCTGCAAATTGCTGAAGATAAATTACCGGAAATAATTATTCTTGATCCTTTTGTTCATGATAGAGACGTGTGGCTTTCAATTTTGGAATTAAAGAAAAATGAAATTACTGTTGAGATTCCAATTGTTTTAACAATGCTGATTGAAGATGAAAAAGTTGGCTGGGAACCGGAAATATTTGAATTTATTGTTGGTGATATTAATGAGCCTAAAGTAAAAAACATTATAGCTAAAATAGAGAATCATATTAATGGCTCTGTTGATAAAATAGTTCTCATAAGCAAAGATGAAAAAGAAATAAAACGACTTGAAGGTGTGCTAAATAATACTTGCACATTGTTAGCAATATCAGAGCCCAAAAATTTGAATGCTGCTATTCAAAAAGAAAATCCGCAGATAATTGTTATTGATGTATGTACATTTATGGAGGAATCACTACAGATTAGTTATGAACTTTCCCAGGACAGGAACACAAAGCATATACCAATAATATTAAAACTGCCGGACGAGTTTTCGAGTGAGCAATGCAGATTATTAAACGATAAATTAAAAGAAATTACTCTTAAGGTTAAAGCCCATCCGCTCGATATTTTAAAATTACTGCGTGACCGTTTGAGAATAAACGATAATTACTCTGAAAGTAAAATAAATTTACTTGAAACAGAGCCTATAGAACAAAAAAACATTGGGGTAAAAAATATGGAAAATAATAAGAGAACCAAACCAACCATTTTAGTTGTTGATGATGATAATGATGCATTATTCACAGTCGGCGAGTACTTAAAAGAATTGAATTGCAATACTATTTTTGCACATAATGGAATGGAATGTTTATCCACCTTAACACATGTACAGCCGGACCTAATTCTTCTTGATATAATGATGCCGCAGATGGACGGCTTTGAGACAATAAAGAAAATTAGGAATGAAAAGAGATTTTCACTAACTCCTATTATTGCTCTTACAGCTTATGCTATGCTTGATAATAAGGGTGTAATTGCAAAGAATGGATTTAATGATATTGTAACAAAACCTATTAATTCACAAATATTATCGACAAAACTTAAAAGTTTTTTAATTAATTCCAATATTGATAAAAAATGAAGAAAATTTTGATAATTGATGACTTTCCTGATAATGTTTTTTTACTTCAGGATAGACTTGAAAAAGAAGGATTTGATATTATAAAAGCATACCAGGGAGAAATGGGGATTCAGAAAGCAGTTGAAGAATTACCAGATTTGATTCTGCTTGATATTATGATGCCCGACATTTCCGGATATGACGTTTGTAAAATATTAACTGCAAAAGACGAGACAAAACATATTCCTATAATTTTATTGACGGCTTTGACAGAAGCAGACAGTATTAAACAAGGTTTACAGGCAGGCGCATTTGATTATATAAAAAAGCCATTCAATAGAATAGAATTAATTGCGCGTATAAATTCAGCTTTGCGATTCAGCGAAACAAACAAATTTCTTCTAGAGATAGAAAAAATTAAAACGTTTGCCGCAACTGTAGTAACAACAAACCACGAAATTAAACAGCCGCTAACGTTAATAAACCTTTCAACGACTGCCTTACGACGGGAACTTTCAAACCCAAATTTTTCAACTGATAATATTTTAAAACGGGTTGAGATTATTGAAAACGCAGCTAAGGATATAATTTCTGTGCTGGATCAACTTGGCTCTATAAAAAAACCCGTAATAACACCATACGTAAACAATCTTAATATAATTGATCTTAAAGCCGAAGAAAATAATCTACCTGGTTAATTCTTCTATTTGAAGAAGCAACTCTTCAAAATTATAAGGCTTAGTTATAATGCGGAATTTTTTTGTTGTAAAAATATAACCGGATTCAATCTGTGAACCGGATGCAAGAATGATTGGTATTTCTTTATTTGTTTTTTCTATTTCTTTTATGCAGGTAGTTCCATCCATATCAGGCATTTTATTATCAATGATGAGTAAGTCTAAAAAAGGATTTTTCTCAATATTATTCAGCACCTCTTGCCCGTTTGAAGCAGGGACGGCTTTATATCCATAAGATTGAAGAAGATCTACAAGTAACTCACGAAGTACGGGTTCATCTTCAGCAATAAGTATTGATTTGCCGCTTGAATCATGTTGATGTTCAATACTTTCTGCAGCCTGCAATTTAATTTTGAAAGTACTTCCCAAGCCCGCGCTGCTTTCTACTTCTATTGATCCATTATAGGCTTCAATTACTTTTTTTACAACTGATAATCCGAATCCTGAAATGCTGCTTTTTGTAGAGAAAGATTCATTAAAAATAAGCGGAAGTGAGTTTTCATCAATTCCTTTACCATTATCCTTAATGATTATCTCAATATTTTTTTCAGTATTTCTATTGTTGGTTGTAATGGAAATACATCCGTCAGAAGTTATTGCTTCAATTGAGTTGGTTACCAAATTTAGAAGTAAACGGTAAAAATCTGAATATTTACCTATCACAGGTTTTAAATTAGGATCGAGATCGAGCTTAAATTCAAATTTCTTATTAGGAATTAAAGTTGAACTGACTATTTCATTGATTAGAGAGTTAAAGTTAATTCTTCTGAATTTTTTTTGCTGCTGTCCGGCAAGAATAGTATCTTCGATTATTTCGGAAGCAAGATAAGTTGATGCTTCAATATTATTCAGCAGCGAAGTAAGGTCATTATTAGCAGCCAACTTAGTTTTTAATAGATCTACACTTCCCAGTATGCGGCTGAAAATATTATTTAAGTCATGGGCAAGATGTTTAAGATCCGGGCTGCTTGACATTCTATTTAAGGTTATACTTAAGAATTTTTGAATAAAGAGTTTTTTGGCTTATGTCCAATTCACGCGCAGTATTTTCCCTGTTCCAATTATTTTGGTCCAAAGCGCGCTTAATATGAAGTTTTTCAACTTCCTCCATAGACATAATAGAGCCGTCATCTTTAACAAAATTTGTAAAGTCGAAATCATCCTTAGGTACGTTAAGATCTTTAGCCTGAATACTCTCTCCCTCTGAAAAAATTATTGAGCGCTCAATAATATGTTCAAGTTCGCGTACGTTACCCGGGAAATTATATCTCTGTAATTCATTCTTTGCTTCCAGAGTTAATTTTTTCAGGGAACGGATGGGAGATTTTTTTTGGAGAAAATAATCTGCAAGAAGAAGAACATCTCCGTGTCTTTCACGCAAAGGCGGAATAGTAAGAGTAATAACATTTAACCTGAATAACAGATCGCGGCGGAAATTTTTTTTCTCGGCTTCCTCCATCAGGTTCTTATTTGTAGCTCCAATAACTCTTACTGATGAATTTAAATTTGAAATGCCGCCAACTCTTCTAAACTCGCCGTTTTCCAAAAAGCGCAAAAGTTTTGGCTGTAATGCTAAACTCAGTTCGCCTATTTCATCAAGAAAAAGGGTACCGCCGTTAGCGATTTCAACCAATCCCTGCTTTGAGGTTTTGGCGTCTGTAAATGCTCCCTTTTCATAACCAAAAAGTTCACTTTCAATTAATTGGTCGGGTAGTGAGGCGCAGTTTATTGCAACAAATGGTTTGCCGGCTCTATTAGAGTTTTTATGTATAAATTCAGCAAATAATTCCTTACCGGTGCCGGTTTCACCTTCAAGCAGAATATTTGATTCTGATTTTGCTGCACGTTCTGTAAGTTTTAAAAGATCCTTTATTTTTTCACTCTCGCCAATAATAGTATCGGGTGCTGATTGTCCAATTTTTGAAGAAAGTACTTTGTTTTTGATTAGCAGTTCTTTATGCTCAAGAGCGCGTTCAATAGTAACGCAAAGCTGACCAAACTCGTACGGTTTTGTAATAAAATCATAAGCGCCCTGCTTAATGCAGTCAATTGCTGTACGCATATCGGATTTTGCCGTTAATACGATTATCTGCAATGAAGGATGATTGTCTTTAGCATACCCTAAAACCTTTTCGCCATGTACTTCTCTCATTTCAAGGTCGAGAAGTAAAATATCATAGCTGCGTTTCTTTAGAAGATCAATAGCATCTTTTCCATCATAAACAACGTCAACATTGTAACCTTCATTAACTAATTCTTCTTTTAAAAGGTAGCAGAGGGTTTCATCGTCATCGGCAATAAGAATTCTTGTGTCTTTCATCTCTAATTAAATTTCTGTGTATTTCAATATATAAAAATTCGGCGAGAAAAATAATTTTTGATATCACAAACTGCTTGTTTTGGAAATTTGGAGCTATAGGTTTATATTTACAATCTCATTTTTTAAAGATGGGCGCGTAGCTCAGGGGTAGAGCATTTGCCTTTTAAGCAAAGGGTCGCTGGTTCGAGCCCAGCCGCGCTCACAAGAACAAATAATAACCTTGAAGAGATTCAAGGTTTTTTTTATGAGCCTGTTTTACGTTTATATGCTGCAATCATCAAGAAA
>PMDS01000102.1:18379-42171 GCA_003155655.1 Melioribacter sp.
CGAAAAACATGGGTAGAGCACTCCGATTAATCGGAGGGGTCGCTGGTTCGAGCCCAGCCGCGCTCACAAGAACAAATAATAACCTTGAAGAGATTCAAGGTTTTTTTTATGAGCCTGTTTTACGTTTATATGCTGCAATCATCAAGAAACCGCCATTACATTGGGTACACTTCTAATTTGTCACAAAGGATAGCACAACATAATAGGAAGCATAAAGGATTTACCGGTACTTCTGAAATATGGGAAATAAAATGTTATGCGGAATTTGTAAACAAAATAGAAGCAATGGCTTTTGAAAAGAAATTAAAAGAGCTCAAAAACTTTAGATTGGCAGAAAAATATATAAACGAAAAACATGGGTAGAGCACTCCGGATAAATCGGAGGAGCCTGTCCCGATGAATCTTTAGATGAATCGGGGGTCGCTGGTTCGAGCCCAGCCGCGCTCACGAAGAAAAGCCTTGTAATACAAAGTGTTGCAAGGCATTTTCATTTTAAACTCAAAATTCAATTTTGAAAAAAACTCTAAAAGCTTTTTAAGCAAAGGATCGCTGGTCAGCCTTCCATAGGCAGGTAAACCAGAGGCTGATAAATTCTCCTGAAGGGATGCCTATCTCTCCGCAAAAAAAAATAAAACTTCGATTATAGTAAATGAATGCTGTTTTCGAGGTTTTTATTTTATTGAAGGGTCTGTGATTGTTTATTTAGCGTTATTCTATGTGTATTTGTCCTTATTCAAAATATAGTCCGATCAATATTTAGTTGGAAATTAAATATCATTTATCACTTTATAAATATCTAGTGCCGATATATAAGTTAGTTAATTAAAAAAATGTTGAGTGAGACGTTAAGATTTTATCATAATTTTGGAGAAACGGATATAACTTTTAGCCAGTTACCAAAGAATTATTTCGCGGGATAAAATGTAAAATTAATTATGGAGCTCTTATTAAAGAATAATTTTGCAGAGAATTCGCTTAATTAAGACTTGTTATTTGATTGACTGTCAATTTCTTAATTCCTAATTTATACGAAAAAAGATATTTGATTTTATTGTAAATTAATATTGTTATTCCCATCACCTAAAAAATTATCAATAAGGAGTTCGTAATGGAAGAGCTCATCCAATTTAAATTAAACGGAAAGCAAACTAAAATAAAAGTTGATCCAGATAGAATGCTGTTGTGGGTTTTGCGAACTAACCTGGAATTAACAGGAACAAAATTTGGCTGCGGCGAAGGGTACTGCGGATCTTGTACTGTCCTGATTAATCAAAAGGCAGAAAGAGCATGCAGTATTCCTGTAAAAGAAATTATGGGGAAAGATGTAGTAACAATCGAAGGACTCGAAAAAAACGGTAAACTTCATCCTCTCCAAAAAGCATTTATGCAGCATGATGCGCTTCAATGCGGGTACTGTACACCGGGAATGATAATGACAGCTTATAGTTTTTTACATGAGAATCCTAAGCCGTCCTATTCAGAAATTGTTAAAGCAATGGATAATAATTTATGCCGGTGCGGCGCTCATACTCGAATTATTAAGGCAATTCAAACTGCGGCAGAACAATCGAGATAGGAGATTTAATATGAAAAATGAAAATTATTTAGATCTTGATTTTACTGATATAAAAAGTCCTTTCGAAATGGAAAGACGTGAATTTATTAAATTGGTGGGTGGAGGACTTTTTGTTCTATTCACTTTTAGAGATTCATTTGCATATATACAACAACAACAGCGGAGACGTCAAGACCTGCCAACCGATTTCAATGCATTTTTAAAAATTGGCGAGGATGGAAGAGTAGCATGCTATACAGGAAAAATAGAGATGGGGCAGGGAATAATAACTTCATTAGCCCAAGAGCTGGCTGATGAGCTTGAAATAGATGTTGATTCGGTAGATATGGTTATGGGCGACACGGATTTGTGTCCCTGGGATATGGGAACTTTTGGCTCTATGACCACGCGAATTTTTAGTCCCGCTCTTCGGGCTGCGGCAGCAGAGGCAAAAAATGTACTCCTCCAATTAGCTTCGGAAAAAATGAATAAACCGGTTAACCAATTAACCGTTAATAAAGGAACTATCTACGAAAAAGCAAATAAGAAAAATAAAGTTACTTTTTCGGAACTTACTAAGGGGAAAAGAATTGAACATCATTTGAACGAAAAAGTAAAAATTAAGGACCCTTCCGAATTTAAGCTGATAAATAAACCTCTTACAAGAAAAGATGGATATGCTAAGGTTACAGGAAAAGCAAAGTATGCTTCAGATATCTTATTCCCGGATATGCTGTATGCAAAAATATTAAGACCTCCGGCACATGGTGCTAAATTAATTGATGCTGATCTTGGAGATGTAAAAAAGATGGAAGACGTAGTTGTAGTTCATGAAGGGGAGTTAATAGCAGTATTGCATAAATATCCGGATGTAGCTGAAAAAGCGTTGGAAAAAATTAAAGCAAAATTTTCTGAGTCCGATTCAAAACTGAATGACAATAATATTTTTGAGCATTTGGTGAAAGTAGGTGGCAAAGGTCAAATTATCAACCAGACTGGAAATTTAAAAGACGGAGAAGATGAATCGAAAATTATTGTTGAAGAAACTTATCTAGACGGTTACAAGGCGCACTCACCGATGGAACCGCATTCCGCTGTAGCAAAATTTGAAGGCAAGAGAATCACTGTTTGGGCTTCAACGCAAAATCCATTCACTCTTAAAGAAGAAGTTGCACGTGCTTTGAAAATGGAACCGGAAAATGTTAGAGTAATCTCTCCTTTTATTGGCGGAGGATTTGGCGGGAAGACAACAAATTTGCAAGCAATTGATGCGGCACGGTTAACAAAAATTACCGGAAAACCGGTTATGGTCGCTTATACAAGAGAAGAAGAATTTTTTTACGATTCATTCCGTCCGGCTGCAGTTGTTAAAATTAAGTCAGGTCTCTCGGAAAATAAAAAAATCAACTTCTGGAATTATCAGGTTTATTTTGCGGGAGATAGAGGCGCACAGCATTTTTATGACATAAAAAATTCAAGTACAATATCTTATGGATCAGGTTTTAGTACAATTCAGGGAACCCATCCTTTTGCAACAGGTGCCTGGCGTGCTCCCGGTAATAATACAAACACCTTTGCCCGTGAATCGCAAATAGATATTATGGCTTCCAAAGCCGGAATAGATCCTGTTAAATTTAGACTCGACAATCTAAAAGATGAAAAGATGATTGAAGTATTGACAACAGCAGCAAAAAAGTTCGGATGGAAACCGGATAAAACTCCAAGCGGAAGAGGTTTTGGTGTTGCTTTAGGTTCCGATGCTGGAACTTATGTTGGAATTATCTTGGAAATTGAAATAAGTAAAATCGATTACAGAGTTCAAGTAAAAAGAGCAGTCTGTGTACAAAACATGGGTTTGGTAATTAATCCCGAAGGAGCGAAGATTCAGATGGAAGGATGTATTACAATGGGTCTGGGCTATGCTTTGCGTGAGGAAATTCATTTTTCAAATGGGAAAATATTAGATAAAAATTATGATACTTACGAAATTCCCCATTTTTCGTGGTTGCCAAAAATTGAAACAATAATATTAGACAAGAAAAATGAACCTCCTCAAGGAGGGGGTGAACCGGCAATTATTCTGATGGGTGCCGCTATAGGAAATGCAATTTACGACGCAACCGGTGTAAGATTAACTCAAATGCCTTTCACTTCCGATAGAATTAAAGAAACAATCTTAAAAAAAGGTGCAGATAAGATTAATTGAATTTTTTGTCTTGATGTTGGTTTATTATCTCCATTCAAAACTCGTCAATAGAAAAGAAAGTCAAGAAAAAAATTCTCACCCTGCCCCTCTTGTAAGGGGATATTCCAGTTGTTGCTTTCGGTCTAACAATCTGGTTGTGGAAGAGAACTTTTAGAAAAAGCAAGTGACTTGTATATGTAGACTAAGTAGTTGTATAGTAGTTGGTTACAAAACGGTCATCGCTTTTCAAAATGCCGTGTTTTTAGGTTAGATACAAAATATTTTAGAGTATAAATATAAAGTCCTCGCTCACAATTAACCCGGTACTTGGTATCGGGTTTTTTGTTTTTAAAGCATTAAAAATATCATGAAGAGACTGCTCATGGCTCAGGGGTAGAGCACTCCGATTAATCGGAGGAGCCTGTCTCGATGAATCTTTAGATGAATCGGGAGTCGCTGGGAAGTTTGCCCGGCGCAGCATGGTTTGCATGCGTAGACGCGTTTACCCGGCGTAGCATGGTTTGCATGCGTAGACGGGCTCACAATTAACCCGGTACTTGGTATCGGGTTTTTTGTTTTTCCCCGGCCGTCAAGGACCACTCCTTGACGGAATATATTACTGCCAGAGGTATTAATACAAAAAGAATTATAAATATATGTTAAAAATGCTTGGATAGTCGGAGTTTAATAATTTGAATAGTCCTGATTTGTTTTTATGTTTCCATCCTAATATTGAAAATTTAGCATTCAGATATATTTCGCATTTTCAATTAATTCCTAACATGAGGTCTGTGGTTTGTATTCTACTGAAATAATATGGAACTCCTCTACAAAAGGTATAATTGAGAAAACACATATTCGGAGATGAAAAATGAGTCAAATTAGTTTTAAAGATGTTGAACTCTATGATTGGGTAAACTACTTTAATGAACTTGTAGAGAAAATTGTACTGTTAGAGAATAAAGAGAATCGACATGACGTTTTAAAGACTAAATCAAGAGAATGTTTTGGCAACGAAAGCAGATATGATTTTCTTGATCCATTGTCATTCATCTATACTCTTGCACAGAAAAACACAAGTAATCAAAAAAATAATATTTATCCTTTAGTAAAGAATGTCTTTTCATTGAACAGTAATATTCCAACTGACTGGACTTTCCCCAGCCCACCCACAAACGTTCTAACTAGATTCCGTGATGATAATCAATACAACCCGGAACTTCTATGGAGGATCTTTCTCGCAGCGTCAAAGGGTAAACGTATTGATAACGAAGATTTTAAAAATGTGTTAAATATAGTGGGGGTAAAAGAGGCCAAACTTACTCAAACTTTATTTCTCATAAATCCAAGATTATTCTTGCCAATCGATGATAGAACTTTAAGTTTACCCATCTTTTCGGAAAGAGAACACCAGAATATTAAGGAAAATATTAGAATTAACGGGTTTACGTACTATAAGGATACAATAGATCTAATACAGTCCAAGTTCCCTAATTGTCAATTATATGAAATTAATCTATTAGCTTATTTATGGTTTAAGGATGAACTAAAAACAAACAACACTTTTTATCAAATCGGTTCTAATGCAGAAGGCGGTTCTGATAAGAGCATTGATGACAAAATTAAAGATTTTCATAAAAACAGTAGTGTTTGGGTTGGTGGTCCAACAAGTGGTGATAAGGGAACGAGAATTTACCCAATTTCTGAGCCTGTGAAAGGTGATATAATTCTCTCACATTTTAATCATTTTGGTAATGGAATTGGAATCGTTCTTTATAATGAGTATTCTGGAAATGTTGATTACAATTCCGATTTAAGTATTAAAGTTCTTTGGATTAACAAAGAGGAACAGCCGAATGCTGTAAATTCAAAGCAACTGCTTGGATTAAGTAAAGCAGTGGAGGTTAAGAATAGTTTTAAGACTAAGTATCCAAATACATTTAATATCATCGAAGATCTATCAACGAGAAACAAAATGATTAACGGAACATTAAAAGATAGAATCAAGAATATAATTCTGCAAGGGGCTCCTGGTACTGGTAAAACTCGTATGGCCAAGCAATTGGCGTTATATCTGAAAAAGGAAGGCAGTTCGCTGGTTGATTTTTTAGATACGAATTTGTCTCAAAACAATCCAATATTTAAAGATGACCCGAAGATAGAATTAGATGATGAGCAAATAAAACTAGTTCAATTTCATCCTGGATACAGCTATGAGGATTTTGTTAGGGGAATTATCACTGATATAATCGATGGTAGAGTAATTTACAAAGTCCAGGATAAAGTCCTGATGAAAATCGTAAAAAAAGCAAATGAAGATCAGAATAAACACTTCATTTTAATCATTGATGAGATTAACAGAGCAAATTTAGCATCTGTATTGGGTGAATTAATTTATGCGTTAGAATACAGAGGAGAAAAAGTTGAAGGTATTTACAAAGATACTGAAACAAATGAAGCAGAAATCGTGATACCAGATAATCTGTACATTATCGGAACAATGAATACAGCGGATCGTTCAATTGGTCATATCGATTATGCTATCAGGAGAAGATTTATTTTTAGGGAAGTCCGTTCCCAAATTGATGCTATAACAGGTAAAAAAGAGAAGGAATTATTCGAACAAATAGAGAGGCTATTCGGTGATAGCCATCTGTCTCCTGATTTTAAGCGAGAAGATGTTATGATTGGGCATTCATACTTCCTTACTCAACAGGACTCACTGCATCAACGTCTTACTTATGAAATAAAACCATTACTAAAAGAGTACATCAAAGATGGCATATTAATTGGGGATGATATTATTACTAAAGTTGAAGAGTTAACTATAATTGATGGCTAACCCTACATATTTTACATTTAGTGAGCATTCTTTACAGAATGAGGATGATGAAAATAGGTTAACAACTATTTTGGCAGAGAATATTTCGAAATATAAATTTTCGAATGATAATCCAGAATATTTAGGCCTGAATGATAAGTTAGAAGCACATTATTATATAGGAATGCGATGGATTAAATGGAATGGTAATGATAAAGAACATAAAGGAGTAATCTGGGTAAAACCTAAAAATAGTGACATCCCTTTTGAAAAATTACTTTTAGCATGCTTAACTCACCCAATTGTTAGTAATCATCTTAATGAATGCTATAAAGTAAATATTGATGAACCTAGTATTGTAGTTCCTCATAATTTTAGTGATTATCTTACTCCATTACTAATTGCTGACTTTTTAATGAAAGCGCGAAATATTGTAAAACGAGGATTGAAAAAAAATTATGTCAGCATAAGGGAAACTCTAAATAATAAAACAAAAGGGAAAATATCAGTTAACACAACCATTAAAAATCAGTTAAAGAAAGGAATTATAACTCAAACAGATTGTGTGTATCAGATTCATACTGTAGATTGTTTAGAAAATAGAATTCTCAAGACTGCTCTTCTTCAATCACAAAAATATATATACCAGTTCTTGAAGACTAATAACCAGTTGCGTGAATTGTTGCTATTTAATCTCACGGCTTTTGAACATGTGAGTACAGTATCAGTCAATCGTATAGACTTGTCGGAAATGCATCACAATATATTTTATAAAGATTATAAGGGAGCATTGCATTTAGCAAAGCTTATTCTTGATAGGATAGGTTATTCTCTGAATGCTGATATAACGAAGAAAGCAAAGACAATCCCACCATTTTATATTAATATGCCGGAGTTATTTGAGCGTTATTGTGAGGTTTTGTTGAGAAAGAAATATCCGGATACGCTTGCTGGGTATCATCAGACAGGTTATTCTGAGACTAGGTTAGGGAGGTCCAGATTACGGCCAGATTTTATTATCCCCTCGGAAAATAGAATTGTTGATAGTAAATACAAATATTGGATAGAAGGTTCGAATGATATTCACGGCTTAATGCAACTCTCTCTCTATTCTCGCCATGATAAGGCTCTTCAATTCCTCAATAATGAAAGTAAAAACCCAATCCTCCAAATCATTTACCCGAGTAAAGATGGCGATTATGAAATTGATTTTAGTAAATCTATGAACCAGTCTATTGAAGAATATGAAGAAATATATAAATACCCTGTAATGATTAACGAAATATAAAATAATCATTATGTTTGTTAATATTTGTAATATCCGATTGTTTCAGTTTCGATGTGAAATTATAAAACGGAATGGAATATTAAGCGCCTGCAATCAGCGCTCAGAATAACCAAAGAGGATTTAATTCTATGAACAGGCAAATTATCGAAAACTTTATTAACGCAATTAACGAGCATACCGTTGAAAAACTTTGCTCGCTTATGACTGACGACCATAAATTCATTGATTCACAGGGCAATGAAACTGTAGGAAAAGAAAAAATGCGGGCTAGCTGGATTGTGTACTTACAATGGTTCCCCGACTATAAAATTGAAATTACAGACATGTTTCTTGATGGTGACACAGTAGCAGCCTTTGGTTTTGCGGGCGCTACGTTTCAAGGGCAGAGTGATAGAAAAGAAAACTACTGGCACTTGCCTGCTTCATGGAAAGCGGTCATCAAAAATGGAAAAATTGAATTGTGGCAAGTTTATGCCGACGTAAAAATTCCTTTTGACATTATAAACAAAAACAAAAATCAATAACGGTCTAACCCGCTTTACATCTGCCCGGTGCAGAGAGCCTATTTGCCCAATTTAGACTGGGCCTAACCGGCGTAGCAGGGCAAGTCCGCACTCACTTCCGACCCTGTATTTAATGCCTGGTTAAACCGGGTTACGTAGTTATTTTCAAAGGTTTTTATAACATGTTGAGCTAATAGACAATAATAATGTTGAAATTGACTGTTAAATTTTAAATAAGCAGAATGTTATTCTGATTAAATAAAAGTAAATTTGTAATAAATATTTTCTTAAGTATTTATCACTTTTTACGGAGAATTAAATGGACCGGAGACTTATTCAATTTTTTATATGTGCAATATTTTTATCTCTTCTTAATTCTATCCCTTATTCTGCACAAACAATAACAATAAAAGCCGGGGACAACCAGATAATTAATTGGGACAAAACTCATTCTGCACAACTTATGGGTATTGTATCATCCAAAGAAATGCGGGTTGAATGGAAATGTCCTCAGAATTCTGAAGTTGTTTTTAAAAACGCAATGAGCCCGGTTACAGAAGTAACATTTCCTCGTCCGGGTTATTATTTATTATCTCTTTCTAGACAGGAAGCAAGCAAAGAGAAGATAAACAGTACTGTTATAATAAATGTATTTAAGCCCAATTCATATAAAGAAAGACTTTCTGATTTGATCAGGTTAATGACCGTTGACGAAAAAATTAACCAATTAACAAATCAAACAGATTCAATTCCACGGTTAGGAATAAAAATATACAATTATTGGAGTGAAGCGCTGCACGGATTACTTGCAAGCGGTGCAACATCTTTTCCGCAGGGTGTTGCAATGGGCGCCACCTGGGATCCGGACCTAATTCATCGTGTTGGCACGGCAATATCAGATGAAGCACGTGCGTATAATGTTACAAGAGGCAAAGGATTAACTTATTGGAGCCCGACTATAAATATAGCCCGTGATCCACGCTGGGGCAGAAATGAAGAATCCTACAGTGAAGATCCATATCTGCTTTCAAGGATGGGTGTTTCGTTTATTAAAGGTATGCAGGGAGATGATCCGTATTATTTGAAGGTAGTTTCAACTCCTAAACACTTTATGGCAAACAATGAAGAAGAGCGCCGTCATACCGGTTCTTCCGATGTTGATATGCGCAGCATGTTTGAATACTATCTGCCGGCATTTCACCAAGCAATAGTTGAAGGTAAGGCTTATTCAATCATGGGTGCATATAATGAATTAAATCATATTCCATGTAATGCTAATACATTTTTAATGACAGATTTGTTGAGGCGCAAATGGGGTTTTGAAGGGTATGTAGTATCGGATTGTGGAGCTGTTAGCGATATGGTATATGGGCATCACTTCTTTAAGACCGGCGCTGAAGCAGCGGCAAGAAGTATTCTTGCCGGATGTGATTTAGATTGCGGTGAAGAATACCGTCATTATGTAAAAGAAGCTCTTGATAAAGGATTATTGGCAGAAAAAGATCTTGACCGTGCCTTAGAAAGAGTACTTTCTGCACGTTTCAGGCTTGGTGAATTCGATCCTCCGGAAGTTGTTCCGTATAGTTCAATTACAAAAGAAAAACTGGATAGCAAAGAAAACCGTGAACTTGCTCTTGAAGTTGCACGTAAATCAATCGTTCTTCTTAAGAACAACGGCATACTTCCATTAAATAAAGAAAAAGTTAAATCGATTGCTGTAATTGGACCAAACGCCGAAGATGCCCAGCTTGGTATTTATGCCGGCTTTCCTAATTTTACTATTAGTCCTCTTGAAGGCATAAAAGAAAAAGCAGCATCTCTTGGAATAAAAGTTGAATATTCAATGGGCTGCAGCATTGGCGGCGGTTTGTTAAGACCAATTGAAGCGAAATACTTTTCCAAAATTGAAGGGACAAATAAAACAGGTGTAAAGGGCGAATATTTTAATAATATGAATTTATCAGGAAAACCTGCCCTGATCAAAATAGATTCAATGATAAATTTTAATTATGGGACAAATTCCCCAGCCCCGGGTATTCCGGAAGATCAATTTTCAATCCGTTGGACGGGAAAAATAGTTCCGCCTGATACTATCCGCCATATTGGAACAAGCTGTGATGACGGCGCACGGCTATATGTAAACGGTAAATTAATAATTGATGATTGGACTGACCATGGCGAAAAACCAATCAGCGCTGAAATTAAGATGTTACCCGGAAAAGAATATGATATTGTAATGGAATATTATGATAATACATTAGGTGCAACTGCACGGTTAACCTGGGATCTTGGTCAGAAAGATTTTGTCAATGCAAAAGAAACTGCAGCAAGAAATGATGCCATAATTCTTGCACTTGGGATCACTCCGGGAATATCACAAGAAGAACTTGACAGGAATAATATTGAATTACCAAAGGTTCAAAGGGATTTAATTGAAGCAGTTGCATCTGTTAATCCAAATATTATTATTTTGCTTGTAAATGGAGGACCGCTTGCCCTTGCAGGAACTGAAAATAATGCAAATGCAATTTTAGAGGCGTGGTATTCAGGTGAATTTGGAGGTAAAGCAATTGCAGATGTACTTTTTGGCGATGTTAATCCCGGCGGTAGACTTCCGGAAACATTTTATGCATCAACAGAACAGCTGCCGTCCATGTCTGATTACGATCTTATCAATCATCCCCGCACATACATGTATACTGATAAACCGGTTCTGTTCCCGTTTGGTCATGGACTTTCATACACACAATTTGAGTACAGCGATTTAAAACTCATCTCAGATAAAATTAAAAAAGATGGTAATGTTGAAATTCAATTTAAAATCCGGAATACCGGTAAGCTCAAAGGTGATGAAGTTGCGCAGGTTTATTTACATTGTAACAATGCACCAATAAAGGTACCTATCAATCAATTGAAAAGATTTCAAAGGATTAGTTTATCTCCGGGTGAGAGTGCAACCCTGACATTTAAAATTCCTGCTGCCGAATTATCATTTTATGATACAGGAATAAATGATCTAAAAACAATGCCGGGAAATTGGGAAATTGAAATTGGCAGTTCGTGTAAAGATATTCGCCTGAAAAATAATTTCTCTGTAGAATAAAACAGATATAGATTATTAGAAGACAATTTAAATTGAGAATGGAGAATTGAGAATTTAGAACCTGCCTGCCGGCATAGCTACAAGCGGCAGGCAGGTTTACTCTATATAGTATGTGCTGAATTAAGCAGGAAGGCTAGCCGGGCGCTTACAATAAAAAATCCCAAATTGTTATTTAGTCACTCACGTTACGCAAAAACGGTATTTACGCCAATTGATTTTAAAACTTCATAACTCCACCGTTTAGAGGCTGTGTAATAATTCGGTTTTTTTAGAAAAATGTTTTGATTTCATTCTAAAAACGAACCCAAAATGTGCTTGACACCCTATTTTCACACAGCCTCTTTACGGTGGAGNNACATGGTTATAAATTAAATTATGCGGAACGTGAGTTAGTCATTTAATTACTTTAAATAAATCATTTTCTTTGTCTGACTAAATTGACCGGCTTGTAATCTGTAAAAATAAATTCCGTTATTTAATTTACTTGCATCGAAATTTACAGAGTATGTTCCGGTTGGAAGGTCTTGATTTATAAGCGATTCAACTTCATTACCCAGTACATCATAAACTTTTAATAACACAAAACGTTCTTTAGGTATTCCAAATTGTATCCGTGTTGAAGGATTAAACGGATTTGGATAGTTTTGATTTAACATAAACCTTGTTGGAATAACATTAACATCTTCAACATCTGTGATTGGTGATTGTCTTATTTCAACAGTCTGAGGGTCACCAATAGCTCCATTTGATGTTACTGTAATTGTTCCCACTCTATAACTACCTGTATTTGCCTGGTAGCTTAAATTTATTGTTCCGTTATTTGTTCCGCTGCTTCCGCTGGTAATAGTTATCCAGCTTGAATTTGAAAATGCACTCCAATTCATCGAACCACCGGTTGTATTTGTTACAAAGAAAATTCCTGTACCGGCATTTGAAGTAACACCAATGTACAACGGTGAGACAGATAGAGTTGGAATTGTTGAAAAATTTGCAACAAGGTTCCTGTCTCCGCTTGCTGTAAATGAATAATTTGGACTTTTTGAAACTTCAGTTCCATTTTCAGTCCAGTTAACAAAAAAATATTTGGAATTTGGAGTAGCAATAACAAGAACATTTGTGCCTGTATCATAGACGCCGCCGCCGCTTGTAGCACCATCTATTGCCGGGTTACTGCTTGTTACAATTGTACATGAATATTGGTAGAAATTAGCAACCAGATTTCTATTGCTTGTTAGTGTAAAAGAATAATAAGCGTTTGTAGAGACCGTTGTTCCATTTTCTGTCCAATTGACAAATCTATATCCGGGATTAGGTGTTGCAATCACCCGAACATTAGCATTACCATTATAAACACCACTGCCATTAGTTGTCCCGCCTGAAAATGGTATGGAGCTTGTAGTAACTGTAAAAGTAATAAGTTCAAAATTAGCAACAAGATTTCTATTGCTGACAATATTAAAAGAATATGCTGCGTCTGTGGAAACAACTTTCTCGTTTTCCGACCAGCATATAAATTTGTATCCACTATTAGCCGTTGCAACTACCTGAACATTAGAATTAAAATCATAAACTCCACTGCCGGAGGTTGTTCCACCAGACTGGGGATTTGAAATAGTTGTAACTGAAGGAGTTTTATTCCAGCCGTTTTCATGATAAAGATCCATGATTTCTATATCAGATAAAGCACGATTATAGAGTCTTATATCGTCAATTGCACCATTAAAGTAATCATTTTGATCAACTCCACCGTTAAATAAATCTCCCATACATAAATTATAAGATTGAGAAATATTTACAGTTGTATGGTTGTTATTTAATGTACCTATTTTAGTTCCATCTATCCATAAAGTCCCTATGGAATTATTAAGAGTGGCTACTACATGATGCCAAACATTATCATAATAAACAGCACTACCGCTATTTATTTTATTATACTCGTTATAAGTATCTCTCCAGCCAAATTCAACAAAATTATTTTTCATAACTAATAAAAAACCACGCATAGCACTTGACCAACCGTATTTACCCACAATAGTGGAAACTAAATCAGAATTAACATTTGTTTTAATCCAAACAGAAATAGTGACCTCATTACTAATCTGAGGTATGTTATTACCACAATCGATGTAAGAGCTGCCGTTAAAAAAATATGCACTATTGGCATTGCCGAATCTATCAGTTGTCAAACTAGCGTTATGAATTACCCCGTTATTATTGTACCCGCTTAAATCATTTGCATTACCGCTAAAAGGCCAATAACCAATTAATCCGGAAGCAGTCTGAGCAAAATTTAGACTTGAGATTAATACTAAAAATAAAATTGTGATAATTGATATGAGCTTATTCATAATATACTCCCCATAAACGAATATAAAAATTGTGTACCATAAATGTTAACCAATTATTATTTAATTTTCAATTAATTCAAAAAAATCATTTTAATTATCCGGCTAAACCTACCGGCTTGTAATCTGAAAAAATAAACGATGAAGACAATTTCGAATTGAGAGCCTGCCTGCCGGCATAGCCACAAGCGGTAGGCAAGGTTGAGAATTATATATGCCAGCTTGCTGGTATTCATGAACAAAGGATGCAACTTCATTCCCTTGAACTTCGTAAACTCTCAAAAACACATAATACGAAAGCGGTAATTGATAACTAATTATTGTAAATGGATTAAAAGGATTTAGATAGTTTTGACATAACATGGACTTAGTAGGAATTGAATTAACTATTTCCAAATTTGTTAAAAGACGTTGTCTGATTTCAAATGTTTGCTGATCACCAATAATACCACTTGCCGTCACCGAATTGCTGAAGTAATGCAAACTTTACCCGTCCTAAACCGGTTAATATAGAATAACCGCGCGCACTCTTGCTCATTTAATTTAAACCTTGAAAGATAGATGTCTTTAATAGCTTTTTTGTTGTGATTAGTGAAGTGATAAGAAACATTGTTCATACCTCTAATATTCCTTAATTTAAAGTAAGTGTTTTGATATTATGCGGGGTGTTTTATGAAAACAAAAAATAAAGTTTACGGATTGTTCTTAACGATTAAAAATTTCGGAAGCCATATGAATTCAAAAAAAATATTCTTTTTAATTTTCATTACTGCCGGACTTTTCTTTTCGGTTCAAAATAAAATAAAAGCGCAGAGCCCGCCGGCGCCTGTAGCTGTTGCTGCTACAGATATTGCTTCTTATAGTTTTGTTGCCAATTGGTCTGAAGCAACAGGCGCTGAAGGATATTTTGTTGATGTTGCAACTGATGCCGGTTTTGCATCCATTATAAGCGGATACAACCATGTTTATGTTGGTAATCTTTTATCAGTTCAGGTTGTGGGATTGACAGCAAGTACAACTTATTTTTACAGGGTTCAAGCCAATAATTCATTTGGCATAAGCGGACCTTCAAATATAATCAGTTTAACAACATCTTTACCTTCCACTACTGCCCGCCCTGCAACAGACATTACCCGAAAAAGCTTTACTGCCCATTGGGACACTTTAGCTATTTCAATAACATATTATTTAGACGTTGCTACTGATAATCTTTTTACAAATTATGTTAATGGCTTTACTAACCGTAATGTCGGAAACGTTATTAAATACCAGCTTGATACAATCTTAACTTCAAATACAAATTATTATTACAGAGTCAGAACGGCTAATGTAAATAGCATAAGCAGTAATTCTAATACTATCTCTGTAACCACATTAGCAAGCGCACCAACAACGCCGGTAAATTTAAATGCCTCCGCTGTTCAGCCCGGTGTGGTATTGCTAACCTGGAGCAACAATTCTAATTATGAAACAGGATTCAAGATTGAGCGGAAACTATCATCACAAAGTGATTTTACATTGCTAGGACAAGCACCTGCCGCAGCAACAAGTTATTTAGATTTAACAGTGGAAGAGAACAGGCAATATGACTATAGAATCAAAGGTTTTAATACTTCATTGGAATCCGATTACAGTAATATTGCCACAGTTACTTCGGCATTTTCCGACGTAAATCCGCCAAGCAATTTAATTGCTAAAGCGCCAAGTATTGGCAAGGTTGTTCTTACATGGAATGATAATTCCAGCAATGAGGTTGCATTTTCAATTGAAAGAAAAATTTCTACGCAAACAGATTTTATTTTTTTAGACCGCGTTCAGGCAAATTATACTACTTATCAGGATAATACTGTTGCTCAAAAAACTACATATAATTATAGAGTTATTGCATTTAATGGAAATACACAATCGACTTACAGCAATGTGGCAACAATAACAACCTTATTTTCATCACTTAATGCCCCCACACAGCTAACAGCAGCATCACCTGCAGTAGGCTGGGTTGTTTTAAGCTGGACTGATAATACCAAGGATGAACTTGGTTTTAAAGTTGAAAGAAAATTGTTTAGTGAATCAAACTTTACACTTATTGACTCCGTTGTACAGGACGCTACTTCTTACTGGGATGCTAAAACCAATTCAGGAAAAATTTATAACTACAGGGTCAAAGCATACAATCTCAACAATGAATCTGATTACAGCAACATTGTAACAGTAACATCATTAACTTCCATAGATGATAATAAAATCATACCTGTAAATTATTCTTTAGCTCAAAATTTCCCTAATCCTTTTAATCCGGAAACGGTTATCGGTTATCAGTTACCGGCTTCGGGTTATGTGAGTCTAAAAGTTTACGATTTACTTGGAAGGGAAGTGTCAACGCTTGTAAATGAAGAAAAAGCCGCCGGAAGTTATGAAGTAAAATTCGATGCAAAGAACCTGCCTTCAGGAATTTACTTCTATACAATTCAAGCCGGTGAATTTAACCAGGTTAGAAAAATGCTTTTGCTTAAATAAAAATTATGATATATGCTTCACATGAAAAGGAATCCGGATAAGATTCCTTTTTATTGGACGATCAAGAACCATTTCTTGACCATGAGATTATGCGGGAAAAAGAATGGGACTAAGAGGGCGAAACAATGTAGTAGGAGAACATTTCTTTACCGCTAAGGATACATTTATCAGTAACCAACGGATTTATCCGTTGGCGAACACATCAAATCTGCCTAAGTTAACCGATTTACCGGTTTATAATTACATTAAATAACAAAACGGTTAAAACCGTTGAATGATTATATGCTTCTTCCAAACACCAATGGATAAATCCATTGGTTAATAAGATTTATAATTTCATTTGTGTTTATAATTAACAAAATATTATTCTGAGCCGGGTAAACTTGACCGCGTTTTAATTTGCGCAAGGCGGTTAAGAGACCATTTCTTGACCGTGGTGTAAAGTTTAAAAAAACCTCACCCCGGTCCCCTCTCCCCCGTAAAAAGCATGGGACAGGCTTGGTAAGGAGAGGGATAAAGTGTGAGGCATAAAAAATGGTTTGAACAATTATAATTTATTTTTAAGTTGCATTTATTCTATGGGGTTGTTTTTAACAATCCCCAATAAAGGTTGTTTAATCTTGCTAATTTCATTTCGTCAAATGGTATATCTAAAAATTATATAAATTGTTCATTAACAAGCAGCAAAAATTTATTCAGTTATTAAGTCCATATACTTTTACAAATTATAACTGAATTCAAAAATGATAACTTCTTGATTTGTAATTAAAGTACCGGCAGCTTGTTTAATAGTTATACTTATGGAGAATAAAATGAAATTAAAAATTATTGGCCTGTTCTTGTTGACTTTATTACTTAATGTAACACAGGCACAAGAATCTGTTAAATTAAAAGTGGGGTTCAAACCAAATAAGATATATCATTTAAAAATTGAAGTGATATCTGATAACTACATGAATTATGAGGGAGATAGTTCTCTAATAGATCAGATAAAACAAGCCGGGGTTAAGATACCTATGAAAGTAGTTACTACAGTGAATATGGAAGAAACAATAGAAACCGGGGATTTAAGAGATGATAATAGTATGAAAGTTTTTATGAAAGTTGAAAAAGTTGATACCAAGTCACAACTAAATGGCGCAGAAAATATTGACACTTCTAAAAATATTTTTAAGAATCTTGAACTGGAAGGCATTTACCACCCCGACAATAAGATCAGCGGTATTATAATCAAAGGGAGCAACGTACCTGAAAATTTAAAAAATATTGTTATGCAGATGCTGGGGGAAATATTTGACAAGTTTAAATTCCCGGAAAAACCGGTCAAAATTGGGGAGTCATTTGACCAGGAAGTTCCTGTTCAAATTCCGATGGCTAATATGGGAGCAATGAATATAAAAACAATAAATAATTTTTTACTTGAAAAGATCGAAAACGGCGATTCATATTTTAAAGTAAAATCTCATTTAGAAATTACAACAACCGATCCTAATTTAACCAGCGACACAAAGGGAGAAGGCGATGGTATTTTTATTTATAATATAAAAGATGAATTTTATCATACTTATAATACTGATATGGATGTGTCAATGAAAATGGCGGCTAATGGATTAACAATTGTTAGTAAAAGTAAATCAAAAACAAAAATGGAATGTAAGATAGATTAGAATTGGCTGATCTGTAAATTAAAAGGACGCCATTCTCCGGCTTGGCCCAGCACAATGATATTGCGGTGTAAACTTGGCAAACGGAACGGTTAGTGAGTTCTGTTAACGGTGGCCATGCCTACTGCAGGTAAACTTCGATACACCCGGCATCCGTCAGTTAACGGAGCCGGACATTCAGCCACCTTTTCTAGTGCGCCACGGTACATCCCCGATAAAAAACGTCTCCCGACATAAGACGTCGGGACAGGCTCCTCAATCCGTTAGTGAACGGAGCGCGAGACAAGCGGGACAGGCTGTGACGAGCATAAAAAACGGTTTGAACAATTAAAATTTATCTTTAAGTTGCATTTATTCCTTGGGGTAATTTTTAGTGTTCCCCAATCCCGGCTGGATGCCCGCCTAAGGCGGGTAAATCTTCCTAATTTCAATTTCTCCAAAGAGTATATCTAAAATTAATGTAGATTATTTGTTTACAGGGTGGGAAAAGATTTTTAGGACGTTAAAGACCAATTGTGTGTGGGATGTAAAAATATAGGCGGATTATTTAATAGTAACGTAGCATGATTACTTAATTTATATAAGAGTTTTAAATGAACAAGAATCATTCAATATTAATAGTGGATGATAATTTATTGTGGACGGAAACATTAAAAGACACACTTTCTAATTCTTTACCAAATGTCAAAATTAGTATAGCCTCTTCATCTGAGGAAGCCTTAAAATATATTAATACAAAATCTTTTGACATAGCTATATGTGATCTTCGCCTATCAGAATTTGATATTGAAGACCGAAGTGGATTTAATTTAATCTCTTATATCATTAAAAACTCATCTTATACAAAAGTCATTGTCGTTACGGGGTACTCTGAGTATAATATTATTCGAAATTTATATCAGCTTGGTATTCTTGGTGCTGTTGAGAAAAGTAATTTTAATATGTCTGAGTTTATAATACTAGTAAATAAGGCATTAGAAAAAATAGTCTTAGAAAAAGAAATAATAGTTGAAACACCAAAAACTGAAGAGATCCCTGATACTGCTATGGAATTTCTCGAAAATATACTTCATGGATTTTTACACAATCTTGGAAAATATATTGGGTCTGCAAGAATTGCGAGTAATGATATCTATGATAGCATAATGAAGAGCCCTGATAAGATTGATCAAAAACTCCTTAAAGAACTTGATGTATTAAGGCAATCTATTGAGGGCATCCGTTTGATTTCAGAGCGACTTCGAAATGTCGCTGGACGAGAACCCGCTATTTTTAAATTATTAGATATAAACGAATTAATTCACAATGTTATAAAACAATCTGAATACAATAATTTGGATTCATTTGAAGTAAATCTAGAAAAAAATTTACCTAAGATTGAGGGAGATCGTGAATTATTATGGCATCTAATCGAAAATATAGTTTCAAACGCTTTTGATGCTATTGATAAGAAAAAAGGTAAAGTTGAGATTAAAACATTATATGAAAACACCTCTAAGAATATATAAATTATTTTTATAGATAACGGTAAGGGCATCTCTCAAGAAAATATACCTCATATCTTTAAAATAAATTATTCTACAAAACCTCGTGGATTAGGAATTGGACTTTATCTAGTAAAGAAATGTGTTGATTATCATCAAGGAACAATTTCCTGTCAAAGTTACCTAGGTAAAGGTACTATTTTTGAAGTTTCACTCCCAATTAAGAGAAGCTCTAAATGAGAACAAAAGTATTAATAATTGATGATGAAGAAGATTTCGTAAAAGAATGTTCAGAGCATCTAACATTATCTGGTTACATATGTGATATAAGTTTTATAGCAGAGGATGGCTATGAAAAACTTGTTTCCAAAATGTATGATATTGTAATTTGTGATGTATTAATTCCATTTAGAGGACAAAAGGAAGGTGGAATATTATTAGCTCAAGAGTTCTCTGAAAAATATCCAACCTCTAGCATTATTTTAGTTTCGCAATATGTAACAGCAAGATGGATTAGAATGTTATCAGGTAGTTCCAACTTTGTTTTTATTGAGAAAAATGATACTTTTTTCGATGATTTAGATACTGAAATAAATCGCATTATTTTGACAAAGTATTGTTTTGTTTGTATGCCTTTTAATGATGTGTTTGACGATATTTATAATGTCGGCATAAAACCTGTTGTTCAAGAACTTGGTTTTAAATGCGAAAGAGCAGATGAAATTCAGGATAATCGGGGTATAATTGATAATATTTACGAAAGAATTAATAAAGCACACATTATTATCGGTGACATGACTGGTCAGAATGCAAATGTTTATTATGAGATAGGTTATGCTCATGCACTTAAAAAAGAAGTGATTTTAATAGCACAAAAGGTTGAGGACATTCCTTTCGATTTAAGGGGATTTAACCATATAATTTATAGTGGGAAAATTACTGTACTAAAGAAAGAATTAAAAATAAGAATTGAATCAGTCTATAAAATTTAGTTTTTATTATCTAAAAAATATGATGTCTGCTAAAATCTACCTTATTCTCCGGCTGTCAGGGACCATTCCTGACAGAACAAAGCGGGTATTTCTCTATCTGAGCCGGACGGCAAAGTCTCTGTCTTAATCATTCCTGGGCAGTCAAGAACCATTTCTTGACTGCATTTTAATTTATATTTAAGTTGCATTTACTCCCTGGGGTTATTTTTAGTGTTCCCCAATTCCGGCTGAATGCCCGCCGAAGCTAGTTTTTTTTGCGCAGGCGGGGGTTGTTTTCCTAATTTCATTTATCCAAAGAGTATATATAGAATTAAAAGAGATTATTCTTTTACAGAACAGGAAAATATTTTTAAAACCGCCGCGGCGGATTGTTAGCCATAAGTAATAGTTAAACATTATAAATTATAAAAATGAAAATAAGTTACCTGTTTATAATTGTTTGTGGTTTCTGGATTGTATCTGAAATCCTGTTACAGTTTTTGCGGTTTTCTAAAAGCGATAATCAAGATAAAGATTTAGGATCCGGTAAAAGATTAATTCTTGTAATTTATATTTCAATTACTGTTGGTATTATTATTTCTTTTACACGGTACGGACGCATATATATTAATTACCATATCATTCAATTAGGCAGTTTAATTCTTATTGTTTTAGGTCTTGTGGTCCGCTGGCTGGCCATATTTACCCTGCGCCGGTTTTTTACTGTTAATGTTGCAATACAAACGGATCATATTATTATTCAAACCGGTATTTACAAATATATACGTCATCCTTCTTACCTGGGAATGCTGATATCATTCTTTGGATTGGGAGTATGCCTAAGTAATTTAATATCAATTGCATTATTGCTCGTTCCACTTGCATTTGGACTTGTTAACCGTATTCAAATAGAAGAACGGGCTTTAATTGATGCATTTGGAAATGATTATTTAAAATATTGTAAAGATACCTGGAAATTAATTCCCTGGGTTTATTAATTTATTTTTCTCTCGTGAGATTTGACCATCTAAGGCGGAAGGGTTTTAACCCAATGTTGTCAGGTTAACAAAAATNNTTATAAGTGGCAATTCTCAGGCGGTCAAGAACCATTTCTTGACCGTGGTGTAAAGTTTAAAAAAACCTCACCCCTGTCCCCTCTCCCCCGTAAAAAACACGGGACAGGCTTGGTAAGGAGAGGGAGACCAGAGGTCGGGTGAGGTTGTAAAAAACAATTTGAATAATTAAAATTTTTCTTTAAGTTTCATTTACTTTCTGGGGCAATTTTTGTTGATCCCCAATTTTGGCTGATAATCTTCCTAATTCCTATTTCTCCAAAGAGTATATCTAAAATTAATATAGATTATTCCTTTACAGGATAGTAGAGTGTTTTTTAGTTTGCCGCTGCGGATTGTTCAGCGTAGCGGAATGATAATAAAACAGCTTATCATGCATTTTAAACATCATACAGGAGGATCCAATGCATAAAAGTTATAATTGTTTAAGCAGTATTTTTCTATTTATTACTTTTCTATTTATTACTTTTCTATTTATCCCCGTTCTAGTCAATGCTCAAGAATTGCCCCCCACTGTTAATAACAATCAATCAGAAAATACTCAGGCCATCGAGTTCCATATCATTGGTGGTCTCGCAGCATCCTATTGTATTCCAGTTTTGGAACAGTCGCAATTGCGTTTTACAATCGACTTATCACTTAACTCGAATACTTCAAAAGGAGGCGATAACCAGACAACTTCAGCAACGGACTACTCGTACTATCAGGACGATAACAACTCCCAAACCGATAAAGGATATGCAGTTGATTTTGTTGCATCTTACATTTATCTATTGACTTCTAAAAAAGATATTCGTCCATTTATTGGATGTGGTATCCTGGGCACTTATGGAAAGTCATGGTCTAGCAGTACTACAAACAGCAGCGGAACAATATCCATTCCAAATAGCTATAGCGAATCTGAAAGCAATTCTTTAACGTGGGGCATTGGATTAAGAGGAACTTTAGGTTGTGAAACTTTTATCACTTCGAATGTGAGCATGCTGGCAGAATATCAAATATCAGTTCTTCGTTATTGGACGGACAGTGATAATAGCAGTAAAACGACTTATCCAACTTCCTTTAACCAGAGTGAAACCAAGTCTAACTCAAATGGATGGCAAATTACTCTTAATTCGATTCGTTTGGGAATTGCAGTACATTTTTGAAAAGTGCTGGCTAACCGCGCGGCTCAAGCAGACTAAATAAGCGTTGGTACATTTTGCATATTGCGTTTTGATAGTTCTTGACTGTTTGAAAAAAAGCAAAATAAAAGTGGAGTTCAGAAACCACTATAAAAAAAGGGTGACACTAAAAAGTCAAAAGAATGGAACAAAATAATTAAGGAGTAAATAAAATGAAAATCAAATTATTCTTTATGATCTTTTTGTTAGGTTTATTATTTTCTTGTTATGAACCGCTATCTAACAATATAGTATTAAATTCAGAGGCAGGTCCAAAAGTAAAGAGAGACACTTTAGCCAATGGTGAATTAACGGGCGCTTCATACAAAACCAGTGATGGAAAAATTATCAAAATGACTATTTCTAAAATATCATCTTCAAATGGACACCATAGTGAAATAGTTTTTTTAAGTGGAAATGATACGACACTTACTTTACAAAGTGGGGTAATTCGTTCATCTGAGAGCATAGGTCGGGTTTTTACTTCCGCATATGGTACTGGCCTAAATTATCGTGTCGATATAGATGCGTCAAATATTTTTTTGGAAGAGGGAAAATCTTCCACCGGTATAGCAGGCGTTAAAGTTTCATTAAATGAAAAGACCTGGAACGGTTCGTTAGATTTTGCTAAATCAAAATTCTCTAATTTAGAAGGTGCAGCTCGTTTAACTGATGCTATTCCTTCTCAAACAGCAACAGTAATTAACCCATTCTTGCCAGTACTTCAAGATGCTGCTAATTTTTATAAATCAAAACTGTCAGGTAGTGGCGTTCAACTCTTAAAGGCTGGGCAGCCAGTTGTATTGGGGAGCGATGAAGGTAACAGATGCAGAGCAAAGTGTTGGGCTTCTTTTGGTGGACTTGGAGTACTTTGTTGTGGTGTTTGGGTAGTGGCTGGTACTGAAGTACCAGTGTATGGTAATGTTGCAGCACTACTGATTGCATGTCCGATTTGTGCGGTCCTTTACGGATATAATGCGTCGATGTGCGCTGACGGTTGCCCTCCGTGATTCATTAGGCATTCCAGGGCAGTCAAGGATGATGAGTCTGTCTGAGAACTAGTTTTTTTACGGTCAAGAAATGGTTCTTGACCGCTTTTGTTCGCCCGGCATGGGTGATA
>PMDS01000070.1 GCA_003155655.1 Melioribacter sp.
TGCAGCTCAATAAGCAAGAGTTCTATCTGCAAAGGGATCCTTTGTAGTCTTAACATTTTTTTACCTATGAGCTTGTTGTACTTGTGTTAATTTAATAAATCTTTTATCTTTTCGCTGCTTTTGAACTTTTTGCTTCTAGGCGGTCAACTTGAGTTAATTAAATAATAATCAAAATACTTTAAGTAAAAGGATGTGAAATGAACTATTATATTAAGGTACTTTCTTATTCGTTCTGATTTGAAAAAGCTATAAAAAAAATAACAATACGCCCACGCCAAAGCCATACCAGGTCCACATACAGCACCACTTTCGATTTCAGAAAAATTACGAAATAATAGGCGATGACCTAGGTGCGTAAATCGATGGAAATCATATTTGCCCATGTGAACTTGTTGGATAAATGGTGTTTCTGCATATACTAAACCATTTCTTTTCAGTACACGGTGAATTTCTTGAACACATTTATAAGGATCAATAACATGTTCTAATACTGCTTGAATTATTACACCATCAAAGAATTCATTCGGAAATGGGATATTATGAGCATCAAAAATTATCTGTGTTCTTGGTCCAAATGACACATCACTTTCGATTAGACTAATAGATGAATATGATAACAATGACTCCATCCCTTGACCTAAAATACTTCCGCCAATAACTAAAACTTTAGGATTTGAAGAAAAAGAAATAAGCTGCTCACTAAACTTTTTATAATTAACCTGCGCTTTAATATTTTTGCTGATTGTAGGAATTAATGCGCTAAGAAATTCTTTTAATATGTTTTTCTTTGGACTAAATGTTGTGTTTTTATTTTCTGCAAAATCCTTGATGTTGAATACACTATTCTCCTCATAAATAATAATGGGTATATTATTTACAATGGGGAATTCCAATTTGCATTCAGAGTTTTTACAAATTAATGAATTTCCAATTTTCATTAAATTGTTAGAACATCCAGGGCAATGAAGATGTTGCATTATTTCATCTGATATTGCCATTATACTTTTTCCATTTAGCTAAATAACTAAAACTTATACTGCATAAAATTAATAATTACGGTATATAGATACCTGCATTACGATTCTAAAACCTGAAACAAAAATCTATTTGGTAAAACTTTTATTTCTTAGTGCTGGGTTTTTCGATAAGTAAAAACAAGCCCAATTGAACATAAAGCATAATTTATAATTTGTTAACATTTTCTAGTGCGCCACGGTACACTCCCGACAAAGAGCGTCGGGAAACAGCCCTCGACAAAAAAACGTCTCCCGACATAAGACATCGGGACAGGCTCCACAATCCGTTAACTAACGGAAAACGGGACAAGCGGGACAGGCTGTGGCGAGCCTAAAATTAATTAAACAAAAATAATAAACTGTTTTTACTATAGGAATTTATGATCAATCCGGTCTTGAATAGTGTAAACCAATTCATCAAAATCATAACCTGGTAAAACATAAATTAATTTACATCTATGTTTATCACAAAGCATTTTTTTCTTTTCGTCAAGCTTCTTTCTATAGTTAAATGCTTTTTCTCCTCCAAAAAAATCAACAGGTTCAAAATGTTGAAATCCTTGATATTCAATTCCAATTTTTATTTGAGGGATGTAAATATCTAAACTTTGTTTACCTAACCATTTAAGCCTTCCTTGATGAATAATATCTAGCTTCGGAAATGCTTGAACTAATTTATAATATAATTCTGATTCAGCAATTCACCCCTCACCAATTTTAGGCAATCCCAAACTAACTCTTAATAAATCTTCTGCATCAGTTAAAATTATTGAACAAACATTGTAAAGAGCATTTCTAACCACATGTGTTAAAGGATTATAGCCTTTTTTAATATTGTACCGATCAAGGAATTCATAATGAGCATAATCTTTTTCATTACGATAGAATTGTTTATAATACTCCTGTTCATAATTAGAAAAATCTTCTTTATCATTTTTAATTTTCATAATTAAAGAAATATCTTCGTTATGAATATTGTTTTTAGGAATAAAGAAATAATATTCACTAAAGAAAACATTAAAAAACTTTTTCTTTTTTGTTTTCTCATAATTTTTGAGACTGGTTAGAATAAATGGTTTTAATTCATTTATATATTTTACTCCAAACTCGGTCAAACTACTAATTCCTCCCCATTTCAAAATGATATCTGCGTCTAATAGTTTTTTTTTAAGCAATTTCTGATAAGCATAGACAAGAGAAGGTTGCAAATAATCACTATTTTTATAAATTTGCCATAGATGTTTAAAGGCACAATTATCCCACAAAACTTTTTCTATTAAAAGGTTGACCTCTCTATTTTTCGATGGATAGTGCTCTCTAATCTTAATCATTTCTTTAACTGCCCATAAATAACCACGAATATTTTTTAATCTATTAATTTCTTCTATTAACATTGAAACATATTCATCATTCCTTTTTATATCTATAAAAATGTTTTTAAAAAAGGAATCAATAAAATAATTACTAAATTCTTCTATTTTCTTATTTGGCTCCCATCCACTCAAATCGCCATTGTTTTTTTCATAAATGGTAAGCCTTGGTTCTACTGGATTTGGTATTCTATATAATGATTTAGTCAGTCCCAATTGTTCAAAATGTACAGGTTTTGTTATTGAGGAAATTTTGGTCAAAAAGATTACTCTACCTTTTACATGCACCTTCTCAATATCAATTTCCCCTTTTAACTCTTTTGGAAGCGTTAAATCTTTACCAACATATTGAAGTTTGCCTAAACTTTTGACACTAGTGTTTCTTAAGGTTAATGTTTTCCCAATTTTTTCAATTTACCTAAATCTTCAACATTTGAATTAGATAATCTCAAATCACCCCCAACTTCTTCAAGTTTTCCTAAACTTTTTAATGGGCTATAAAAATGATATTGGTGAATCCAAAAATTTTTTTTAATAATTCTTAAATTACCTAAATCCTCAACTGCACTATCAAGTAGTCTTAGGCTACCTCCTATTATTGAAACACCTTTGAGTTTTTTAATTTTATCTCCTTTAATAACAGTCCACCCCCCATATTTAATAGTTTTGTTTCTAATAAGAGGTTTCAATTCCGTATATTTATCAATCAATTTCATATGTCCCTAAAATTTTCTTTAAACTCTGTTGCAGCCGTAGATGTCATTAATTTACCTTAATAATTACATTTAATATCTACTATGATATTTCCCAAAGATTTTTTTTCATATCAACACATTTATTAATTATTGCTGTGTCAAATGAAGGGAAGTCATTCTCAAATTTTATCATATCAGATTTATCCATAGCACACATAACCGCGCTGCGCCTAATACGCAGCCAAGAACAAACGATTAAGTATTGTCAATGCAACTTTATTTTTATAATCAGTTTGTTTACTAATCACACATTATTGAGTAACTAACTCTAAAAAACTAATTATAAGCGTATCTAAGAAGCGGCCGCCATTGAAGTGCGGGTTATAAGCGTTCTCCTATTTTGGTTTTTCTTTTTAACATATTTGGATTTTGTTCTTTTTTATACGTTTTCCCTTTTACAAACATGCTAATACAAAAAAAGAATATGGAGATAATTATTAGCAAATTCCCAATTAAATAAAGCCAAGTCTTATAAGGCAAGTCGAGTATACAAATTGATTTAATGAAAGCATATATCACTAATACGAGCCAAATAAAAAAAACAAAAAAACTTAACCACTGATTTATTTTTGATACCGAAACGCCTAAAGGTCCAGTAACATATTTTTCTGATAGTGAATTTAATTCAGGCCGCTGCAGTAGTGTTTTGTATAAAGGGCCGGTAATATTATCCTCAAGTAAGGCTAAATGATTCTCCCAATTTTCTTGCCAATATTTGCTGCCTCTATTGGCTAAATACCAAGCGAAAGTAAATACTAAACCAATTGAGCTAACAACGAAAGAAAAGAAATATTTATTTTCAAGCGAGTTTGACGAAAGGACAGCAAAGTAACCAGCAAACGCGACTGCTATTAATGTCCAAAAGTATGTTGCCCGTTTCCAATAAAGTTCAATCTCGAATTTTCTAATATCTGCTACTTGCTTAAATGCTGCCTTTAATTTTTTGCGATCTTTTTTAATGAACATTTCATCATATTCATCTTGTGGAGACATTGTTACCTCCATTAAGCTTATAACGGCATGGCAACTAAAGCGCTGCCCAGAACAACAATGCAACACTGAAAAGCTATGCCGATAATTATTTATAAATATGTTTCGGCCACCATACTTTAAGAGCAATTAATATTTACAATACAACTTTCATTTTCACAAATGCCGTAATGAAAAACGCTGACCGTGTTGAGCGGCAGGTTATGTAGTATTCAAGTATAAAACAAAATAAATGAAGCAAGTTCTTTTATTTTTACAAGCTCAACAATTTTATTAATATCTAAAAATATTATTGATCTATTTTTCTCAATTGCTTCTTCGATTACTCTTTTTGCATCCGGTGTTATTTCTTTATTTGTGACAATGAAGAACTTATCAATATTTTTTCTTTCATTATCTAAATTATCTATGAACGATATTGCAAAAGCTTGCATACATTGACTGATAATTTCTCCAGCATTTCCATCTTGAGAAGAAATACCATGAATTTTTACAGCTTTTGCTTGTAGAGCGTAATATTCATAGAAACCCAATTCATTCTTATAACGAAATGGTAAAATATCGGACCCGAATTCATTTCTACCGTGTGATTCAACTATTTTTACATTTTCATAATTAAGCTTTGTTAATAATGGTTCTAATACTTTTGTTAAGAAATCATCCTCATCATATTCCATAATTTTCTGTTTAAGTTTTTCAGTTATTTGAGGGTCATCCTTCAATAAATAACCATATATCTGATAATCAAGATTTATTCGTCGAAGCATTACTTTTTGGAAATATTCAAATAAGTTTTCTGCTTCTTCTTTTTCAATGTAACCAGCGTAGACTAAAAAAGAAAAATCTAATTCAATTTTGTCCGATTTGTCAAATACTTCTAATAAGGCACGTATAAAAATTAAATGTCCAGCTTCGTCAAAATAAATATTGCTTTCTGGGTTAAAAATGTCTTCATCAAACGCAAGAATAATTTCTTCATCATCTGGGAATAACTTTTCTATTTCATGAGACTGTAAATAAAAATTTGGAGCTTTTCTTTCATATCGTTTTATTGCTTCACAATATCTTTCATATGTCAAATTATTTGCAATTGTAAAGAACTTACCGTCACCTTGATATCTCAATAATTCTTTCGACTTAAATTCTTCGTAAAGCTTTTTGAATCTTATAAAAGTTAATCCTTTTTTATCCAGACGAGAGCATGCATCACTAACACTAGTGATATATTTAAATGTCTCGTAATCTTCGCCTTCAATTAGTTCTGTTTTTTTTACAAGGCAATTTTTATCAAACAGAAGTAATAATTCTGGAGGAATAAATGATTTGTATGAATTTACTTCTTTGTCTCGGAACAAAAGTGAAGCATAAGATCCCATTCTATACTCCTTAACAACATAACAATTTCTAAAACTGCAAGTAATTATTGATTGTGGAGCATAGATATGTATATGCTTCCACAACTACAATTCTGATTCCTGAAACAAAATTCTATATGGTAAAACTTTTATTCCTCACTCAGGGTTTTTCGATAAGTAACAACAAGCCCAATTGAAATTAAAGCTTATTTTATAATTAATCAATATTACCAAAAGTTATGGAGTAAAAGGTTAATGAAGATGATGGGGATTCAATGAAACTACTAACTATACTATTTTTAGTCCCGTTTGTATTATTTCTTTCACAAAAGGATTATCCTCAGTAAAATCTTCAGTTCTAAAAGGATGTATTTCAAGATCAATAGAAGTTTTTAAAATATATTTGTTCAACTTCTTTTTATCAAAAAAACGGCTGCCCTCAAACTTATCAGATACTATTGCCAAATCAATATCACTATAGCCATGAGCGTCACCTTTTTCATAGGAGCCGAATAAATATACTGCCGTTAAAGGGAATTCATCCGAAACAAGACTGATAAAATTATTTACAATACTATTTATATCTGATTGACTATACACTGATGCAATTCCTTTATCTTTTTAATATATCTTTCTGAGAATTCTTTGGTACATTTTGTATGGAAATCGAATTTATAATCCGGATAACGTGCCTCAAGATTAAAATCATTTATCTCCAATAAAAGCATTGATTCAGTTTCTGAAATTGGATAATTTGCTTCATCAGCTATCTTTTTTAAGTTATGGGTTTTAGGTGCAATATCGCCTGTATTATTTTTAACCCAAAGGGCTTTTAGAATCTTTTCCAAAGAAAGATGTCCTATGAAAAGTGCCCAATCATAATTACCTGCACTGAAGTTACTTATCATAGAAGACAAATCATCTTCCGAAGTCTTTATCCAATACTTAATGATATCTTGTTTTTCCATTTGAATCAATCATTTGATTGGAAAATATAACAATAACAAGATTCAGAATAAACAAAATGGTTATTGCCGTTAAAAATCTTGGCTCTATAAACCAATTACTTTAAGTTCTAATACAAAGACAATCATGTCTTTTATTTCTCATCACTTATTAATATTTTAAAAACCGTCATTTTTAGGAATTTCTTAAAAATAAGATTTGAGAGCAAATGTTTTCTAAATCTTAGAAGAATAAATGCTAAGCCAACGAAAAAGATTGAAAACCCGTTAAAAAACTACTCTTTTAAAGTCTTTTAGTGGCAAGGTATTTGAATCTATAAGTAGGTTAAAGTAGACAATTATTTCAATATAAATCTGAGGAATCAATGGAAAGAAGAAAAATAACAATTGATGGTAACGAAGCGGCTGCGCATGTGGCTTACCGAGTGAGTGAGGTGATAGCAATATATCCTATAACACCATCATCAACAATGGGTGAATTATCGGATACCTGGTCAGCAAAATTGATCAAGAATATCTGGGGAACTGTACCAAGCGTTACTGAAATGCAAAGTGAAGGCGGAGCAGCAGGAGCTGTTCACGGTGCTCTCCAAACCGGCGCTTTAACAACTACATTTACAGCCTCACAGGGATTGTTCCTGATGATTCCAAATATGTATAAAATTGCAGGTGAATTAACTCCTGCAGTATTCCATGTTAGCGCCCGGTCAATAGCCTGTGCTGCGTTATCAATATTTGGTGATCATAGTGACGTTATGGCTACGCGTCAAACCGGCTTTGGTTTAATTGCATCAAATTCTGTCCAGGAAGCTATGGATACTGCTGCAATCGCTCATAGAGCAACACTTGAATCCAGAATTCCTTTTGTTCATTTCTTTGACGGATTCAGAACTTCGGCAGAAGTTATGAAGATGGAAGAATTAACTGACGATGATATCCGTGCAATGATTGATAATGAAAAAGTAAAAGAATTTAAAGATAGAGCATTAAATCCTGAACACCCAGTGTTGAGAGGAACTGCTCAGAACCCGGATGTTTATTTCCAGGGAAGAGAAACCGTTAACAAATATTATGATGCTTGTCCTGAAATAGTTCAAAGCGCTATGGATAAGTTTGCAAAAATTACCGGCCGCCAGTATCATTTGTTTGATTATTACGGTGCACCAGATGCAACACGTATTGTTGTTGTAATGGGTTCCGGCGCTGAAGCAGGAATGGAAACAGTTGATTACTTAACTCAAAAGTTGGGAGAAAAAGTTGGTATTCTTAAAGTAAGATTGTACCGCCCGTTCTCAGTAAAACATTTGCTAGCTGCATTTCCAAAGACTACTGAAAAAATATCAGTTCTTGATAGAACAAAAGAACCCGGCGCACTAGGCGAACCTTTATATCTTGATGTTGTTGCTGCAATTTCAGAAGAAATGAGTTCAGATAAACCGCCATTTGCAAAAATGCCGAAAATTGTTGGCGGACGTTACGGATTGTCTTCCAAAGAATTTACCCCTGCTATGATGAAAGCTGTATTTGATAATTTGAAAAATGCAGAACCAAAAAATCATTTCACTGTTGGTATTAATGATGACGTTACACATACAAGTCTAGATTATGATAAGAATTTTATGATTGAAGGTGAAGATGTTCACCGCTGTTTATTCTACGGTTTAGGATCTGACGGCACAGTTGGCGCCAATAAAAATTCAATCAAAATTATTGGTGAAGAAACAGAAAATTATGCCCAGGGTTATTTTGTTTATGATTCCAAGAAATCCGGGACAACAACAATTTCTCACTTGAGATTTGGAAAGAAACCAATTCACTCAACATATTTGATTCAATCGGCAAAATTTGTCGGATGTCATACATTTGGACTCCTGGAAAAATCTGATGTGCTTAGCAATATTGATAACGGCGGAACGTTCCTGTTGAACAGTCCATACAGCAATAATGAAACATGGGATAAACTTCCTGCACGTGTTCAACAACAGATCATAGACAAGAAACTAAATTTCTATGTAATAGACGGATATACGGTTGCAAACAAAACCGGGATGGGAAGCAGGGTAAATACAATTATGCAGACATGCTTCTTTGCAATATCGGGAATCCTGCCAAAGGAAGAAGCTATTGAACAGATCAAAAAATCAATAAAGAAAACTTACGGCGCCAAAGGCGAAGAAATTGTTAAAAAGAATTTTGAAGCTGTTGACCAAACTTTAGAAAATTTATTTAAAATTGAAGTACCTGCAAAAGCAACCAGTACAATACAAATTCCGCCAATAGTTTCTGCAAAGGCGCCTGATTATGTCCGCAATGTGCTTGGTAAAATGATGGAAGCAAGAGGCGATGAAGTTAAAGTTAGTGAAATGCCTGTAGACGGTACATTCCCGACTGGAACAACACAATGGGAAAAAAGAAATATTGCACTTGAAGTACCGGAGTGGGACTCTGAATGGTGCATTCAATGCGGCAAATGTGCCATGGTTTGTCCCCATGCAGCAATCAGAATTAAAGTCTATGATAAAAAATTAGTTGATAAAAAACCTGCAACCTTCAAATGGATGGAAGCTAAAGGCAAAGAATTCCCTGAAGGATATGCTTATACAATCCAGGTAGCAGCAGAAGATTGTACCGGATGTGAGTTATGCGTTGAAGTTTGTCCCGCTAAAAATAAAAAAGACACAAAATTCAAGGCGCTTAACATGATCCCGCAAATTCCAATCCGCGAACTTGAACGTGCAAATTTCGATTTCTTCTTGGATATTCCAGAACTTGACAGAAGATTAATAAATACAAGCGTAATTAAAGCACAGCAGCTTCAACAACCGTTATTTGAATTTTCAGGCGCATGTTCCGGCTGCGGCGAGACACCGTATTTGAAACTCCTTTCACAGTTATTTGGAGACAGGGCGGTATGTGCAAACGCAACGGGCTGTTCTTCAATTTACGGCGGCAACCTGCCAACTACTCCATGGGCACAGAATAAAGAAGGAAGAGGACCAGCATGGTCAAATTCTCTGTTCGAGGATAACGCTGAATTCGGAATGGGAATGCGTCTTTCAATTGATAAACAAAACGGATTTGCAAAAGAATTATTATTTAAACTTTCCGGTGAAATTGGAAAAGATCTTGTTGATGCTTTACTAAATGCAGATCAAAAAGATGAAGCAGGAATTTATGACCAGAGAGAACGTGTTGCACAATTGAAAAAGAAACTACAGGGTATAAATTCCGTTGATGCAAAGAAATTACTTGAAGTAGCTGATATTCTTGTTAAGAAGTCGGTTTGGATCATCGGCGGTGACGGATGGGCTTATGACATTGGTTACGGCGGGCTTGATCACGTTCTTGCTAGCGGAAAGAATGTTAACGTCCTTGTACTTGATACAGAAGTTTATTCAAACACCGGCGGACAGATGTCAAAATCGACCGGAATGGGTGCGGTAGCAAAATTTGCAGCAGCAGGTAAACCAAATGCAAAGAAAGACCTTGCGTTAATGGCAATGGGTTATGGAAATGTTTATGTTGCAAAAGTTGCTATGGGTTCCAATGATGCACAAACATTAAGAGCTTTTCTTGAAGCAGAAGCATATGATGGACCGTCAATCATAATTGCTTACAGTCACTGTATCGCTCACGGTATTAATATGTCAAAGGGTATGGAATGCCAGAAGCTTGCAGTAGACAGCGGTTACTGGACAATGTTCAGGTATAATCCTGAAAATTTGAAAGAAGGCAAGAACCCGTTAAAGCTTGATTCCAAAGCTCCTAAGATTAAACTTGAAGATTACATATACAATGAGACACGTTACAAGATGTTAACAAAGTCTCATCCAAAAGAGGCTGCAGTTCTATTGAATCTTGCTCAGGAAGAAGTTGCAAAGAAATGGAAGTTCTACGAGCAGATGGCAGAGATGCATTATACAAACGGTGAAGAGAAGAAAGAAGAAGCAGCTAACTAAATTTTTTTTGATGCTGTTAATTAAGTTAGTTGAATCAAGAAAATGAATTAAGAAAAAAATAGGAGTTAATATGGATCTCTCAACAACATATATGGGACTGAAACTGAAAAATCCAATTATACATTCAGCTTCTCCATTATCACAAAGTATTGATAATGTAAAAGCAATGGAAGATGCAGGAGCAGCCGCCGTAGTTGTTTACTCTTTGTTTGAAGAACAGATTACACATGAATCCGGTGAATTAGATCATTATTTAACTAACGGTACGGAAAGCTACCAGGAAGCTGTTACGTACTTTCCGGAACAGGATAAATTTTATCTTGCACCTCATAAATATATCGATCACATTGCCAACCTTAAAAAAGCAGTTGATATTCCGGTTATTGGCAGTTTGAACGGAGTTAGCAAAGGAGGATGGATAAAATATGCCCAGAGCATTGAGCAGGCTGGCGCAGACGGCATTGAGCTGAATGTTTATTATGTACCTACAAACTCAAATATGACAAGCGCAGAAGTTGAAAACATGTATATAGATGTTTTGAAGGAAGTGAAAAAAAATGTTAAGATACCTGTGGCAATAAAGTTGAGTCCGTTTTTTACTTCTACATCTAACATGGCAAAAAAACTTGATGATGCCGGCGCAGATGCGCTTGTTCTTTTCAACAGGTTCTATCAACCTGATTTTGATCTTGAAAAACTTGAAGTGGTTCCAAATCTTATGTTAAGCACAAACTGGGAAATGCGTCTTCCGTTACGTTGGACAGCAATTCTTTACGGACACGTTAAAGCAAGTCTGGCTGCTACAAGCGGAATTCATACACATCAGGATATAATTAAAGTGATAATGGCAGGCAGTGATGTTGCAATGATAGCTTCAGAATTTCTGTTAAAAGGTATCGGCAGAACTAGAGAACTGATTGAAGGCATAAAACGCTGGATGGAAGAAAACGAATATCCATCCATTCAGATGATGAAAGGCAGCATGAGCCAAAAATCGGTAGCAGAACCCGCAGCATTTGAGCGTGCAAACTACATGAAGATGCTTCAAAGCTTTAAAACACAAGCTTAATTAAATCTACTTAATAAAATAGCCGCTGAACCGATAATAATTCAGCGGCTTTTTTTATTGATATGCTCAAGTCCGTTTTATTCGTAATGGATTTATAAATACAGCTTCTTTATATTCAATATAAATTATTGTAAGTAATTAAAATGCAGGAAAATTATCACAAATGGTATACGCAGTATTTAAAGCGCGATTTTGAAATGCTCGTTTTTGGCAATGCCGGCATTCCTTTGATTTTATTTCCCCCTCTGAAGGGCAGGTATTTTGATTATAAAGACGTTGGGTTTATCGATTCGGCAGCACAATTAATTGATGAAGGTAAAATAAAAATTTATTGTCCCGATGGAATTGATGAACAAAGCTGGACAGATTACGAAGCTCATCCGGCAGACCGTGTTCTAAATCATATCTTATATGAGAATACAATCCTGAGTGATGTAATTGAATTTGCAAAATATGAAAGCGGAATGAAAAAGGTTGCAGTCGGCGGATGCGGCTTTGGCGGGTACCATGCTGTAAATATTGCATTTAAACATCCCGATAAAATTGTAAATCTTATTTCTCTTGGCGGTACGTTTGATATTAAGCAATTCATCCACGGTTATTATGACGAAGAATGCTATTTTAATAACCCGCCGGATTACATGCCTAACTTAACAGATGATTGGTACCTGGATAAAATAAAAATGATGAAAATAATTCTTGGAGTAGGTGAGTGGGATATTAACCTTGAAGAAAATTACCGTTTCTCGGACATTCTAAATTCAAAAGGTATTACTCATTGGCTCGATGTCCGTTCATATGCTACTCACGATTGGAAATGGTTTAAAGAAATGTTCCCTCAGTACTTGTCGCAATTATTTCTATAATTTAAGAGCAAGAGCATGGGCAAGAGAATGAGCAAGAGCAAGAGAATTATTTATTTATGCTAAAAGAAATATTTTATCACTAATGTATGCATTCATCACAAAAAATATTTGAACCGATTGTCGGGAAGACATACTCTCTTTACGGTAATTTAACCACAACCGATTTATATTTTCAAACAGTATCAAAATTGACAGATGAATTACTAACAAATTATGAAGATGAAGAATTTCTGCTTAATGTTATACGAACATTCGGAAATAAAAAAAGACAGTTAAAAAAACTTGTAAATACAAATGATAAATCCGGGGCAGGAAAAATCATTTGCCATCTTCATGAAAATCTTTCATTATATACCAAAAGAGTTAATAAGCATCTTAAGGAATTGCCAATCCATAAGTATTTTAGTAAAACGATGACTCTATCCCAGGAGCAGTATCATCTGTATATGATTGAAATAGAATTAGTAAATAGAATTAATAAAAATATTTTTGAACAGTGCGAAACTAAATATGCTTTTCTTCCGCATTGCATGCATGATCTAAGTAAAGAATGTTTGTCATCACCTGACGAAGTTGATTATGTCTGCCGGGCATGTTCAAAGGATTGTTCAATAAATGAAATGAGCAGACTTTTGCGAAAGTATAAAGTAAAGCCATATCTATGGAGGGAAGCTGATCTGAAAGAGTTAATTAAGCAGGTAATGAAGACAAGCAAAAGCTTTGGTGTACTTGGCGTTGCATGCATACCGGAACTAGTGAATGGAATGCGTCTTTGTGCAAATGCCGGTGTGCCGGTTGTCGGACTGCCGTTAGATGCTAACAGGTGCAGACGATGGTGGGGTGAGTTTCATGAGAATACTATTAATATTAAAAAATTTGAAAGGCTGCTGGATTAAGATTATGATTATGATTAAGAGTAAGACTTGCCCATTGGGGCTGGGTAATGAGGAAGATTATGATTAATAGTAAGATTAAAAATGAAATAATCAATCTTTGACCGCCCTCAGCTTTTACAAATCTTTTACATAAAACCACCTCATCAAACTGCAAATAATTATGATATTATTTCATAATTTGATATAATTTCACATAAAAATGAAATAACAATACTCTTTCTCCGAATTATTCTGTTCATTAAAATGAAAGGCATAGAAATGCCATGAATATATTAGTAATTCCAAATACATACAGCGAAAATTTAGAAACTGAAAGCAAGTTTGAAGTTCTTAATCATCTTGAAGAAAAAGTTCAGGAATGGATCGCTTCTCACATATCGAAAAGAAAATTATGGTTTTCAAGTGATTATTTGCCTGCTGATGAGAAAATGAATGATGACCAGGAAAGCATTGCTAAAAAATTACGCGAACGGGTACGCGGTATTAAAGATGCTGTCCGCGTTGCAGTTGCAGTCAATCTATTAACGGAAGAGGGTCTTCCACATTTCCATAGGCTGATTTCAAAATATCTTGGAGATCAAAGTTTTTGGTCTAAATGGAATTATATGTGGACTGCCGAGGAAGACCGTCATGGCGCTGTTCTTAGGGATTACGCAAGGGATGGACGCTTGTTTAGTTTTAAGGAAATTGAAATGATGCAGTTCCACTACATTGAATCAGGCTTCAACCCGGAATGGGATAAAGATCCTTACAAAGTTTTCGTCTATACAACATTGCAGGAAAGAGCCACACAAATTTCACATAAAAATACAGGAACAAGTGTGGGCAGCGATGAACCATTGCTGGATGGAATCTTGAGCAATATTGCTGCCGATGAAGCAAAGCACTACACATTTTACCGCAATGTTTTCAAAGCAATTCTTGAAGTTGATCCTAACCGTGCCTTACTTTCTGCGGCAGACATTATGCCTGCTATTGATATGCCCGGTATTTCAATGCCGAATTTTAGAGATATGGCAGATGTGGTAAGAAGAACCGGCATTTATGGTCCTAGAGATTATAAAAAAATTGTTGAGGAAGCAATAAAATTTTGGAATATTGAGTTGCTGACCGGGCTAAATGATGCAGCAGCAAGAGCACAGGAAAAAATTCTTTCAATTCCCAAAAGACTTGAAAAAGTGGCAGAATACATCGAAAGGCGAACCCTCCAAAAAACATTTTCATTCGACTTTATTTATAATCGTATATTGGTATTCAAATAAATTAATTTATATGAGAATAACAAAAAATGAACATAGACGGATTTAAAGAGCTAGGCCTATCTGAAGAATCACTTCACGCAATAAAAATGAAAGGTTTTGAAGAACCAACTGAGATACAAAAAAAGATTATTCCGCTAATTCTTGCAAATGAAATTGATCTTATCGGGCAGGCGCAAACAGGAACCGGTAAAACCGCTGCATTTGCCTTACCTATAATTGAGCACTTAAAAGTTAAAGCAGGGCATCTTCAAGCAATTGTTCTTGTTCCTACAAGGGAACTTGCAATCCAGGTATCGGAAGAATTTAACTCACTGCGCGGAAATAAAAATATTCATGCTGTTCCAATTTACGGAGGGCAATCATACGATACACAATTACGCCACTTAAAAAAGGGGGTTGATGTAGTTGTAGGAACACCGGGGCGTATGATTGATCTTTTAAATAAAAAAAGCATGTCCTTTTCCGATGTTTCCTTTGCTATTCTTGATGAAGCTGATGAAATGCTTAATATGGGTTTTATTGATGATATTGAAGATATTTTGAGCAGAACAAATAAGGATAGAAGGACTTTACTTTTCTCTGCAACTATGCCTGAAAGAATTTCCACGCTTGCTAAAAAATATATGGGCAAGAGGGAAATTATCCGTACAAAGAATTCCGGTCATACAATTGAGAGTACAAAACAAATTTACTACGAAGTAAATGAAAGTGATAAACTTGACGCTCTTTGCAGAATTATTGATACTACAGTAGAGTTTTACGGACTGATTTTTTGCAGGACTAAACACGACGTTGATCATGTATCTTCAAAACTTGCAGACAGAGGGTATGATACTGAAGGACTGCACGGGGATATTTCTCAAAACGTCCGCGAAAAGATTTTAACCAAGTTCAGAAACAGAAAAATTAATGTTCTTATTGCTACAGACGTTGCAGCACGCGGTCTTGACATTGAAGAACTTACCCACGTAATTAACTATGCACTGCCGCAGGACCCGGAAGCTTATCTGCATAGAATCGGCAGGACAGGGCGCGCAGGTAAAGAGGGAACTGCAATTACTTTTATTTCCCCGGAAGAGCACCGTAAACTTATGTTTATTAAGAATTTTACTCAGACTGAAATACGCAAAGCAAGAATTCCGCATGTAGAAGATGTAATTAATTTTAAGAAAGAAAAAATTGCCTCTGAATTGAAATCATTGATTGAAGCAGGTGTACCGCAGAATTACGTGTCCCTGGCTAAAGAAATGATTACAAATTACAACCCCGAAGATGTTGTTGCCGCTTTGCTGAAATATACTTATCAAAATGAACTGGAAGAAAAGAATTATGCAAAGATTCACGATCTCTTTGAAGTTAAAAAATCCGGGAAAAGAGATGAAAGTCCTATGGGCAGAAAAGAATATGCCCGTTCGATAGAGCGTCCAAGAGGTAAGAAAGAATATGAAAAAAAGGGCGGCAGATTTGACAGGAGCGATAGATCTGAATGGGGCAAAAAGTTTAATTCTGATAAAGGCAAAGCGCGCATGTTTTTTGCCCGCGGTAAGAAAGATGATCTTACTCCCGTAGGTCTGCTTGAACTGCTAAAGAAAAAAGCTAATGTACCAGGCGATAAAGTAACCGGCATTCAAATTTCCGATGCGTTTTCATTCTTCAACGTTCCGCCAAAAGATGCTGATATAATTATACAGAAGCTGAACAAGAAGGGTGATGCAAGACCGATTGTAGAGAGAGCAAAAGGGAAGTGAAAATGAAAATAGTATTGAGTACCTAGTATTTAGTTGACAATAAGCAGAACATCGGTAA
>PMDS01000074.1 GCA_003155655.1 Melioribacter sp.
ACCTTGCTATGGTTAGATTTATTTTGAGGCAATCCGTTATCCTCATTATCAAAATTTCTAATTGACATAAAGTCATTTTTTAACTAAATTTTTTTAGCCTTTCGGGGGTCAATTATATTGACCAAAATTCTTTTATTCTTGTGACCCTGTTTTTATACAGTTGTTAACTCATTAAAAGGCGGGAGTTAAGTATTAAAATTATTGCTTTAGATATAATTCTAAACGATGCCGGCACTTCCTTTTGCAGATAATTTGTTCGTAAATATTTAGGTTATTGTAAATAGGAATATTTATCGTGGATACAAATCATATGATAATTGAAAAATAGACTAATGTTATATTAATGATAACGGACTATTTAAGACTGATATAACTAATTACTCTTAAACTATTTAACAAATTTTAAAATCCGTAGGGAGAAGATTAAAAATGAAACAGCTATCAAAAAATACTGCAGCCGTTGTTCTTTTATTTTTCTTTTTAACAACAAGTCTTTCAATTTCTCAAATCCAACCTGCAAAAGATTCAACAACCGGACCAAAGTACAAAGTTGAATCTGTAGTTAATATGGATGGCAAAAAATCGGCTGGTTTAAATGACGGTATAGTTGTCAAAGTTTCTCATTTAGGTCAAATGCTAAAAGAATCAAATGGTAAGCAGATTATATTATATGTTGATTGGCTGCCCCTGATCGACTGTAAAGCATTTGCTGTTGATACTAATAGAAATGAGCTAAGATTCTACTTGGAAAGAACAGATAGTGCTAAGGATGAATGGAATTCTATATTAGGGCAACCCTACTCTTTAACAAAACATGTTACTATTAGCGTTGGAACAATTGGAGGCTCTCCAATATTTTGCGGCAAAAATAATTTTGAACTGGTTATTATACGTGGCTGGCAGTTTTGGGTGTTTATTGTTTACTTCATTATTTTAATTGCCGCAATTTATATACTATTTAAAAAAACAAATCTACTACGCGATGCATTTCCTCCAAATACTTCAGATGATATTAAAAAAACAATTAAGACTCCGTACAGTCTATCGCGTTCTCAAATTTTATTCTGGACCGTATTGGTTCTTGTTTCTTATGTTTTTATATGGCTGGCAACCGGAGATGTAAATACAATTACAGGTTCAACTCTAATTTTATTAGCTATTAGTTCTGCAACAGCATTGAGCGCACATGTAATAGATTCATCAGCTTCAACGCAAAATGCTGCCGCACCAGCACAAAATGCAATTGCGCCATCCGGAGTTCCTGCTGCTTTACCAATTGCAAATAATCCTGCACCCGGCACTCAACCTAATGCAACCGCAAATATTGAACCTTCTACCGGTAAGTTTTGGAAAGATATCTTAGGAGCGAAATCTGATGATTCAATTCACAGATTACAGATTGTTGCCTGGACAATTGTACTCGGAATAATTTTTATAAGCGAAGTATGGGCATATATGGAAATGCCTCAGTTCAATGCTGCATTATTAACACTTATGGGCATTAGTTCTGGTACATATATTGGAATTAAATCCAAAGAATAATTGAAACTGTAATATTGCTAATTACTAAATCAATTTAACTGGAGGTGTAAATGGGTGATTTATTTTCAAACATTGATGTTATCAAAGCATTAGGATATGGATTATCAGGTTTGAGCCTGCTGTTAATGATATTAGCCTATGGTTTGCTGCGCAAGTTGATTAATATGAAAAACCCAAATAAAGGAATATTATCATTAGTTAAATTTTACATAGCGGCTACACTGGCTACTATTTTGATTGTCGGCATTTTTTCTATTCCGGTGTTTAACAACAATAGCGATTTAACAAATCAAAAGAATGCTATGGCCATTTCAGCTAAGATCAATAACGAATTTCAAACAATAAAGAATAGTTCCGACCCTGCAGAAGCACAGCGTCATATTACCAATATTACAAAACTTAGTGACTCATTGTCTGCTATCTTGCCCAAAATAGATCCACAACTAAAGACAGATACATCTAAGTTAAATATAGAATTTCGAAATATTGGTAAAAAGATGAATCCTGATATTAACCTGCCTAGCAAGCCTGAAATAGATATTGCAAAACTTAAAGATAATGCTGCAGGTGTGCAAGAAAAATTAAACAATTCAATTTTTAAATCCTTGAATGCAAGGGTATTAAAGAGATAAAAGACTTTTTAGGAATTCTAAGTTATTTGTATAGTTAAAATTTATTTCCAAATAAAGATATGCTTCATACATCTCAATTAAGTATCAATATTCATTGGTACCTGAAGCTATTATATTATCCCAATTGAAAATAAAAATCCTTTCTATATTATCATCTGCCTTATAAAAAGCCCAAATTTTCCGGTTTTTGCCCGTTTTGGGATGGTTATATTGCATAAGCAAGATTTATTTTTTTAAAAATAATTATTACACACAACTTTTTAGACATTAAGACGGTATAGTTATATAAATGGATATTGTTGAAAGAGATATGACAAAATATTCAGATGAGGAATTAATGGAATTGGTTAAAGAAAGAAATACCCGCGCATTGAAGGTTTTATATGAAAGGTATAACATCGGTATCTACAATTTTATTTTACGTTACACCAATAACAGGGAAATTTCCGAAGATATACTGCAGGAAACTTTTACACGTGTATGGTATGCGGCTCAAACTTTTTATTCAACAAAAGGTACATTTAAAGCCTGGCTATTTACAATAGGAATTAATATTACTCGTAATGAGATGACCAAGAAACGCTATGATTATCAATATCTGGAATTTGATGAGATAATTGGGGACGGGGAATCAGAAAATAAAAATGAAGATGAACCTGTAGATAATTTCCTTGAACTATCTGAACTGAAAGATACAATTAGCAAAGCCCTTGAACATTTGAATCCATTTCTGAAAGAAGTTGTGATATTAAAGCATTACCAAAAATTAAAATTTTCTGAAATTGCCGAAATGACAAATACACCGGAAGGAACTTTGAAAGCGCGTTTTCATAATGCGCTTGCACAATTAAAAAAGCTCTTAGACAAAGTGGAGTTTTAAAATGATCTGCGAAAACAAAAATTACCCTCTTGATTTGTTTTTTCTTGAAGGAGACGAGCATGGTCACACTGAAGTGCGTGAACACATTGCAAATTGTGAAAACTGCCGTGAATACTTTGGCTCTTTGAAGAAAACTATGTCTGTGCTTGGAAAATTGGAAAATGAAAAACCTTCACCAAAAGTGTTGGATAATATTCTTGAAGAAATTTCGACTTCTGTACCAAACCAGGTTGTACAAAAATCCGGCATACAGATATTACCAATTCTACAAATTGCTTTTGGGCAAATATTTCTTTTTGCAGTCATTTATTTCTTAAAAATTAATATTGCACTTATGCCTGCCTGGAAATCGATTCGTGAATCCTGGATTGTGCAGTCGGTTGGCAGTATAGGGGCGGCAGTAATTTTTGTACTGGTTGCAGGTACATTTATTACACTTTCACTAGCGCCAATTTTATTTTTTGAATCAATTAAGAATAAAAATTTTAGTTAATAAAATTATTCCATGGAGGATATATGAACAAAAGAAAACTCATTAAAAAACTTGCCTTGCCGGCGGCAATAATTGCCGTGGCTTCTTTATTGGGATTGTTATTGCTAATACCAATTAGTAATTCACAGTATCAAAATCACAAGGATGATTTTAAAAAGTATATTAACGCATTTATAGAGCAGAACAAGACTTATATTAAAGAGGTAGCGGCAAAAATAAAATCCACTCCAGTAGATCCAATAATTATTAATGAACTGCAGTCAGAATACCTTGTTGAACATCAAAAATCTGATCAGCCCAAAAAATATTTATGGATGTCTGCAATGAATGGAGATTTCTTGTTTGGCGCTCCATCTTCAGATTTCCAAAAACTGAACAATGCATTTGACAAATTTCAGAATACAATAAAGGTTGATGAATATTACAGGGACAGGAATGATTTTCTAAATAAGTTAATTGATGAAACAGCTAATGTTGATTTTACACAGTTTGAAAGAAGCGGCAGAGCAGAAAGGGATTATGGCGACTCAGGATGGCGGTTTTATAAACAAAGTGACGAATGGGGACTTTTGCAGTCAACGGAAACTAGTTTTTCTACACCGGTTTATGATGGTAACGGTAAATTAATTGGCGATATTTTTATGAAAGTTGATGATAAGGTTAATGTTGAAAAATACTATGATCAGCAAAGATTCAAAAGGAGTGATTTATATGAAGTCTTGACTGCAATTTTTGGTATACTGCTTGGAGTATCGTGTGCATTTTTATGGTTCCTTTTACCTACGTGGGTTTATATTGACGCGCAGGAACGTGATGTAAGAACTCCGGGTATCTGGGCATTCCTTGCCTTGACTTCGCTTTTCTTTGGATTGACAATTTACTTGCTTACAAGACCGGCAACTTTGAAATCATTTAATTGCCCCAAATGCGACGGGGAATTAAATGGTACAAGAGCTTACTGCCCTCATTGCGGATATGATTTATCCAATACTTTTTGCCAGCAATGCCAATATCCAATTAAACCTGAATGGCAGTTTTGTCCTAATTGCCGTACTGAAATTAAGCCAAAAAATTCTTTGAATGAGGAAACAGCAAACCTTAATACAAATATTGAGTAAATTTAAAATTTTTATTGAGAAAGGATAATAAAGTGTTTTTGAAAAATGAAAGATACAAGCAGATAATATTTCTTGTGCTAGTAATTAGCGGTACCATTGTGTTATATAGTGCAAATATCTGGAAAAATGAAAAAAACATTAATACTGATTTTATCCCTGATAACAGAGAGAATATAACAGATTTGGTTAAAAATGAAAAAGATGCCTTGAGAATATCGGGCATCTTTTTGAAAAACTCAGGCAGCCGGGAAGGAATTGATGCATTGTTTTCATTAATTATTCATTGGTATAAAACCGGCAACGATTCATCAATACAATCCGCGATGAAAACTTTTGAAACACACGTTAAGAACGACTCGTTAAAAAATAAATTATACGGCAAGTTGGGCAGATATTTCCTGGCTGTTAATATGAGGGTGAATACAAATGCAGTGCAAAAGATTATTAAAGAATCGTTTGATTCAGAAAATACTACTAGGATAACAAATAATTGATATATTACTTTTTACTCCAGTCTTCTTACTTCATAGCGTTTTTAATCCGTCTAATTCTCTATTCGAAAGTCTTTTTACGTTTTAATACGTCTTAATTACTGTAGAATAAATTGCGGCTTAAAGTTATGTTCAAAGAGACTTTATTGGAAAACAATTCTACCCTGGAAATAACGGGTATCTCTGTTGATAAGTATATTCAATATTTCTCAAATCTTTGGAAACACACCGGCAATGAATTCCCTGATTTCAAGACATCTTATTCTAAAAAAGAAAAACAGAAATGTGAAAAAGATGTTGAAAAATTTTTTAGCGTTGTTAAAAAAGAGGCGCAAAAGAATAAAGGTCTTGAAAATTGGAATGAGGAATTTGTAAAAAAATGCTCTTCAGCAATCCATGCATTTATGAGAGACAGATTAAGTTTTCATGAAAATGATTTGGAAGCGTTGTTTAATAAAAATTTTATAAAAGTAAGCAGTGAATTCATTAAAAAGGCACATGCATTTGACAGTCGGCTTGGAGAAGCCGAAATATTCCAGGCGCTCAGGAACGTATGGACAATGAATTGGGTACAGCTTATTCTAAACATGCCTATTGAATTGACTCCATCGGTATTTGCGTACAGCCTGCTTTATCCCTATACAGATAATTATTTGGACGATCCGGGAATTTCATCTAAGAGTAAAATGGAATTTAATTCCTGTTTATCAAAAAGATTAACTGGGGTAAGCATAGAGCCGGAAAACAAACACGAGCAAATTGTTTATGATCTGATCGGGATGATTGAAATACAATTCCCTAGAGGATCTAATCCGCAGGTTTATGAAAGTCTGCTGGCAATACATTCCGCACAAATTAAAAGTCTTTTGCTGCTTAATTCTAATACAAACATTGAAGATGATGATTTACTTAACATAAGCATTGAAAAGGGAGGTACATCTGTTCTTGCGGATGGATATTTAATTGCGGGCAATTTAACTGAAGAGCAGAAAAGATTTTTATTTGGCTATGGCGCCTACCTTCAGCTTGTTGATGATATGCAGGATGCAATAAGTGACCGCCAAAATGGTTTCAATACAATATTTTCAAATCAAAACAAATGTAGTTATTTGGAATCTATTGCAAATCAATTATTCCATTTTGGTAATTTGGTACTTGATGATTGCTATTCATTAGAAATAATAAATGCCGACTCAATTATTAACTTAATGAAAAGAACAAATGAACTGTTGATTATAAATAGCGTAGGTGTAACAAAGGATTGTTACAGTCCTGATTTTAGCAGGCAGATGGAAATATACTCGCCATTTAGTTTTCCATTCCTTCAGCAAAAGCAAAACAATTACTTTCAATTAGGTATAATGGTTTAGCATAAAATTATTAATTTGATGTAAAAGAAAATATAAAAAAATAAATTAATTATACTTGAACTTTTGCACAAATAATAAACTTATAAAAATACTTTAACTTAAACTGGAGATTCAATTGAAACGAAGACTATGCTGTATTGCTATCTTTATTTCATCGCTTGCTATTGCTCAAATGAAACCTGCTGCCGCAGCTCCTGCCGTACAGGATCAAAACAAATCAATTTTTACAAACAGTTCAAATATCTGGGATGTTTTTCAAAATCGCCGGTCTGTCCGCAATTTCAAACAGGATTCTATTCCTGTAAGCGATATAGTAAAAATAATTGATGCGGCACGTATGGCGCCTACATCCGGGAATCAACAGCCCTGGAAATTTCTTGTTATCCGTGATAAGAATAAAATTAATGAAATGATGAATGCGTGTATTAAAAGGGCATCAGACAGAATTGAAAAAAGTAATCAAACAGATGAACAGAAGAGTAAATCGAAAGAAACAATTACAAAAAGATTTACAGATTATTTTTCCGCACCTGTTTATATAGTTGTTCTTACTGATAATGAATCGAAATATCCGGATTATAATCATTGGGATGGACCGCTAGTTGCCGGATACTTAATGCTTGCAGCGCGGGCATTAGGCTATGGAACCGTTTTTATAACTGATGCTATTCCGGAAAGTGTTACAAAAGAAGTTTTACAAATACCGGATCAGTATACAAGGGTTTGTATAACTCCTCTTGGAATACCTGCTGAGTGGCCAACAACACCGGACAAGAAAAAACTGGATGAATTTATTGTTTACGAAAAATTTTAATTGATTTCTGTGGGTCAGCTAAACTTGCTTGTGGCTATGCAACCAGTTTGTGTACTACTTTAACTTTTCATCCATTTTATGCCAATTCCACCCATTTCCATCCCGCTTTTGGCCCATTTTTATCCCATTTTTGGGCCCATTTCTATCCCATTTTTACACCATTTTTTCCAATTCTTTCAGGCATTTATGGAATAGTCAGTATGTCAAAGAACTTTTCCCAGCGTCAAATATTTTTACATTTTCCCCCTCTCCTTTTTTTAAGGAGAGGGTCGGGGTGAGGTCCTTTGCGAATATGC
>PMDS01000008.1 GCA_003155655.1 Melioribacter sp.
CAACCGGACTTATGCAACAGACTCTGAAGGACGTGGTTATAAATTAAATTATGCATAACGTGAGTAACTAAAATTGTTTAGATTATATAATCGTAAGTGAAATAAAAGTGTTACCGGGTAATCTTAAAAATAAATTATAACTCACTTACGTAAAAACGGTATTTACGCCAATTGATTTTAAAACTTAATAACTCCACCGTTTACGGTGGAGACAAAAGACAACNNAAGGGCTTTAGCCCAAATAAAATAAGAGATAAAAAATGTCTTTCGTAAGAATATGGGTTCATATCGTATTTGGTACAAAAAAAAGGGAACCACTTTTACTAAATGAAACTAAAGATAAAGTTATTCGGCATATTATTGAAAATGCCGGAACTAAAGAAATCTTTATCGATTGTATTAATGGTCATAAGGAACATTTGCATTGTTTGATATCCTTAGGAGTCGAACAAAACATTTCCAAAATAATAAACTTAATAAAAGGTGAAGCCTCTTTTTGGATCAATAAAGTTAAAATTACAAAGACGAAATTTGAATGGGCAGATGAGTATTTTGCAGTATCGGTAAGTGAATCGCAGATTGAAGTAGTTAGAAATTATATAAAAAATCAAGAAGATCATCATAGAGAAAAAAGTTTCATAGAAGAGTACGACGAGTTTATTGAAAAGTATGGATTTAAAAAGTTGGGCTAAAGCCCGGAGTTTTTTTATTTTGTTGCAATCCACGTCCTAAAGGACGTGGTTATTAAAATGACTCAGTTGTTCATTGCTCTGAAAGAGCGTGGTTATTAAAATAACTCCGCTGTTCACGGCGGAGAAAAAAGGCAACAAAGAGTTGGGCTTGGCATAGCCATCCCTTAGGGAAAAGCCCGGATTTTTTTTACTTGGTTAGACTCCACGGCCTGAAGGACGTGGTTATAAATTAAATTATGAATAAGGTGAGTTATAAAATGAAGATGAAATTAAATCTTATATCGATAGCAATTGTATCTTTACTGAGCTTTGTAACCTGCATCAAAGCTCAAGAAAACATCCAGCGTAAACAATTTTTTGATTATGATTGGAAATTCTGTTTGGGCGATGTTCCAACAGCAAGCACAAAAGATTTTAATGATGCAAGCTGGCGCAGTCTCGATCTACCCCATGATTGGAGTATCGAAGGAAAAATTGATTCGAAAAATCCAACCGGCGGAGGAGGAGGTTACTTTCCAGCAGGTATTGGGTGGTACCGGAAAAGGTTTGATGTCCCATCTTCATGGAAAGGTAAACACGTTTCAATTTACTTCGAAGGTGTTTACATGAATTCCGAAGTCTTTATTAATGGCAGATCACCCGGTATGCATCCGTATGGATTCACTCCTTTTTGTTATAACCTTACGCCATTCCTAAATTATAACAATGAAAATATAATAGCAGTACGTGTTGATAATTCCAATCAGCCGAATTGCAGATGGTATAGCGGCTCAGGAATCTATCGTCATGTTTGGTTGATTGTAACAGATCCCATACATATCGTCAATTGGGGTGTTGGGATCACAACGCCGCAAGTTTCTTCTGAAAAAGCAACTGTTCAATTAAAAACTGTTGTAAAAAATGAAACAGATTTGCCGCAAAGTATTATTGTTTCGACTCAGCTGACAAATAAGAAACTGAAAAATGTCGGCAATAGTAATATTAAAGTCGAACTGCAAGCCAACAGCGAAAAAGAAATTGAACAAAATATAACTGTAAAAAAACCTTTTTTATGGTCCCCGGAAACTCCCGATTTATATCAGGCTCAAATAACAATTACAAAGGATTCTAAAACAATTGATATCACTAAAACAAGTTTTGGAATCCGTTCATTAAAATATTCTGCCGAGAATGGTTTTCAAATCAACGGTAAAGCTGTAAAGCTTAATGGTGGCTGCGTGCATCATGATAATGGTTGTTTGGGTGCCGCTGCTTACGACCGTGCAGAAGAACGACGTGTTGAATTACTAAAATCGGCTGGGTTTAATGCGGTTCGCACGTCGCATAATCCGCCATCGGAAGCATTCCTGAATGCTTGCGACAAAATTGGAATTATGGTAATTGATGAATCGTTTGATGGCTGGAAAGAAAGCAAAACCCCGTTCGACTATTCAAAAATTTTTGATGCGTGGTGGAAACAAGATGTAGAAGCTATGGTTTTGCGGGACAGAAACCATCCTTCGATAATAATGTGGAGTACCGGTAACGAAATAATTGAAAGAAAAAAGACAGAAGCCGTTACAACTGCCAAAAATCTTGCGGATGCTATTCATAGTATTGATCAGACAAGACCCGTTACGTCTGCTATGACAACATGGGATGAAGAATGGAAATTGTTTGATCCGTTGATGGCTGCGCATGATGTCTGTGGATACAATTATCAGCTGGAACGCGCCCCATCCGATCACGAAAGAGTTCCGTCAAGAATAATTGTTCAAACTGAATCTTATCCGCGCGATGCTTTCAAAAACTGGAACATGGTACAGAACAACAATTATATACTTGGAGATTTTGTTTGGACTTCAATTGATTACTTAGGTGAGTCTGGTATCGGCCGTTACTATTATCCCGGAGAAACTAAAGGTGAACACTGGCAGGGAGATTTTTTCCCATGGCATGGCGCGTACTGCGGTGATATTGATTTGTTAGGCTGGAGAAAACCAATCTCGCATTACAGAAATATATTGTGGAATCAATCTGAAAAACTTTATATGGCTGTTAAAGAACCAAATCCTGATAACGGAAAAATTACGGAAACACTCTGGTCTGTTTGGCCAACCTGGGAAAGCTGGACATGGCCCGGTCATGAAGGAAAAGATTTGCAAGTTGAAGTTTATTCCAAATATCCAAAGGTTCGTTTATACCTGGATGAAAAGCTTATCGGTGAACAACAAACAACAATTGATCAGGAATTTAAAACAACTTTTACCTTGCCTTACAAGACTGGTGTTTTGAAAGCTGTTGGTATAAAAGATAATAAAGAAATAGAATCAAAGGTTTTAAGAAGTGCTGGTAATGCTGTGAAAATAAAACTGACTCCGGATAAAAAGAAAATCAAATGCAATGGACAGGATTTGTCTTTCGTTTTGGTCGAATTGGTTGATAAGGATGGAATAATTAATCAAAATGCAGATAACAAACTTCAGTTCAAAATAGAAGGACCGGGAATAATTGCAGGAGTGGATAATGCAAATCTTAAAGACATTGACAGCTATGCGGGAAATTCAAGAAAAGCGTGGAATGGAAAAGCAATGGTTGTAATCAGAAGTATAAAAAAAGCCGGTGATATTAAACTTAAGGTTACTTCAGATGGATTAGCGGAAGCAAGTACAACCATCAGAAGTGAAATGAAATAGTTCGTGAGTTGTAAGAAAAATATTTGAAATAGAATTATTATTAACACAATACTTGATTCAGTGGATACAAGTATTATGATTTTTTTTCAATGTAAAATTATTTAAGAAAGGAATCATTGTATGTTGAACTTCAGACAAATTCCGACCGCTGGCTTGTTTATTGCGTCTCTCATTTTATCAGTTACACCAATAGTGGGCCAATCCGGCGGTAACAAAGAGCCCGGAAAGATCCGGTCTTTTGATTCTGATTGGCGGTTTATGGCTGGTGAAATGAAGGGGGCAGAAAATCCAAACTACAATGACTCCAAGTGGCTCAAAGTAAATGTGCCTCACGACTGGAGTATTGAAGGGCTTGCTCATAACGAATCGAATTTCGAAGATGCATCGGAATTGTCAGTCGTCAGAGGAGAATGGAAATTCAACAAAGGAGATGATACACTTTGGAAAAAACCGGAGTTTAACGACGGCTCATGGCAGACTGTGAAGCTTCCCGCTAATTGGGAGGATCATTCGAATTATACTGAGGACAATGTGTATGGCTGGTACCGCCGTGAACTTACTATTCCCGTCGATTTAAAAGGAAAAGATATCTACATCAATGTCGGCAAGATTGATGATGCCGATGAAACTTATTTCAACGGTATTAAAGTTGGCGGCTTAGGGCACTTTCCTCCCAGCTATACATCAGCATGGGATATAATCAGGCGTTATAAAATTCCTGCCGGCATAATTCACTATGGAGGTAAAAATACTATAGCTGTACGGGTGTTCGATGGTATCCAGGGTGGCGGCATTTATAATGACGGAGCGAAAATAACTGAGGGAATTTTTGAATCAACATCTCCCGGCGGAAGCGGTGGGGGTTACATAAATGCCGGAATTGGTTGGTATAGAAAAGAATTCAAATTGCCCAACAACATTCAAGGCAAACGGGTATTCATAGAGTTTGATGGTGTCTACATGAACAGCGATATCTGGCTCAATGGAGAACTTCTTGGTAACCGGCCGTACGGCTATTCCAGTTTCCAGTATGAATTGACCCCTTATCTAAAATTTGATAATGAAAAAAATGTTATCGCAGTTCGTGCTAATGTGGAACAACCATGTTCACGCTGGTATTCGGGCGCCGGTATTTACAGGCACGTTCGATTAACTGTATTGGATCCCGTTCATATTATGCATTGGGGAACGTATGTTACAACATCTGAAGTAACAGAAAAAGAAGCAGCGGTTCGAGTTGAAACGAAGATACAAAATCAATCCGGCTTGGCTCAAATGGTAATGCTTGAAACCATAGTAAAGGATAATACCGGACGCGAAGTTACTACGTATAGCTCCATTCAAAATGTGGAAGTGAATAGCGTAGTCAAATTCGAAAATTCTCTTAAAGTCCCGGAACCAAAACTATGGTCACTCGAAAATCCGTTCGTTTACAAGGTTGAAAGCAATGTAAAAATCAACGGCAAAATAATAGATACTTACGTTACACCATTCGGCATCCGCACATTTGAATTTACAACAGACAAAGGCTTTTTCCTAAATGGTAAACATATCAGTATCAAAGGAGTGTGTGAACATCATGATCAGGGAAGTTTGGGTGCCGCAGTGCACAAGCGGGCAGTTGAACGCCAGTTGCAAATCCTAAAAAGCATGGGATGCAATGCTATACGTACGAGCCATAATCCACCCGATCCTGTGCTGCTTGATTTATGTGATAGTATGGGATTCTTAGTTATGGACGAAGCATTCGACGAATGGAAACAATCGAAAACTACTTTTGGTTACGGCCGGTTCTTTGACGAATGGAGCGAAAGAGATCTTACAGATATGATTCATCGCGATAGAAATCATCCAAGTATTATTTTGTGGAGTATCGGGAATGAAATTCCTGAACAGGAAAGTGCCAATGCGTACGAAATGTCTAAACGGCTCGTTGACATCTGTCACAAAGAAGACCCGACCAGACCCGTAACCTCTGCGTGCAATACTCCCCAGGCGGCTGTTAAAAACGGCTTTTCAAAACCGCTTGATGTATTTGGTATTAATTATCAATTGCCATTTTACAAAACTGTGAAAGGAACAGCAAAGTTAATTGGTTCTGAAACTGCATCGGCTGTTAGTTCGCGTGGAGAATATAATTTAGTTAAGGATAACAACTCTCTGAAGATCATGAGACAGCTTAACAACCAGTGTTCTTCTTATGATGACAGTACGGCACAATCATATCTCAAGACTGTTAAAAATTCGCCCTGGTTTGCCGGTGAATTTGTGTGGACTGGTTTCGATTACATCGGCGAACCGTCTCCTTTCCCTTGGCCTTCTGCAAGCTCCTATTTCGGGATGGTTGATTTGTGCGGTTTTCCAAAAGACAGATTTTACCTTTACCAAAGCCAGTGGACAGACAAACCTATGGTTCATATTCTTCCTCACTGGAACTGGGAAGGTTTTGAAGGACTGGAAATTCCTGTCTGGTGTTACAGCAATTGTGAATCGGTGGAACTATTTCTTAATGGAAAATCTCTTGGTGAAAAGAATTTTAGCGGTACAAAAGATTTACATCTTGAATGGAAAGTACCATATGCTGCCGGTACATTAAAAGCAATTGCCAAAAACAATGGAAAAATAATTTGCACTGATGAAGTTAAAACAGCAGGCACACCGGCTAAGATTGTGCTTTCGCCGGACCGAAAGGAAATCAATGCTGATGGCGATGACCTTTCGAATATTAAAATTGAGATTGTTGACAAAAATGGAATTGTATGCCCCAATGCAGACAACCTGGTAAAATTTAAAATTGAAGGCGCGGGCATCATGGCAGGTGTTGGTAATGGAAATGCCGCAAGCCATGAATCTTACAAAGCTTATGAGCGAAAAGCATTTCATGGTTTGTGTCTGGCAATTGTTCAATCGAAATCCGGACAGGGCACAATACGTCTTACAGCACAAGCCGAAGGTCTTCAAGCGGCTGAGGTTTTGATTCAAACAAAATAGAAGGACTGGAAATAATTGCAGCAATGGAGAATGCAAAATAATTTTTATCATTAAGCGGATATTCATATGAAACGAATAATTATGTTTATTTTAATTATCACCTCGATCGCATTAGCCCAAAAAGTTAGTGTTGAATCTCCAAATGAAAAAATAAAGATTGCGCTCTTTAACCAACAGAACAGTGATTTTGGAAAATGGTTTTTGAAAATATACTATACTAAGGATGGCAGTAATTGCGAGGTTATTCCACAAATAGCTCTTGGACTTTTACGAAACGATCAAGCTTTTACTGATGAGCTCCAATTTATTAAAGCAAGTAAACTACTTTTAATAAATGAACAATATAGTGTTTTACATGGGAAACGAAGCCAGTGCAGTAACTCTGCAAACGAAGTAGTTGTTTCTTTCGAGAATCCCCGAAAAGCAAAACTAAATCTGATCATCAGGGCATACAATGACGGTGTTGCGTTCCGGTATGAATTCCCTGATAAAGAAGGATCATTTGTTATTAAAGATGAACTAACTTCGTATACAATTCCCGATACCGCTAAACGGTGGCTGGAAAAATTTGATCTATCAAATGAAGGACTGTACATAAAAATGAAGGATGCTGCGTTGCAGCAAAATTGGTGTTATCCTGCACTTTTTAATGCAAATGATAATTCATGCTGGTTCCTGATACATGAAGCTGATGTTGACAGAAACAATTGCGCTACAAAACTCAGCAATATTAATTCTAAGTCCCAATATAAAATTACACTTCCTGATCCGGGTGAAGGTGAGGGTGAGGCGCTGCCAACCATTACACTTCCATGGAAGTCGCCCTGGCGGGTAATAATTATGGGTAGCCTTGCTGATATTGTTGAATCAACTCTTGTTGATGATGTTTCGAAACCATCTGTATTAACAAAGACTGATTGGATTAAACCGGGTTTGGTGTCCTGGAACTACTGGTCAAGCAACCATGGCACAAAAGATTTTAAAACTGTATGCAGGTTTGCCGATTTAGCTGCCGCTATGAACTGGCCATATACCCTGCTCGACTGGGAATGGGATACAATGCAAAATGGCGGCAATGTTGAAGATGCTGCAAAATATATTCTTTCAAAAGGTGTAAAACCATTAATATGGTATAACTCAGGAATGTTTAAATGGATAACGTCAACACCGGTTGACCGGATGAAAACTCATGAAAGCCGGATGAAAGAATTTGCTAAATTGAAAGAGATGGGGTTTGCAGGAGTAAAAATAGATTTCTTCCTGAGTGAAAAACAATATATGATTAAATACTATCTTGATATTTTGGATGATGCTGCTCAATTCGAATTGATGGTATATTTTCATGGCTGCATTGTGCCAAGAGGATGGTCGCGCACTTATCCGCATCTCATGACTCATGAAGGTGTTCGTGGAGCTGAGTGGTATAACAATGGACCTGATCTGACAACAACAGCCCCGGAGCATAATACTGTTTTACCTTTTACTCGAAATGTGGTAGGCCCGATGGATTATACCCCGGTAACTTTCACGAATTCACAGTTCCCGCACATTACATCATATGGTCATGAACTTGCGCTAAGTGTTGTCTTTGAATCCGGTTTCCAGCACATGGCAGACCGTCCTGAAGGTTATTACGAATTACCCGATGCAGCTAAATCTTTTCTTAAAGAAGTTCCGAATGCATGGGACAATACAAAATTGCTTGACGGATACCCCGGGAAAGATGTTATTATCGCCCGGCAGAAAGGTAACGATTGGTATATCGGAGGCATCAATGCTGAAGCAAGAGGAGAAAAGAAAAAAACAATAAAGTTTGATTTTTTACCCGATGACACAAAATATAAACTTACACTAATATCTGATGGACAGCATGATAAAGAATTTTCAACTCAATATTTGGTTGTTGAAAAATCAAGTTCAATTGATGTGAAACTACTTCGCCGCGGCGGTTTTGCGGCGCAATTAATTCCGGTAAAATAAGTTGTTAATAAAATTATAACTCCACCGTTTACGGTGGGGATAAAGGACAACAAAAAGTTGGGCTAAAGCCCAGATTATTTTATTTTGTTACGCCCCACGCCCTGAAGGACGTGGTTATTAAAATGACTCAGTTGTTCATTGCTCTGAAAGAGCGTGGTTATTAATATAGTTTCATAAC
>PMDS01000119.1 GCA_003155655.1 Melioribacter sp.
ACACAGCCTCTAAACGGTGGAGTTATGAAGTTTTAAAATCAATTGGCGTAAATACCGTTTTTGCGTAACGTGAGTTATTAATTAAGACTTCTTAAAACTCTTTATAAATAAAATATGCAATTGTTTATCCTGATATTTATCATCCGTTTTATTCGACAGTTCTTCTTTGGTGTACCCGGATCGAATATTCTTTATGAACACTTTCTTTTCGTTGTTATTTACAGAGTAAAAAATGCGCCAGGTACGGTAAGCCAGGCAGAACAAATTATTTTCGTTTAAATTGTCATTTGTAGGTTGTGTTATTCTTTTACGTGTATCATCGGTTGGATTAAACTCTAACTGGAGCCGGGCAAAATTAAGTAGATTAATATCAGCTTTTTCTTTTAACCAGTTACACTGATTTTCCACTAAAGGTGCAAGAATAACCTCATAAATATTTTCAAAATCTTTTTTTACCCAGCCGGTAGCTGCATGCGGAAATGAGTCTGAATATGGAAGATAAGGCTTTATATCAATTACAGGTGAACCGTCGAGTATATCGGATTCGGAAATAAATATTTTCAGCCCGTCAATTTTTACAAGTTTTACACAACTCATTCCAATATGATTGGGTCTGTAAGGCGCTCGAGTTGCAAAAACCCCGACTTTTTTTCTCGTATGCCTGGGCGGAGTAACAAGAGGTTTCCAATTTTTGTTTAAATGAAACTGGTATAGAACCCATATTCTGTCAAACCCATCAAGGTTTTTAAGTGCCTGCTGGAAATTATTTTTTGGATTGAGTTCAATAATTGATAAATTTTTCCCCGCAAGCACGCCCTGCCTGGGGGTTTCATACCTGTGTGCAAGCTCAGAATGAACAGTGCCAATTGGCTTAATTAATATTTCTTCTTGTTTCAAACGGTTCTCGAGTATCTTGCTGTATCTTCTTTGCGTTCTATGTACCCATCAAAGTGCATGGCAATATTTCTAATGAGCAGACGCCCCATTGGTGTTACATTCAGGTTCCTGTTTTTTATTTCAACAAGACCGTCATCAATAAATTCATTCATCTCGCGCAGTGCATTCCTGAAGTAATTCTCAAAATTAATTTTGAATATATTTTCAATAGATTCAAAGTCAATTTCAAAATCGCACATTAGCCTGGTAATTACGTGACGTCTTATAATGTCATCGTCAGTCAAATAATATCCGCGCTCAATGGGCAGTATTTCATTATCAAGCGAGTCAAAATATTCTTTTTCTTTTTTAATATTTTGCGTGTAACATTTTCCAATTTGACTAATGCTTGTAATACCCATTCCGTATAAGTCAGTGCCGGCATTAGTGCTGTATCCTTGAAAATTTCTATACAATTTTTTCTCTCGCTGGGCTATTGTAAGCTCATCAGTTGGTTTTGCAAAATGATCCATTCCAATAAAAACGTACCCTGCATTAGTGAGCTTTTCAGTGGTCATTTTAAGAATATTCAACTTTTCTTCCGGTATTGGCAGATCTTCCGGTTTGATCAAAGCCATATGTTTTTTCATCCATGGTACATGTGCATAATTAAATACGGCAATTCGATCAGGAGAGATGTCAATAGTAGCATCAACTGTTTTTTCAAATGTTTCTATAGATTGGAATGGAAGTCCATACATAATATCAAGATTCACACTATGGAAACCAAGTTCGCGTACCCAATTTACAACCCGCCTTGTCATTTCTTCCGGTTGAATTCTATTCACTGCTTTTTGCACTCTGTCATTGAAATCCTGCACACCCATACTTATCCTGTTGAATCCGCCGTGACGCAGCGCTTCAAGATGTTCCCTTGTCAACCCGCGCGGATCAATTTCGCACCCCTCTTCAGTGTTGCTTTTTATTTCAAAACTTTTATTGATGAATGAAATCAAATCAATAATTTCATCAGGATTGAGATGAGTTGGCGTTCCTCCTCCCCAATGAAGCTGAACAACTTTTCTGTCTGGTATAATATATTTTCTTAACAGGTCAATTTCATTTTTAAGATACTTCATATATTCTTTAATTCTATCGCGGTTGCGTGTAATTATCATGTTACAGCCGCAGAAATAGCAAAGCGTATCACAGAAGGGAAGATGATAATAAAGAGATAGTTCCGGTGGATTCTTTTCGTTATTGGTGCGTATGATCTCGTCCAGATATTTGTCGGCAGTAAATGAATCATTAAAGTGCGGAGCCGTTGGGTAACTTGTGTACCTCGGTCCCGGCTGGTCATACTTTTTTATTAAGTCTAAATTTATGTTAAACATTAAAACCTCGTTAAAAGAAAAGAATCATTTCATTCAAAGAAGGAAAGAATCGCTTCGCTCAATGAATATTAAGATTTCTCCGATAGATATTTAATAAAATTTGCTAATTGTTGAGAAATATCAATACAATTCTTTTTAAGTAATTCGTAATTATTTTTATCAATGTAATTTAACTCAACTGCTATATTCAATAGACTTCTTATTTCGCCAACTGATCCTTTTGAATAATAAAGGAATTTAATAAAATCTTTATCGCTTCCTCGTTCAAATCCTTCAGCAATATTATTTAATACAGAGATTGATGCCCGCTGAATTTGATCTTTAAATCCAAAATCTTTTCGATATATCTCGTTTTCGAATTTGTAAATATTAATACATAAATCTTTTGCTTTTTGATAAACCGGTAAATCTTCAAACGTTTTCATTGCTTCCCTCCATCTAATATTATTGATCTTTTAATCTTTCCTTCATTGAGATTGGCGAAGCCGGACGATTCTTCTAACTTCAATTTATCTTTTCATCTTTAAGTCCCGTTGTGTGGGACGATTCTTTTCTTCTTTCCTTTTTACTTTATATGAAATCTTTTACTTTCTTCCTTTACAACTTCCACTAGATATTTTGCATTCTCAGGGTCAACATCGGGTAGTATACCATGACCAAGATTGAATATATGACCGTCGTGATTACCAAATGATTGTAAGATATTTAACGCTTCAGTTTTTATCTTTTCCCTGTCAGCATATAAAATTGTTGGGTCAAGATTTCCCTGGAGTGCAACCTTGCCTCCAATTTTATCTCTCACTTTTCCAATATCGACAGTCCAATCTAAACCAACAACATCTGCCCCGCATTCTGCAAGCTGATTGAAATCATTGTTAGCGCCCTTTGCAAAAATAATTACAGGTTCCTTCTCTTTTTTAATTTGTGAGATAACTTTTTCGATATAGTTTAGTGAAAATTTTACAAAGTCCGATGGAGAAAGCAATCCTCCCCAGGTATCAAAAATTTGAATGGCATCAGTACCGGCTTCAATTTTTGCCGAAAGATAGTCGGCAGCAGCATCGGCAAGTTTGTCCAACAACCTGTGTGCAGCTTGGGGTTGGTTGTAAATGAACTTCTTAATTTCAGAAAAATTTTTAGATCCTCCTCCTTCAACCATGTAGGTCATCAATGTCCATGGGGAACCGGCAAACCCAATCAAAGGAACTCGTCCATTCAATTCTTTTTTTACGAGCGAAACTGCATCCAGTACATATCTCAAATCTTTTGTAGGGTCAATTTCTTTCAATCTATCAACGTCATTTATATTTTTTATGGGATCTAAAAATTTTGGTCCTTTACTTTCAATCATTTCCAGTTTCATACCCATAGCTTCTGGTATCACAAGAATATCAGAAAAAATTATTGCAGCATCTACTCCAATTAAATCTACGGGCTGAATAGTAACTTCTGCCGCCAGCTCAGGAGTTTTGTACATTGTTATAAAATCTGTTTTCGCACGAACAGCACGGTATTGGGGCAGATATCTTCCGGCCTGGCGCATTATCCAGATAGGAGTACGTTCAACTTTTTCCCGTCTGCATGCTTTTAAGAATAGATCATTTTTTAGATTGGTCAATACTTCTCCAATTACACCATATTAGCAGTTATCAGAAAATATTTTTTAATTGCATCCGCAATACCCTGCAGTGAAAATACCTGAGGAACAATATTCACTGTTAGTCCTTGTTTACGTATTGCTTCTTCAGTCGTTGTTCCAATGGCACAAATTGTGCTTTTATCAAAATATTCATTAACATCATTCACATTCATGATTTCAATAAAATTTTCAAATGAAGAAGGACTCGTGAACGCAAAAATATCCAGATGTTTGCGGCCGACTTTTTTTATTTCATCATGTAAATTATCCTTATCATTAAGAATAACATCATATATTGGTGTGCAAGTAACCTGTGCGCCAAGCTTTTCCAGACTTTTTTCTAAATCATTTCGTGAAAGTGAAGAACCGGGAATAAGGACTTTTTTATCAATCAAATCAGTCTTAGAAAGTTTCTCAATTAATCCTTTAGCGCTGAACTCATCAGGTAAAATATCAACATTGATTTCATAATATTTACATTTTTCCTCAGTACTTTTTCCTATAGCTGCAATTTTAACTTTGGATAGCTCAATCTGTCTTTCTTCCGCAATATTGTTAAAAATATCCACAGCATTGGCTGATGTAAAAATCAGAGTGTCGAATTCATCAAAAATTGATAAAGTTTCATTCAATGCAGGTGAATCGAGAATAGGAATAATCTTTATTGTCGGGAAATAAATTATTTCCATCCCGGCATCAATTAAACCCATTAAAGATTTTTCTGCTTCCTGCCTGTTTTTAGTTATGAGTAAAGATTTATTTTTGAATGATTTCACTTTAGTTTGGTGTTATTATAAATATCTTTTAATATTTCATCTGCACCTGCTTTTAATAGATCGTGCGCAAGTTTCTGCCCCAGCTTCTCGGGATTTGTCTTTACGCCTTTTATTCTTTTCCTGAATGAAATTGTACCATCTACCGAGCCAACATAGGCTTCAAGGTACAATCCATCACTTTTAACCTTTGCCAAAGCGCCTATTGGAACCTGGCAGCCTCCTTCCAAAGTTTTAAGAAGAGCACGTTCTGCCATAACAGCAGTAAAAGTTTTTTCATCATTTATTTTTTTTAGTGCCTGCGCTGCAAGTTTATTGTTTCTGTTTATTTCAATACCTAATGCACCCTGTCCAACTGCAGGTAAAATTTCCTTTATGCTTATAACAGAAGAAATAAATTTGTTCAGTTTAAGACGTTCAATTCCGGCACGCGCCAAAATTATAGCATCCCATTTTGAATCCACGAATTTATTAATTCGTGTTGGAACGTTGCCGCGCAGCTCTTCAATTTTAATATCGGGACGAATGTGAAGAATTTGGGAGCTTCTTCTTAAAGAACCCGTAGCAATAACAGCGCCTTCTGGCAAATCTTTAATATTTGTACCTTTCTTTCTTGCAATCAGTACATCTTCGGCTGCATGCCGTTTTGTTATCGCCTCTAATTTTAACCCGGCTGGTAATTCTGTTTGTAAATCCTTTAAGCTGTGTACTGCAATATCAATTGTGCCGTTCAATAATTCATTCTCAAGTTCTTTAGTAAATAATCCCTTATCGCCAATTTTTGCTAATGCAACATCAATAATCTTATCGCCCTTGGTATTAATTATTTTAATATCTACTAAGAGATTTTTGTTTTTTCGTTCGAGCTCTTTTTTAACAAATTTAGCCTGCCATAGCGCAAGATCGCTTCCCCGGGAACCTATTATTAACTTACTCCTTTTTTTCTTCTGCATTACCGTTTCCATTATCAAAATTTATATTGCCGTTAGATGGAACATTATCAAGATTAAATAATTCTTTTAAAATAATTGTATTAGTAATAACATCATTCATGCTGGCGCCGGTCTCAGCAATCTTTTTTAAATTCCTTGTCGGATTATGAAGCAGTCTTCCAATCATTCTACGGGTCATATCTTCAATTTTTGCAAAATCTTCTTCGTGAATTTTGTTTTTTATTTTTTCCAATTCATCATTTCGTATTTCTTCAAAAAATGAGCGCATTGTTTTAATAGTTGGAACAACATCAAGGGCATTATACCACTTGAAGAACTCCACCATTTCTTCAATTACAACTTTTTCTACAAGCGGAATTTGATCCTTCCTCTTTTGAAGATTTTGATCTACAATAATCTGAAGTGAATCCATATCGTGATAGAAAACATTTTCAAGATTTTTGACCTGCGGATCAATATCCCTTGGAACGGCGATATCCATAATTACAACCGGGCTGCCGCGTCTTTTCTTCAGCTCTTCCTTTAATTCATCATAAGAGATAAGAAAATTTCCTGCACTTGTTGCGCTGATTATAATATCAAAATTATAAAGATGTTCCTTAAGATTTTGAAAAGGAATAATTTCCCCGTGAACTTTTGCAGATAATATTTCTGCCCGTTCAAATGTTCTGTTTGAAAGTGCAATTCTTCCAATCCCTTTATCGCGCAGGTTAATTGCGGCAAGTTCTCCCGTTTCACCGGCGCCAATAACAAGAGCTGATTTTTTTTCAAGACTTGAAAAAATCTTTTCCACTACCTGAACTGCAGCGTAACTTACTGAAACAGCGCCCTCACCAATAGAGGTCTCATTAATAGCACGCTTGCCAACCACAATTGCAGTATCAAAAACTCTTTTTAATACAGCGCCTGCAAAATCCATATCTTCCGAAATCTCAAAAGCCTCTTTAACCTGCCCCAATATCTGGCTGTCGCCAATAATCATTGAATCAATTCCGGAGGCAACAGTGAGTAAATGCCTGACAGCGCTGCATGAAAAATACTTCGAAAGCTGTTCATGCTTGATTCCTTTTACCGGCTTATATTCAGTGATATGATTGATTAAAGATGCGGTATCAAAACCGGGATTTTGCGGGAACCCAAAAATTTCAGTACGGTTACATGTAGAAATGATTACTCCTTCGGAAAAAAGAGATCCTTTTAAACGGGGAATGAATTCAACAATTTCATTACGGGTTAAATGAATATTTTCTCTTAGTTCTAAAGGCGAATTTTTATGATTTATTGAAATACCAAATAAATTCATTTTTGTTACTTTTAATAAAACGAATGAAATGTTTTTGCTAATGTGTTGGTTATTATCAACGAACATATAGCGACAATAAAACCAATTAACGAAAAAAGGATGACTTTCTTGCCATGTAAATTGCCAAAAAGTTTTCCCGCAATCCCGAGTCCATATATTAACCAGACGAACAATGTTCCAACCAGCTTAAGGTCCAGATAACTAAAATTAGGAAATGCGAGCGGCAGCCAGATAATTCCAATTGTAATTGCCAGGGTCAGAAGAACAAATCCAATCACAGCTGAATAAAAACTTAATTTTTCCAGAATCTCCAGACTTGGCAGACGGTTAAAGATCAATCCAAATTTGTTTGATCTTAAGTTCTTGTAGAGAAGCATAAATAATAATCCATACACAGCTGAAATTGTTATCCCGGAGTAACCCAGTAGGGCATTGACAACGTGTAGGCCCAGCATCCTGTTTCTTAAAACTTCCGGTACAATGTAAGTATTCTCGATAAAAATGGAAGAGACAGTCTGAAACACAAGCGAGAAAAAAATTATAAATGCGCCTGTAGCGCGGATATCCGTCATCAATTCCAGAATGAAATATGAAAACCCGATTGAGAATGCTATGATGGAAAAGATCTCGAACTTGTTTGTAATTGGAGGATGATTATACTCAATCATCCTTGAAATTAAATAGAAAGTATGGAATATGAGCGTAATGAACAGAACTATTCTTTTAGAATTGCTCATCAATTTTTTTTCGTTAAAGAAATCAAAAAGATAAACGCTAAATGCCAGAAGATAGAGCAAGGGCAGCAGAATATTCAATGTTGTTATGGCTTGGAGCATCAGTTCTTTAATTTTATATTGTTCAAAGACTTAACGCATTAATTGGAGCTATAGTTTCTTTTTACGGCAAAATTATGGAATTAATTGGCTAAAAGCAGAAGGGGTAAAGAGTATAACGCATAGGGTATAAAGTTTAAAAAGGCTATCAATAGGGTCACTTTTGAATTATCACCAGATTTATCTTCCAGTAACATATTGGTTGAGATAAATAATTTTATCAAATATAAAATATACGTTTTTCAAATCTTTAGCTCTTGCCCGCCCAGTGTAATTCTTCAGAATTTAGGTAACACAGGGGTTATATTTTATTACTAACCAGGTGTACAAAAAAAATTGCGCAAATAATTTTGAACAGTTCAAAATTATTTTTTAAAGAAGTTTTGCATATTTACGAAGGACCTCACCCCTGCCCTCTCCCCCGTAATCCGTTGGTGAACGGAGCACGGGACAAGCTTAAAAAAAGGAGAGGGAGTAAACGGGAAAATGTCTCGTCCTGAAAAATGTTCTTTGTCATACTGAATATTCCATTGAAGCCTAATGGTGAAAAAACAGGGTGAAAATGGGATAAAAACGGGCCAAAATTGGCATAAAAACAGGGTGAAAATTGGGTGGAAATTGGGATAAAAACCGGATGGGAATTGGTGAAAACAGAGTGAAAATTGTTGTGTGACTTATGAACAGTATTTAAAGGAGAATCGGTATTTTTTTTGCAAAAAAGGTTCTGAAAAAAATTATAGGAATGACAAAAATTTGGATGTTCACGAGACTCCGAACCGTTACCGAATTACTGAAGTAATACACGAGGCGGGTAGACTCTAATTCTTAATCATAATCTTACTCATACTCATTATCTAACATTTAATGTCTTTTCAATTACCAAAAACTTCTATTTTCCCATCCATGTGTTTTGTTTTATCAATAATGTTTCCGTACTTATCAACAACACCAATGTGGCATACAGCGCAGCCGCTTAAATCTGAATCCATATGTCCCTTAGGTGGCAATCCATGGCATGTGCCGCATTTTGCCTGTGTTCCGTCAACTTTATTCCAGGTTGGCTGAGAATTGTTTCCTTCAATCTTATCCGCCGTATACGCAAACTGCCATTGAGATGTTGCTTTAGGGAATGAAAAATTACCATGGCAATAAGTATTTGAGCACGTGTATGTAGTTAAATTATAGATCCCATTTCCGTTTTGGTAATCTGAATATTTCGTTGTTAATATTACTTCAGCCCTGCCGTTATTATCTATATGACCGGGAGAATTTAAAGATGTCGGAACGATATGGCACTCATTGCATTTTACTAGTGAACCAATTTTTACATTTAACAAGTGTATGGAATGAGCCCCGACACCCGCAAATTTTGTGTCTGTATTTCTGTTCAAATCTACAGGAGGGGCAATTAAAGCAGGATTAGTAAAACTTCCGTGACAGGTATTGCAGGCTTCCGGTCCGCCAAGATTTGTGTGACACTTATTGCAAGAAGGACTAGCAGTCCCACCGGCATAAGTTGCACCATGGCATTCCTTACATTTACTCATATCCCAATTTAAAGAAGCAACATATCTTCCGTGAAAATTTGCTGAAGCAGGATCAGATATTCCTGTTTTATGTGCAGTAATTGCAGAATGGCACTGGGTACAAGCCGGACTTGCAATTCCTCCGCCGAAATTAACACCATGGCATTCGTTGCATGTACTCATTTGAACTTTGTTGGCCGCAATAAATAATCCATGGTAGTTGGCCGAATGAGGATCTAAAATCCCAGTCTGGTGAACTGCTATTGTTGTTGAATGGCATTGTGGTGATGAACAGCTAACCTTTGCAGTACCGCCGTCAAATTTAGCATCGTGACATCCTTTACAGCTTTCCAATCCGTTGTTCTTAACTGTTACGCCATGAAATTCCTGTGAAGATTGATTCAAAACATTTGCACCGTGCAAAGCAAATGCAGCAGGAGTAGTAATGTCATTTTTTAAGTCACTGCAGGAAAAGGAAATAAAGCCAATTACTATTAAAAATATATAATTAAATTTTCTATATCTCATAAAATATCCGGAGTTAAAAATTTATTTATGGCAGTAACCACAGAAACCAACACCTTTTATACCGCCTGGATGTGCATTAGCATCGGTATGACATGTAAAACAAATTGAACCACGATCGCTGTGCCAATCACCATGGTCTAATCCTGAAATAAGACTTTGGCTGTGTGTTTTAGGATTAGTTCCTTTAATTCCATCGGGGTCTACATGACATAATATACAAACAGGGTCTGCACCTTGAACATCATGACAGGAGGTGCAACTTTCAATATCTCTCCGTGCAAGAACTGCATGCTGGCCACCGCCCGTTCCAACACCAATTGTAACAAAGTTAGGCGCTTTATGAGAAACAGGAAGAGTGCCTTCCAGCGCATAATCACCCTTGCCTTTCGATTCATGGCATTCAACACAAAAAGTTTCTACCTGGTGGCAAGTTTGGCATTGGGTTGTTTTTCCCTTGGCATCAATACCATGTGTATATTGATAGTTAAGATCATGTACCCGTGAAATATTTTGCTGCTTTGTGTTATCTATAAATTTATGAGGTGAATATGGCGCGTAGAAATCGCGCTTGGTATTGTTTTCGGTTATACCGGTTGTTGATGCGTGGCATGATTCACAGTAAGAATTATCATGACACATCTGACAGCGTGAATCATCTTTTGATGCGCTGAATTTATGCGTACGTAAAAAACCAACTTCTTTATGATCCTGGGGAAGAAGATTTGCAGTTGATATATGGCATGACTCACAATAGTTTGTAGCAATTGATCTTCCATTATGGCAGTCGCTGCATATTGTCATAGCAGGTTTTGCAGTTTTGGATTCAAAGCTATACGTTACATCCCACAAACCTTTATGGCAAGTCTCGCAAGCTAATTTCTGGTCAGTTAAATGAAATTTATGATTGAATATTATTTCAGGTTTTTTCTGAATCAATGGTTCATTTATATCCTGGTAATGACATTGCTGGCAATTTTTTTCGTCGTTTACATCATGACAGGTTGCGCAGACAGATTTTTCCGGAAGTAATCTTGTATTAAGTGATGTACTTTCGCTTACGCCTGTATGGCAGGAAGCACAATCGGTTACTTCCTTATGAATCTTATGAGAAAATTTTATTATATCTTTATTTGTTTTGCCTGGTTTGCCGTCACCGGCATTATTAATAGCAGCAACGGTAAGAAAACAAATCAGTGTTAATGAAAAAGCAATGTAGATGTATTTTATTTTCATGTTATTCTAAAAATTAGTATTAAACCAATAATTTACATTGAACAATATTCTAAAATCATCCTTGTAAATTTTATTATTGAAATATTGACCCTGCAGATCAAATGATAAATAAGACCAGGGTTTAATATTTACTCCACCAAGAAATGATGTAATATTATTTACTTCAGCATCCTGCGAGATTTTATAGTTTGTGAATGCAACTCCTATTGATGGTGTTATAAATCCATCCGCAAAGGAATGAGCCGTATATAGAGAGATCCCGTCAAGCTCTCCTGCATATCCAAAAGTTTTTCTATAACTAAAACTGCCGAATTTTGTATTTAGACCAACTGTAACACGCTGGGAATTTTCATCCTGGTAAATAACGTTGCCATACTTACCGGTAATCGTAAAATCATCATTAAATTTATAATCAGCGCCGCCTTCAATTTCCGATGAGTTACCATAATTAAAAACGGCAAAAATTGAATTATACCCGATTCTTGGTTCGCGCCAATTATAATAAAGATCGATGCCAAGTTTATCATTTGCAACTACACGTCCATTCAATTCAAATTTAGAAGCTGTCATAAAGTTTAAATCATATTCGTAATGAGTATCAAGATTAACAACACCATCCAGGACATACGAGGCTTGTGCAGCTAAGTATTTAAATTGATTTGAATTTTGCTGAATGAGAATTGTAATGGGGTTATTATTTGCGTCAAGACGAAGCGCCTGGTAATCAGTTGGCTTGAAATTTTTATTGATGTAACTAAGTCCAAAAGTAAAATGATCAAGGAAATAAATATCAAATTTACCTCCGATTACATAATCATTTTTAAGATCATCGGTCAGCATCATCTTTTGATATGCCGGAACATTCCCCCCATAAAATCCCGAGAGGGAAGCATTCATATATTTAAATTTAAGATTGATACCGTCATACAAGCCGCCGGCAACAGATGTTATAAGGGGCTGTCTGCCTAATTTTAAAGTAAATATATCATAGACATTTCTTGCCTCAAAATATAAATTGTATAGTCTAAGCCGGGGATCGCTGTCTAATGATTTTCCAAGATTTGTTTCGAAATTCATTCGTGTTCTTATTGAAATATCCTGGTAATTAAAATTGAGGGCTAGTGACTCATAATTTCTTACAAAAGTATCAGAAGCATTAGAAGTATCAAATCTTTCAAAGGTATAAAATGAGGAAGAAATTCTGCCGTTAAGGTTCTGGGCAGAAACAATTAGCGGCAGAATGATCAGAATTAATAAAAAATATTTTTTCATTTTATGCTCTGTCGATAAGATTAACCTTTCGGCATTGGATGAGCAATCTTTTTCCAGGATTCAGCAAAGTTAAATCCTTTAAAACTCGGACTCTCAGAATTGTGACAAGTCTTGCAAAATTTCTCTACATCTGCGTGAACCATCAAACCTTTTTTTACAGCATCTTCTTTATTCTTCATTACAGGCATAGATTTATAAGCAGAACCCGGTCCGTGGCATGTTTCGCACTGAACGCCGTCTTCAACTTTAAATTTAGCACCAACTAAGGCTTTGTCAACATTATAACCGCTAGTATGGCATCTTAAGCATTCTTTCGACTCTGCTGCTTTTGTTTTGAGTCCTTTATCTGTTGCTATTTTATCTGCAGCTGGAGTTTGTAAAGCTTTGAATGCTTGAGAGTGTTTGCTTTCCTGCCAAACTTTTGATTGATTACCATATTTTTCTATTTTATGGCACATGCCACATACTTGAGTTCCTTCATAGCCAAATGGCTGTGCATTAGTATTAGCCGGAAGAATGAGGTATGCTGCAAGAATTATCACTACGAGCATTAAAGAGTTGCGCGACATTTTTATGCCTCCTTGAATGAGTTTAATTTTCATATTATTTTTTAAACAAAATCAGTAAAAGAACATTAAAATCCGATTTGAATATAGCCCAAATAATTCTAATAGGCAACAAACCTTTTTGTTAAGTCTAATTTTTACAAAAACGCCTTATTTTTCGATATTTCCAAGCTTTTCTTCAAGCCAGGCACTTAATTCAGCGTCTTCATTTAGTTCATTTTGAATCACCGAATCAAGGTTTAATCCGTTCTTTTCCAATGTGGATTTGAATAATAAAGTTGAATTGCTTACCCGTTTTAAATCTCTTTTTTCGAGTTTATATTCCTTCCATTCTAAAACAATTTTTCTAAAATGCTTTTCATGATGATGTCTGTAGGTGTGTAATGACATTTTTCCGTCAATCCAGGTAACGCTCATCGGGTATTCATTTGGATGGAATATTACGAAGAACCAATGCCAAACTATAATTGCCAGGGTTGCAAGTATTGCTTCATAAAAATGGATCATCTCGCAGACTTTAATCAACCAGATTGGCGCCCAGTTGCCAACAACAGTTGGGAACCATAAAATAAATCCGGTAGCACCCATAACAACTGTGCCCCAAATTAATGCCCAGTACTCAGCTTTTTCTGTGTAATCATAAGCTTCAAATTTTGGTTTATCTTTTTTGAGTTTGAGATAGTACAAAATGTTATCGCGGGCATCGGTTACATCATGAAACTTGGGAATTAAATTTAGCAGCACATCTCTTCCGCGCGGTGTAAACAGCAAATAATATATATGATATAATCCCGCTGCAATTAATGTTACTGCCGCAGTTCTATGTGTGTATTGACGAACACCTTCAGACAAGCCAATTGATCTTAATAAATCAGCCCACCAGCTGCTTTGATATTTCAATGCAAAGCCGGTAATGGAAAGTGTCATAAATGAAATGAAAAGAATATAATGCTGTACAACCTCGCTCTTAGTAAAACGGGGAATTGTTATTTCATTTTTTAAGTGTTTACGTTTTTTTCTTACTTCAAAAACAAAGATTAACAAGTTGTGAAGAATCATTCCGCCGATAACAGAAATGATTAACCAGAAGTATGCCGTTGAAACAAAGTTTTCAATTCTGGATGCATTATTATCCATTGTTTTATGCGAATAACTTTGTGCAAATGTTTCTGTTGCATTCGGATGACATTTTTTACATGTAGCCGTAACATTTGCCACATTTACAGTTGATTCCGGGTGATTTTTAGGAAGAATTTTATGTACGCTGTGGCAGTCAACGCACATTGCGGCATCTTTATCACCGCGCATAACTGCCAGTCCATGGTAGCTGTCTTCATATTGCTTAGCCTGCCCGCCGGAACCGCCAAACCTTTCATTTAAACGCGGGTCTTCATGGCAGATCATACAGGTTTTCTGCTGAAGTTTTTTTGATTCTAATCTTTTATCGGCAGTGTTAACAGCGTGGATGCTGTGCTCGTTATGGCAGTCATTACAAACCGGCGCTTCACGAATTCCTTGCTTGGCTCTAATCCAATGGATTGATTTTTCAAAGTCTTCTGCAATTTGCTTATGACACTGTCCGCAGGTTTGTGGGACACCAAATGAAGATATTTTTGACCCCGGTTGTATTCTATTTTTTATATCATGAACACCATGACAAACGCTGCAGTTTGGAGCATTAGGATTTCCATTTGCTACAAGTATTCCATGAACAGACTGTGAATAGAGCAATCCTGGATTTTTAACTCCGAATCCGAATTTTTCCACCAGCTTAGGATCATCATGGCATTTTCCGCAGGTAGTTCCGATGTTTTTGGGAAAGACAGAACTATTTGGGTCTTTAACTTTTAGAATTTCATGAGAGCCGTGGCAGTTCCAGCACATTGCAGCTTCATCAACCCCTTCACTCAAAGAAATACCATGAATGCTCTCGCGGTGTTCTTTTGCAATTGCCGAGTGGCAGAGATAGCAATCTGCTTTTTGAGTCGCTCCAACATTTTGAGGATGGTTGCCAAGATTATTTGAAATATAATTATGGCAGTCGGCACATTCCAAATTTTTATGAACTGATTTTACAAGCTGTGCTTTTTGTCCATTATCCTGATGACACTGTAAACATTTATTGCCTTCAACAACTTTTGCATGGTATGGATTTGCCAGCACCATACTTGTGTGGCATTTAGAGCAAATCTGTTCAACTTTTAAATTGTTTTCCTTTGGCGGGGTTTGAACTTCATGAGTGCCGTGACATACTTTGCAGTCAGGCGGATTTTTTACTTTTCCCTTTAGCCGGTGGTGAATATCGTTTTTTACCAGGTTCCCGTATTCTTCGTGACAGGATTCGCATTTAACCTTTTGTGCATTTTTCTTTTCTATGTGACTTTCATCTTTAATATCCGAATGGCAATCCTGGCAGCCAATTGCGTTATTGTGAACAGATTTTTGAATAAAATTTTGATGGCAATCGGCACATTTGAAATCCTGAGCCGTTAGCCTGCTGTTGAAAATAAATCCGGCAAAAATTATAAAACAAGCAATCCTAAAAAATTTATTTAAAAAGGAAAACATCAACTATCTCCATTCAATGCTTATTATTGAATAAGTAAAAGTGTTTGTTATTATCAAGTCACAAATCATTTTTTAAAAAACTCGCTTGTAATTATGTACCAATTTTTTTCTTCAAGATTTTCAAGCTGACCCCAGTAAATATCAAAGCCTTCTTTTTTTGAATCATCGTTTTTTAAAAGTTTTTTCATCTGCTTTGTATATTTATCAATTTCTTCCTGGTAAAAAGTTACTGCATTTTTACCAATCTTTAATTGCGGTAATTCTGAATCTAATTTATCAGCATCAATAATACAAATCCAGTTTTTTTGATAAGTTGAATAATCGAGGGACTCAATATTATCGCCAAGATCATGATTCACCTTAGCAACCTGCCCGCTTATAGGCGAGTTGAAATGAATTGATTTCTTATCCTGCTTAATTATAAAAAGAGGCTGTCCTTTTGTTATATTCATACCAAGATTTGGAAATTCAATGTCATCAATTTTACCAATTAATTTTTTAGCAAAATCATCAATACCAACTTTTACAGTGCCGTCCTCTGAAATTCCCGTCCAGCAGTGTCCTTCGGAAATAAATACACCGCCGGGAATTGCAAACTCGCCTACATTTACCTTTTCTTCTTCAGAAAGATGCGTTATATGTACACGCGGTTTCAACTGCTTCTGAATTCTATCCTGCCGCTTTAGTAAAGATTTATTTGTGAATCCTAATAGTTCATCTTCGGTAAACGGCTTTTGAACGTAATCCATTGCGCCAAATTTCATACAGTCAACTGCAGTTTCAACAGTTGCATATCCTGTAATAATAATAACGTCAATATCCGGGCGTAAAATTTTCACCTGTTTTGTTACTTCAACCCCGTCCATCTCCGGCATTTTTAGATCGGTGAAGAGAAAATCATAGTGATGGGATTTAATCAGGCTCAATGCTTCAGGACCGGAATTAACAGTATCAATCGAGTAGCCTTCAAGTACAAGGATTTTTCTGAAGCTGTCTAGAATTACATCTTCATCATCCACGCACAGAATTTTAGCTTTTGGGTTTGGCACTTCAGCGCGTTTAAGTGTAACAGCTTCTTTGCTGAAATCGATATTTATACTTTCTTCAAGAATGGATTCCCGTTCTTTGCGGATTTTCTTATCGTTAACTTTTTTAATTGTATACCTGATAATTACATCAGCTATAATGAAAATAATTACAGCTAAAATGAAGAGAGGCATAATAGTTCTCCTTTATTTAAAACTTATGTTCTGTCTGAACTGCAAGGGATCAATAATTTCATTTCATATTCAAGTTCTGATGGAATTAACCTGTAAATCCATCCGTCAAAATATGGATCTTTCTCCAGCAGTTCCGGTTCTTTAAGCAGCCGTTCATTTCTTGCAAGAATGGATCCGCTAATTACAGAGTAAAGCTGATGAATAAGTCCATCTTCAGTCTCAAATTTAACTGCAGAAGATGCTTGCGTCAATATTTCATTTACATCTAAAAGTTCAATTTTCCTTATTGGCTCTATTGTCTTGATAAAAAAATTAGTCGCTCCGATTAAAACCGAGCCGTCAAGGTCTTTGTTCATCCAGCTTGAGTAGCCAAGGCGGAAATATTTAGCAGGGCAAGGTACAAGCAGGATTGATTTGTCATTTGATTTCCGTATTCTTTGCAGGTAATTGTATTTTATACCGCGTTTGATTACGCTGGTCATTTCATCAATAGAAAACGGTTTGGGTATAAATTCTATTGCGCCGCTGTAAAGTGATTTAACAGCGTTTTCAATTGTCGAATATCCCGTTGTCATTATTACAGGCGTGTCAATTCCTTTTGATTCAAGCGCGCCTAAAAACTGGAAGCCGTCCATTCCAGGCAGCATTATATCGCAAATAATAAGATCAAATTCTATTGAAGAAATTTTTTGAAGAGCTGATGCAGCGTCAAGAACCGAATCAAATGAAAAGTTACTCTCTTTGGCAATTTTTGAAATTGAGTCTATAACTACCTGTTCATCATCAATTATTAATATATTTTTTTTCCCTGACGCCAAGTTCATCTCACCGATTCATTTTGAGGAAGACGAATTGAGAAAGTTGTACCTTTACCAACATCGCTTTGAACTGAAATTGTTCCTTTGTGATTATCTACTATTCCCCAAATTACAGAAAGCCCCAATCCTGTTCCACGTTGCCCTTTGGTGGAAAAGAACGGTTCAAATATTTTACTCTGGATTTCAGGCGGTATGCCGCAGCCTGTATCAGTAATATCGATTTCGACAAATTTGCTTTCGCCGGTGCGGTCAATAAATTCCCACCTTTGCCAATCATCCTTGAATGCCGCACATCCCTCAATGTAACCCTGGTTTGGAATTTGAATTTTATATGTTGGCCCGCCGCATTTTGGGCACTTATTAACTTTGTCTAGTACAGAAAGATCACAAACAGGGCAGGATAACTTGACGTTATTGTTTATCCCGCCGGAAATTCCAAAGTAATGACGGTGACTGCCGTAAACGGGATCTATATGCACAAATCCCTCATTGCCATTCAGTTTAATTTTTAAGCGCAGTGCAGGAAATCCGCCAATTTTATATTCACTGTCTATCAAATTGTGTGTCTTAGGGCAGACAGCTTTTTTAATCTGCATAGTTCCTTTTGGCGGTAAGTTCACCTGTGATGTTCTAACAGTGATGGTCCCATTATCTCCAATTGCATCAATTGCATTTACAAGCAGATTAAGAAATACCTGCTGAATCTGATTTGCATCCGCTGTAATTTTAGGAAGTGATTCATCAAAATCTTTTATGAGAGCTATCTTATTTATTTTCATCTGATTGTTGACTACAGTAAGAGCCCTGTTGAAAATTTCACCAACATCAATTGTGCTTTTTTTAGGAGTAGACTGTCTGGCAAAATCTAAAAGCCCTTTTACAATTTCGCGGCTTCTGATAGTCTCCCTGACAATTACATTCAAATCTTCCTGCATTTGCGGATTATCTTTTGTCCTCTTCAATAAAAAGCTGCTGTATGTTAAAACCCCGGTTAACGGATTATTAATTTCATGGGCAACCCCTGCTGCCAGCTGCCCCAGGGACGCCATTTTTGTTGATTGGTAAAGCTGCTGGCTTGTCTCGTCAAGTTTTTTTGTCATGTTGTTGAATGATTTTCCAAGAGTGCCAAGCTCATCATTACTTAAATTTTTTATTATGTAATTTAAATTTCCGGCGGCAACCTGGTCTGTTGCCTGTACCAATTCCTTAACAGGTTTATCAAGCCAGCGTTTTAAAAATATCCAAATTATTAATCCGATAGCAGAAATTGAAATTAAAGCAAAAATTAATTCACGGATCTCATTCTGTTTGATCTGTTCGTCAACGTCGGCAAGTGAAATAGTAACATCAAGAACACCAAGAACTTTTTCATTCTGCGGATGCGCGTGGCAGTCTGCATCATAACACGATTTTTCATTATCAATTGGATTTATAACTCCCATCACACGCGGACCATTTTCACTTGATTTGAAAATTCTTGTTCTGTCTTTAATAGGAAGTTTTTCAAGAGGTTTGTTCGCAGCATGGCATGCATAACAGCTCTCTGCATTTTTATCCAGCATCCTGCCGATATCATCTTTGACTGCAGAATAAATTATAGCGCCTTCCTTGTTAAGAATTCTTACATTATAAATGTTGGGATCTTTACCAATGCGTGTAATCATTTCCTGAAGGTGTTCGCGCTGATTAAGAAGCATAACGTATCTTGTTGAATTCTTAACAGACTCACTAAGCTGATTGATATGGCGTTCCACTTCTGCCTGTAATACATCCCCCTGCGATTTTATATTATAATATGAATAAACACCGATTATTAAAACCGCTGTAGCACTTACTACTGTTATAAGTTTTATGCTGATCTTTTTAAACATCTCAAATCAATTTTTCGATAAAGTTTTTCCGGTCAATTTTCCAGGAATATTTTTTGGATAGGATTTGTCATCATGGCAGCTTGTACATGCCGGTTTTGAATAATCCTTTTCCTGGTGGCAGTCTGTACAACCTAAGGTTGAGTGTATTTCATCAAGAACAACGCCGGTTTTCTTATGCGGGAAATTATCCTGAGTCCAAACACCGTGGCAATTAGCGCATTCTTTCTTAAGCAATCCAAAATTTCCCTTTTCAACATGGCACCTGTTGCATGTAACCTTTGAGTGAAAACGTGTCAGGTCAAATCCGGTATATTCCTTATGGTCAAATCCTGTTTTTGGTTTATCCGCATGACAGCTGCCACAATTTTCTTTTGTGTTATGACAATTTGAACAAACGGCATGTCTTTGTTCTGTTGTTCTTGTCTTAATAGATTCTATTTTATTTTCAGCATGACACTTAATACAATTTTCGTTCGAATGGCAGTTCTGGCATTCCAATTTGAATAGCTTTACATGCTCTTCATGGTGAAACGTTACCAATTTACCCGGCGCTTGAGGTGTATCAAATTTCAAACTTGTAGGAGCAACAATAACCGGGTGTACCTTTTTACCTATGCTCATTGCCGGATTTTGAGTGTCAGGCTGGTGCCCGGAAATATTTAATTGATGGCATTGAACGCAGCTTGTTTTTCCGTTTAAAGCCCTGTGGCAATCCATGCACTGGCGGTGGTATGCGCCATTTAAATCCGGTTTGCTAACATCTTCTCTTTTACGGTTTGCTTCATGGCATTCAGAACATCCGATGACCTGACCCTGCGGGTTGTAATGATGGCATGTTTTGCATCCGCCCGACATACCAGACATTTCCGCATGAAGGCGGTGAGCGAATACTACAGGCGAATAAACATTTGTCTGATTTTTTAGTTTATCTATTGTTACAACTTCCGGACCTTTGCCTGCCGGCTGATCAACAGAAACCATGTTATCGCGCGGGCAGGGTTTTACTGCTGGTTTATCTTTTGTGGGAACAGCAGATGTATGACAATTTTTACAGGTCAATCCAACCATACTAGGCGGAGTCTTTTTATTCTGCGCACTGATTGCCAGAACGCAGAAAAACATCAATATAAAAATCCTTGTTTTCATTTAGCAGAACCTCTGACAAAATATTTAGTTCTTGGTTTTGATACTTGCTGAACACTAACTATCGGGAAAATCATAACCATTAATCTGAACAGCAGAATTTCCAATGCAATAAATCCGACTGTAACAGAAATTTCTCCAACTGACGGAAAGTATGAATGAACTTCATAGGGCGGAGTATAGGCAATTAAAAAATTATTCATCCTGTTAATGAACACACCAAATATTACAAGGAAAGACGCAATTAATAATCCAACCGGTGATTTTAAAACCTGCCTTGATAAAAACATTCTTAAAGGAATAATAACCCCAAACAATAATTCAATTGTGAACATTATACTAGCGGTATTAAACTCCATTAAGTAAACAAAAGTTTTACGAATCATAACATCGCCAATCTTAAATGCAAGATATATCCCGAGAAGCGGCCCAATCATACTTCCAAGATCCGAAAGAATATCCATTTCAGGTTTAAGGCCAAAAGAACGGGATGTAATCAGCGACTCAAAAATCACCATCGGCAGTCCAACTGAAATTGCCGATATCAAAAAGAGCAGGGGAAGTATTGGCGTCTGCCACAAAGGATGCATTTTGGGTCCTGCTATTACCATCAAAGTGCCAAGTGAAGACTGGTGTAGGCATGAAAGTACTACGCCGGCAATAATAAAAATAAACATTGTTTTATCAAGACCCCGGTCAAGAATACGCAAAATTTTATCAACCGGGTTATTGAAACGTTTAACGAATCCCGGAAGATTAACCCTTCCAATAAATCTTTCAGTAACAACAGGCAGAAATTCTATATACAGAACCGTCAGGTAAATCATTACACAAATACCAACTTCAAATAAAACCGAGCTTCCGTTCCACATGATCAGCGGATGCCATATATAATAGTAACGTCCTAAGTCAATCATTACGCTTGAGGCTACAAACGTGTAACCTAAAAGCGCTGTAAGCAATGCAGGACGTATAATTGAATGATATTGATCTTTGTGCATTATATGACCAATTGCGGCGGTAGTAAACCCGCCTGCAGCAAGCGCAACCCCTGCGGCTACATCCAATCCAATCCAAATTCCCCATGGGTGTTGATTATCTAAGTTAGTAACTGCTCCTATCCCCCAGATAAATCTTGCAAGAAGAAATACCAGCCCATTTAAAGCCAGCCCGGAAAGAACAATTACAGTCGGAGTAAAAAACTTTTTTTTCATTGGCACAGGTTTAAATTTATCCATCACTCACCCTCCGCGCCGGAATCATGTTTCTTTTTATTCTTGTTAATCCACATTACTCCTCCAAGAAGAGCATAAAGCGCAACCGGCGGAACAAAGTATGCAAAAATTCCATGCTGGATTGTCTCACTTACACCCGGAGCAGGATCTTTACCAAGTTTTGGAAAATCCAGTTTTTCAAATTCCTTACTTGAAAGGTACATCCATGAAGTACCGCCAACTTCATATTCTCCCAAAACCCGGTCAATGTAACGGTTTGGGTAAAGTTTTATTTTTTGATGCGCTGCTTTTACCAGATCTTCTCTTGTTCCGTATGTTATTGCTTCAACAGGACAAATCTCAGTACATGCCGGAAGTTTTCCCTTAGTTGTTCTCTCATTGCAGAAGTCACATTTCTTTATATCCGGCTTCAATGCTTTGTCAAATTCAAATGCCGGAATTTGAAACGGACACGCAACCATGCAATAACGGCATCCAATGCATTTATCTCCGTCCCAAACAACAGATCCGTTTTCCTGTTTTGAAAATGCGCCAACTATGCATGCAGAAACACATGCAGGATGGTCGCAATGCATACACTGAACTTTTACATCTATTGGAAAATTTTCAGAAATATCATTTGGGTATTCATTTACAACTGTTAAAGCTTTATCTGTAGGCCGTCTACTGTTTTTGAATACGCTTCTGTCATCATAAGTTTCGATAGACTGCGTTTCCATTGCATGGGCAGTTTTGCAAGCCCACTCGCATTTTCTGCACCCAATACAAACAGTAGTATCTATTAAAGCCCCCATTCTATTTTCGGATAAAATATTTTTTGGTCCGGCTTTCACTTTAGAAGAGAGACCGGTTACCGCGGCGCCAGCTAATGCAGCCGTCTTCAAAAAATCTCTTCGGGATTGATTAGCCATGTAAATCCTTCTAATTTTTTTCAACTAATTTTTCATCTCTAATATAGAATATTGGAGATTTATATCCTATTCAAACTTACAAACATTTTGATTTTGAGTCAATTTCATTCATGATTTTATTACCGGAGATTTTTTTTATCATTAAAAATTTATACCTTCTAATTCAAATTTCAATAAAAAATGAAAATAACGATGAATAAGAAGAAAAAACTTGATATTTCGCTATTGAGAGAAAAAATCAATGGAATTGATTCTAATCTGATTAAACTGCTGGCTGACAGGAGAAAACTAAGTAAAGAAGTAATCCAGACCAAAGAAAAACTTCAAAGCCCGATACGTGACCAGAAACGTGAAGCAGAACTTTTAAACCGCTTAATTAAAATTGGTAAAAAGGAAGGGCTCGATTCTCATTTCCTTTCGAAAATTTTTTATGAAGTGATTGATGATTCCGTAAGGCTCCAGCAAAATTACGTTCAGCTGAAATTAAACAGTAAGGGAGAAAAGAAAAGACAAATTAAAGTAGCCATCCAGGGAATTGAAGGCTCATATAGTTTTCTTGCCTCGCAAAAATATTTTTCACTTCAGAATGTTGATCTTTATTTTGTTTGTAAAAAGAGATTTGAAGAAGTGGTAGCTTCTGTTGAAAAAGGAGAAGCTGACCTGGCTGTGCTGCCGATTGAAAATACAACTTCGGGAGGAATTAATGAAGTATATGATCTATTCCTTCACACAACACTTTCAATTATAGGAGATGAAAAATTCCAGGTAAAGCATTGCCTTGTTGCCAATGAAGAAATTTCAATTGGAAAAATTAAAAAAGTTTACGCTCATTACCAGGCTGCTTCCCAATGCAGTAAATTTTTGGAAACCATACCAAATGTTTCGATTGAATATTTTGATGATACGGCAATGTCCGTACAAAAGATCAAGGAGGAAGGAAATGCCCTATTTGCAGCCATTGCCAGTGAAGAAGCCGCAAAATTATTCAAACTGAAGATCCTGAAAGCGGATATTGCAAATCAAAGTGAAAATTACACAAGATTTTTAGTTGCTACACGCAAGCCCGAAAAAGTTGATCCGAGAATTCCATGTAAGACTTCAATAATAATGGCAACTTCCCACACTCCCGGTTCTCTTGTTGAATCGTTAAATGTTTTTAGAAGATATAACGTGAATCTGACAAAATTGGAGTCGCGCCCGATCATCGGCAATCCCTGGGAGGAAATGTTCTATCTTGATTTTGAGGGTAATATAGAAAGCGAGTTGATCCAGAAAGTTATTGATGAACTTGGACAGCATACGCGCTTTATGAAAATATTAGGAAGTTACCCATCCCAGGAATTGGCGCATACAAAGCTTGATTATCTACAAATACTGAGTGAACCTGTTGAAAAGAAAGATGACGGAAATTCTTTAACTGAACAACCTGCCGTTAAAAAGACAAAACCAAAAAGCTACAGGCTTGCAAGCCGTGAGTATAAAAGCGATGATACAATTATTAAAGTAAAGAACGTTGAAATCGGAGGAAATAATTTTGTTGTAATTGCAGGACCTTGTTCTGTAGAAAATGAAGAGATGGTAATGAAGTGTGCGCTTGAAGTAAAAGAAAACGGCGCTCAAATTTTACGCGGCGGATGCTTCAAACCAAGAACATCACCTTACAGTTTTCAGGGACTTGGAATGGAAGGTTTGAAAATTTTAACCGATGCAGGCAAGTATTATGATCTGCCGGTAATTACCGAAGTGCTGGATACCGAACATGTTGTAGAAGTTGCCAAAACTGCCGATATTCTGCAAGTTGGTGCGCGGAATATGCAGAATTTTGCACTGCTTAAGGAAGTAGGAAAATCTCACAGACCAATCATGCTGAAAAGGGGATTGATGGCTTCTATAGATGAACTGCTGAATGCGGCAGAATATATTTTATCTCAGGGTAACAGGCAGGTAATTTTATGTGAACGCGGTATAAGAACATTTGAGACTGCAACGCGCAATACTCTTGATCTAAGCGCAATACCTGTGTTAAAAGAACTTACACACTTGCCTGTAATTGTTGATCCTTCTCATGCTGTAGGAGAAAGGAACAAAGTAATTCCGTTAGCTAAAGCCGCCAAGATTGTCGGAGCTCATGGTATTATGGTTGAATTTCATCCTGATCCGCCAAAAGCTTTAAGCGATCCGGAACAGGCTTTGTACTTCAGTCAGTTTGAAGAATTGATGAGGGAAATTCATAGGCTGTAAAAACGCGAGAGGCTAGAAGCAAGAGGCGAGACGTGAAAAGCCCGCCGATCCGTTAGCTATGTCAGAGTGTATTACTTCAGCAATTTGGTAACTGTTCCGAGTCTCGTAAACATCAGAATTTTTTGTCATTCTTTTTTTGGCTGTCGGGGACCACTCCCCGACAGTAAATTTATTCCGTCAAGGAATGGTCCCCGTCAAAGTCGGGCAAGCTTGACGGCCTAGAAAAATACCAATTCTCCTTTAAATACTGTTCATAAGTCACACAACAATTTTCACCATGTTTTCACCAATTCTCATCCATTTTTCATCCCAATTTCCACCATGTTTCCACCCTGTTTCCACCCTGTTTTTATCCCATTTTTGGCCCGTTTTTATCCCGCTTGTCCCGCCTGTCCCGCGCCTTTTGCGGAGCTTGTCCCGACGTCTTTTGTCGGGGTTTTTTCAACATTAGGCATCAATGGAATAATCAGTATGTCAAAGAACTTACTAGGGCAAAATATTTTAACATCAAAATACCCTTCGCAAATATGCAAAACTTCTTTAAAAAATAATTTTGAACTGTTCAAAAAAAAATGCACATCTATTTTTGTACACCGGATTATTAATAAAATATAACTCTTGTGTTACCGGAATACTGAAGAATTACACACAGGCTGTACAAGCTATTGAGGCACGCCAATGCTGACAAGAAAATGCAAGTTCTCTTGTTTAGATTAAAAATTTTGCGAATAAATGTTATATGATATCGCCACGTTTTCACTCTAAGATCGTATTGGTGAAGCGATCACTGTAGAGGCGAATTTATAAATACAAAATCTTCATCCTAATTTTTTTTAGAAGTTTGAATTAAAGCAATGCCACAAATAAGAAGACCAAATAAAAGAATACCTGCCAAGATTTGTGTAATACCTATTATGATGGGTAGGTTATTGATGTTTCCCTCACCATGCCAATAAATAATCCACATTGCCTGGATTGACCAAGTTACTGCACTGAAAATCATAATCCATCCACAGAGCTTCCCCCAATAGTGGCTGTCGCATAACAAGGATTTAAAAAATCTTGTTTGGAGATAT
>PMDS01000066.1 GCA_003155655.1 Melioribacter sp.
CTGCTTAATGGCGGTCAACTTGAGTTAATTAATAAGCCTGGAACGTTAGACGCTGCTTCCGGCTTTTTCTTTTTGGGACGTAAAAGTGAGAACGTATTAAGCGACCGGGAATTAATAAAATTATATAAAGGTCTATTATAATATGAATTTGGACATAACAAATGATACAAACAAATAGCCGACCGATACCCTTTCAAGTGCAATTTACTAACGGACAACATTCAGCACTGGCGGACACCTCTCAGGATAAAGGCGGAGGAAATTCCGGATTTCGGCCACATGAGTTACTCGAGGCATCTTTGGCGACTTGCATGAATATGATGGCAACAATGTATGCTTCTAAACATGATATTCCATTGACTCAAGTTGTTACTAAAGTTTCACTTGACCGTTCAGGCACAGAAGAAGCCGTTTTTAATTATTCTCTTGAATTACATGGTGAACTGACTATAGAGCAGAAAAAAGCTATTACAAATGCAGTACATGCTTGTCCTGTGCGAAAAACATTGTCGAGAGGTTTTAAATTTGTTGATTAGTATTTACTGTAAATGTAACCTAACCTCAGTCCTGCAGCTCCTGACTTGTCGGGATCTGTTGTAGTGGTTGTTGCGGGTTGATTTACTATTGTAAGTTATTCTGAATAGTGTTTTTAGTATATAAATTGATTTCTCGCAGAAAGTGCGGGACAAGTTATAAATAAAGTTGCGGTAATAATTGCTGCGTTATTGTTATGGACGGTGGGTTAAACGCATCACTATTATTCTCGGAGATTGAATATGGGATTTATAGAAGTTCTCGCTTATTTTATATCTGGTGCATTCATTGCCAATTCCATACCCCATATTGTGAATGGAACTTCCGGGAAAAAATTCCCTGAAAAATCCCCATTCAAAAAAACATCTCAGAAGGAATCGCGGTTTGAAATTATTTTCTTTTCGCCGATTGCAAATGTCATATGGGGTGTTTGCAACATGACCATTGGTTTTGTTATTCTGAATTGTGCCGGTGGGTTTAGAATGGGTTTAACTTCCGACACATTTATTTTTCTAGCTGGTTTTACGTCACTGGCTATTTTCCTGGCTTGGAACATAGGTAAAGAGCACTATAAAAAGAATGGTACATAACAAGTGTCTCAAACGGACTCTCCGTTATCTAACGGATTGTATATAGCTATTGTGAAAAATAATTGAATATATTTTATTATTGATGGATGTACATGCAAATATGACTATAAAACATAATTGACAAATATTATATGGATTGTTAATTTTACTAAAGTTCTTTTAATTCTCCATTCTAAATTCTCAATTATTATGGGGCTATAGCTCAGTTGGGAGAGCGCTTGAATGGCATTCAAGAGGTCATCGGTTCGAACCCGTTTAGCTCCACTTCAGAAACCTTGTAGGAAAATGACTTGCGAGGTTTTCTTTATTTATTAAATGTTCCGCTCGTAATAAAAATTTGTATTGCTTTAGACAAAAAATAAAAATGTCTATGAAAAGCAAAATAGTTAAGTAATGACAAAGAGATATTTAATAAACACTGAAATTGTAGCTACATTTTGTCAATTATATTATGCATATCATGAATGATATAATTAAATCAGCTCTTAAAATTATTGAAGGAATATTAAAAGGCTAAATGTATTACTGCAACAGAACTTCATCTTTGTGCATTTCGTTTTTTTCATAAAAGCAACTATTAATACCAGAGATCAACTCTCCAACGCTAAATGGTTTATGCAATAAACTTGCACCGGGAACAACTTCAATTCTTTTTTGAGTTTCATCATCATTATAGGCTGATAAAAACAGTATTTTAGCTTTAATCACAGAGAGTATTTCGATGCTGGTTTGGATTCCATCTTTCGAACATTTAAGATTGATATCCATCAGAATTATTTGAGGTGAATGTTTGATTGCTAGTTCAACAGCTTTTTTGTTGTTATGTGCAATACCAATGACTGTAAAATTATTTCTTTTCAGCCTTATTTCTATCTCCATCGCAACAATAATTTCATCCTCAACAATTAGTACGCTTATATTTTTGTTATCCACATTAATCCTATTTATTTATGATTTATGGTAATCGTGAATTTTGTTCCACCGCTAGATGCTATATTAAGTTGACCTTCTAATTGATTAACCAGATTTGTTACAAGCTTAAGCCCTAATGATTCCGAATCCTCGAGAACAAAGTTTTTCGGCATGCCAACACCATTATCCGATACTTCTAAAATTGTTATACTTCCAGATCTATTCGTCTTAAGATGGATAAAATTTCCGTTTTCATTACTTAATTTTTCTTCTCTGAATGCATACTTAATCGAATTTGTCAATAACTCATTCAGTATCAGTCCAAGCGGAACGGCAATATCGATTGGCATAAAGATCTCATCAAGATCATATTTAAATTCAATATTAAATTGGTTTGACTTATATGTATCATATACATAACTGGATAATTTAATGATATACTCCCGGAAATCAATTCTTGCCAAATCTTTTGATTGATACAATTTTTCATGTACCAGCGCCATTGATTTAATTCTATTCTGGCTGTCCTGAAGTATTGATACCGTATGTTCTTCTTTTATATTAATCGATCGCAAAAATAACAGGCTTGAAATGATTTGCAGATTATTTTTAACCCTATGATGAATTTCCTTTAGCAAGACGTCTTTTTCAGCCAGTGAATAGTTTAGCGATTCTTCAATCTTTTTCCTTTCAATAATTTCAGTAGTAAGAGTTTCATTTGTTTCTACTAGAGCAGATGTTCTCTCGTGAACCCTATTTTCAAGTTCATCTCTTGCTATTTTTAATGCGTCAGTCATTTTATTAAAAGAGTCTGCAAGGCTCTGCAATTCATCTCCAGTGTTAATATCTGCTTTTGCTGAAAGTTCTCCTTTTGCTATTAACTTTGTAGTTTGGTCTAATATTCTTATTGGTTTTGTCAATTTTTTTGCAAACATGAGCGAAAGGGCTAGACCAATAATAGACATAATTAAAGACAGCCAGGCTAAATTGCTTTTTATTTTGCTTAAACTTCTTTGATAATTATCAAGAGAGAGACCGATTTGAATCCATCCCCAAAGAACGCCCGAAAATGTTATCCTATAAGATTTATGATATACTTCTTTGTTAACTAAATCACTCCATATAATTTCCCCTTTTGCATTCGAAGTATCCGAAAGAAATAATCTAAGATCATTATTTTCATACCATCTGTTTTTCAAATGAACTAATGAATAACCATCATTCCGTGTTATTACAATAAATAAAATTGATTTGCTGTCACTTACTAACTGAGCACAGTGATTAACTACTTCACCGTAATCTTCCATTACAAGCGATGATCTATTTGCATTAAAAATTGAATTCCCAATCTCGATCGATTCATTTTCCATACGTTCTTGCAGCGTATCTTTTTGAAATGGAATTGTGTAAACAACAAAGATCATTATTGTAGCCAGCATCAGGCCCCAAATCCAAAAAGTAGTGCGCCGGACAATAATTTGTGTGAACATGGATGATGATAATATTTTTCTTAGTCTAATCATATTTCATTTTTGTTTATCAACCTATTTAGGCTCTATTTATTTTGGCTTTTACGAATCATGTTGTATGAGTCTATCAACTTTTTTGTACTTACAAGATCTGTTTCTGTTATTCCAACAAGCTTTTTTGCTTTAAACAGCTTTATTATATTTTCGCCTTCCGTAGTTAGATGAATAGTTTCTACTACTTTATTAATCAAATCAACAACCTCCCGGTCAGTATTTTTTTTTAACGCTGTCAACCCAAGAACAAGATTTGGGGATGTTTCCAATATTCTAAGCGAATTATTAAACTGCGGATTGAGAGCACATACTGTATTGTATACCATTTTTTGGATTATTGCACAGTCGGCTTTTTTAAAATAAACCGAATAAGCAGCATTAGCTTCTTTTTCTTCAAACTTAATCTTGCTGAAATAATTTGCTTTATCAGTAATCTTTTGATTTTTGAGTAAATTATAGAGCCAGACATTAATTAGCGGATTGAATTGATCTTTCGCCTGGGCAAATATTTTTCCACGAAGATCTGAAATGTTATTTATATTGGAATCAAATCTCGTTATTAAAATATATTGGGAATAAATATTTTCATCAACTATACCCGCAATCGCAGGCACTAGATCATACTTATCTTTTAGATAATAATATTCTAATGTTGAAAGACCTATAAAATCTACTTCTTTTCTGTTCAGAGCATTTTCGGTTTCTGTTTGTGAATAATATATATATGGGAATAACTCACTTTCCAGATTATACTTTTGTAGTATATTCTTTTTTAATGTTTCTACCCAAACATATATTGCCGCTTTAGCGTCAGTAGGACTGACATCCTGCATCATCATTCTACTGTATCCCATCCTTATATTGATTTTATGTTTTTCATCGCGAGGCTGGCTAAAAAAAAACCGAATGTAATATGAGTAATGTCAGGCATACGATTTTAAATAATTGTATTTTTGAGCTAATTTGCGCAATAATGTCACTCGTGGTGTCAAATCGGATTTCGTGTAATTTATAATGACTCATCATTATCTACTTAAAGTTCTTATTTTTTTTGGCAATAGATTCATACTCGTTGTACAGATCAGTTACATTTTTCAGATAATCGCTTTTAAAAGGTATCAGCATTCTCATTTTAAATATGTTTAAAAAATTTTGTCCTGTCTGATTTTTCTGTAGGTTGAAAGTTGTGGTTATCATCAAATCCCGCATCGATTTATTCTCTTGCATTTCTTTTTCGGTATAGCAAGAAATCGCCAACAAAAGAGGTTTTGAAATTGCAATTACTTTCAATTCTTTCCCTAATTGTGGGTTTAATTCAATAATTGTTTTATAATCATCTTCTACAACAACCGCAGCATCTGTTTTTTTGAAGAATATACTTGTTATCGCTTTAGATGCAGTTTCGTGAAGTGTTTCCTGGGATGTGAATGCATTATTTAAATTAACATTGTTGTTATTAAACTGTACCTTCGCCCAAACATCCAATATGCTTGTTTCGCTCATTGGTGAAGTTGCTTGTATTTTTATTCTTTTATTCTTTAGATCTGCAATAGAGCTAATATTAGAATCTTTCCTTACCAGGATTATTACTTTATTTAAGCATGAATCGTTTAAGACCGGTATTGCAAATGGATACAACTTGATTTTCTTTTGAATTGCCAAATATTCATAACTTGTCATATTTATGATATTCACATCTTCTTTTTTAATGATGTTTGGATTTTCTAATAGATTATCAATTACAGTGGCTTCGCTCCTGTAATTTTTCTTCACTTGTTTTATAATTTCCTGAATAAAAATTTTTGCAGCTGCTTTTGCATCATTAACATTTACATTTCTAAATACACTCAAACTATAAGCCAGCTTAAATACTGGTATAGTATCATTTGCATGTAAATCAATTTTATCATTTATTCTGGTATGTCCGGCTGACTGAATTCTTCCAAATAAAATCAAACCAAGAAAGCAGAAAAGTAATCCTGCATATTTGCATCTTAAAATAATTCCGACAGTATTTTTCATTTGTTAATCAAAAAATAGAAGCTATAAATTATCGCTGGCAATTACCGACTGCATCTCGGCTTGTGACAATACCCATTCATACTTTGAAGTTAAATATTGAGCTTTCATCAGTGATTCGGTTATTTGCGCTTGTATAAAATCCTTTAACTCCATTAAGTCACTAAAGTAGGCTTTTTCAACCAACTCTTTATCATCAATTGCAGCCTGCATTGCTTCTTTGCAGACACCTTCCTTTTCTTTTGCGGTCTTATTTTTATTAAATAAGTATTGTACTTTTAATGAAATCCCTTCTGTTAGCAGCTCTTTTTGCCCGGAGATCATATCAAGATTCGCTTTTGCTTCATCAATCATCCCGAGTGTCTTGAATCCGTTAAATATATTCATTTGTAATCCAACTCCGACATTCCAAACACTTTTATTTTCTTTAGTCATAATTCCGTAATCGTATGAATTGAATAATTTTCTGTAGCCTCCAAATAAAGCTACCGACGGATACAAATCGCTTTTAGCCAGGTCAATTTTCGACTCATATATCTTCAATCCATTCGCAACTTTTGAAAACAGCGCATTATGGCTGACTGCCAGATTAATCAATTCTTCCAGATTATTAGTTTCATTAATGATATGAAAATCGGTTTCTGAAATTTGAACTTGAGTCTTCCAATCGAGACCCAGTGCATGTGCTAAAGCCGCAAGTGCATTCTTTTTCTCACCGGAGATCTGTATCCAAATCGACTTAATTGTTTCAGCAAACATTTTGTTTTTTAAATAGTCCGATTTTGTAACTTTGCCGCTCCCATTTTTATAAGTAGCTTCAGTAACCTGGAGTGTTGAGTTTAATCTTTCATAAGCTTCGTTTGCGATCTCTTCTAATTTTGAGGCAAGCATTGTTGCATAATACATCTTTTTAGTTTCAAAAATTATTTGCTGATCATTGCCTCGTGAGTTACTTTTGGCAATTTCAATTGATGCTTCTGCCTGAGAAACATAAGAACTAATCTTCCCTCCAGTATATAAAGGAAATAGAACTTCAAGGTTTGCCGTAACAGTTTGCATATCCGACATTTTTATATTCTGGGACGGAACATTTATGGAACCAGGAGCAAGACTGAATGTTCCAAAATTAATAGGTGGTATTTCAATGGACATTTCCGGTTGAATATAATTCATATCATTACTAGTAACCGAATATCCCGTAGTTATATCTACTACCGGATAATATCCCGACTTAGCTTGTTTTAACTGAGCCTCTGCGGCTTTTATCGCAGAGTTTGAAATACTCCGCGAAACATTATTTTTCAAAGTCATTTCGATACATTGATCCAATGTTAAAATTAGATTTTTGTTATTATTATTTTCTTGAGCAATAATATTGGTTGTAACTGCCATAAGCAGAACCAAAATGACCGGATATATTTTGAGCTTTTTACTCCTTTTAAATTAAAAATGAAGTAAGCACATAAATTCTCGTTCTTTAAAACGTACCTTTACTATTTATAATCGAATTTTTATTTGATGGCTTAATAGTAAACGTTTAATTACTTCCACTATTTTTCGAATTATCTTTATTGCAACAATTCAGTCGTTTTAGGTCTTTTCGATATATTTTCACATAATTAATCAACTAAAACAATTCGATTCTTATTCGATAATACATCATTAAGGTATTTGAAAATTAATCCTGGCGAAATACGATGAAACATATCCAAAAAGAATTATATATTTTTTTGATTTTTGTCTTCCTAATTATCCTTGCTGGATGCAATAAAAATGATGACAGCCCAACGTCATCTGATTCACCAGCATCATTGTCGGGTACATGGATGCTTACAAAAATTTCAATCCAACTTAACGGTGCAGCTATTAATTTAACTCCAGAACAGGCAGGAACCCAAATGTCAATTCTGGCAAAAAATGATGGGACTTATAATGCAACTATTATAGATCAAACCGGTACAACTCAACAGTCCGGTACTTGGAGCATAAATGGTTCACGGCTTACTTTTAATATTTCAGATGGAACTGTTCAAACAATGGATTATGCAATTCACGGGAACGTACTTACAGTTCAACAGAGCGTTTATGTGGCTATGCTGGGACAAAGTTCACCGGCAACTTTAGAATATACCAAACAATAGCCTTGGCTATAATTACAAATGGAGAACCTGCCTGCCGGCGGGTATGTTGAGAATTAAAAGAACATTCTTTGAAGTAAAATAAACACTCATTATTTTACTAGTCAATCAATACTTAATTTTATAAGAATTAAAAAAGAGAAAATTTGTTTAATGTTAATGAATTAACAATTATTAAATTAAATTTACAATTTCATTGACGTTATATGTATAGTAAAAATTTGAATTGCTTTAGACAAATAACAAAAATATCTTTACAGAACGAAAAAGTTGAAAGATGGTAACTAAGTATTTAATCAATGCAGCAATTATGCTTTCATTTATAGGGTTGATATCATTTTCATCATGTAAAGATACCGGTCCCGGAATTACAGATGTTATTCCATCTTCTAATGTAAGCTATAATGTATATATTCAGCCCTTATTCGACCACTATTGCTCAAATTCTGGCTGCCATGATTATGTAACTCAAGCAGGCAATCTTAGATTAACATCATGGGATGGTACAACTGCAAGTTATTCAGTTGTTGCACCGGGAAATCCAACTATCAGCAAATTGTATCAAGTAGTATCTGGAATATCTGCTACACCAATGCCGCCGGTTAGTATTAACCGGCCGCTTAATTCTAACCAAGTTAATGGAATTAAAACCTGGATAAAAGAAGGTGCTAAAAATAATTAAAGAAAATTCGGGCGTTTATCTTCTTGAGATTTTTGCCACTGTCCCATTTCAGATAGAATTGGAAAAATTTAAAGAAAAAGTATTTCCGCAAGGATATTACTACTATGCCGGAAGCGGGCAGAAAAATCTTCAACAAAGAGTAGACCGCCACTTAGACGAGACCAAAAATACTCATTGGCATATTGATTATATAACAAACATTGCAACAAATAAACCTAAATCAATTTTTATATTTGACAATGCTGATAAAAAGTTAGAATGCAAGTTGATAAGAGACTTAATTGATAATTTTAGACTAAGAATCATTGTAAGAGGATTTGGCAATTCAGATTGTAACAGATGTGAAACTCATTTGCTTTACTGTAAACAAAGATTAACTCACAGCCATTTCACTGCACAATACCAGTCTATCGTTCGTGTCATGCCTGCTTCAAGTGAAACTTCCTGATGATACCCTAACTCCTTAACTGCTTTGGAGACATCACAAGTCCAGTTACTCTGAACAAAATCTCGGGCTTTTTCAATATTAAATGTTGCTGCTGAAGAACTGAACATTGAAAAGAACTGAGCTATTGCTGCAACAGTATATACATGTACATGGGGAATTTTAATTGTAAGCGCTTTTTTTCCAAATGCTTTATTACAAACTTTTCCAATTTGTTCCCAATCATAATACTCTTCTGATCCAATAAAATAAGTTTCACCTTTAGCCGCCTTAGTAGTTGCAGCAAGGTAAATTCCTTTTACAAGATCATCAACATGTACTAAACTAATTTTTTTCTTATCAAATCCAATTAAGCCCATCAACCCTTTTCTGTAGGTTTTAAAAAAAAGATAAATCTCAGTATCACGTTCACCATAAACTGCTGGAGGACGAATGATTGTTATCGGCAGCTTATCCATAAATTGCTTCGCTAATTTTTCCTGCTCGTATTTACTTTTGCCATATCTTGTAATTGGATGCTCAAGTGTTTCTTCATCGCATGGTTTACCATCAAGAGAAGGACCGCATGCAGTTTGACTGCTAGTAATTATAACGCGTTTTATTTTTGGATTAACCTCACAAAGCACCTCAAGAAGTACCCGTGTTGTTTCAATATTACCTTTTGTATATCCGGCATAATCTTTTGATTTTACAACTCCGGCAATATGAAATAGATAATCGGCATCTTTTAAAACATCTTTTAATTTTTCCTTATCAAATAACCCGCAGTCTATTATTTCTACAGGTTTATTCTCAAGCCACCGCCTTGAACTGGTTTTTCTTAAAATGCACCTAACCTGATGTCCTTCTTTTAAAAGTTTATCAACAAGATGACTGCCAACAAACCCTGATGCCCCCGTAACAACCGATATATTTTTCATTTTCATTCTATAAATTAATAATATATTTTCAGTATATTGACAAGCAAAATTTCATTTTTGCTTTATTTTTCAAATCTAAAAATATAAAATTTCTTAATAGAAAAATAATGAGGAGGAATATTGGATCTCTTTAAGAAGTGTTACGATTTTACGCGCGCTGACGATATCAAATCATTGGGATTTTATCCATACTTTAGACCAATTGAGGAAAATGAAGGACCGGTCGTACAAATTGAAGGTAAGAAAGTTGTTATGGCTGGTTCAAACAACTACCTTGGCTTAACTGCACATCCAAAAGTTAAAGAAGCTGCACTTAAAGCCGTGCAGAAATACGGGACAGGATGTTCCGGCTCACGTTATTTAACAGGAACTCTTGATCTTCATATAGAATTAGAAACTAAACTTGCAAAATTTTTTGGAACTGAATCCGTTCTTCTCTTCTCTACCGGGTATCAGACTGCTCAAGGAATTATTCCTACATTAGTACAGGGACGAAATGAATACGTTGTATCTGACAAAGATAACCATGCATGTATTGTTGCAGGACAAATTATGGCAAAAGGTTTAGGCACCAACCTGGAGCGCTATAAACACAATGATATGAATGACTTAGAAAGAGTTTTAGAAAAAATTCCAATAGATGCACCAAAGTTAATTATCAGTGATGGAGTTTTTAGCACGGGCGGTGAAATTGTGAATTTACCAACTCTAGTTTCACTTGCAAAGAAATACAATGCGCGAACTTTAATTGATGATGCTCATTCAGTTGGTGTTATTGGAAAGGGCGGACGAGGAACTGCAAGTGAATTCAACTTAGAAAAAGAAGTTGATCTAACTATGGGCACTTTCTCAAAAACTTTTGCTTCACTTGGAGGGTTTGTTGCAGGACCTGAAAGAGTAATTAATTATCTGAAGCATCACTCATCAGCTTTAATCTTCAGTGCATCTCCAACGCCAGCAGCTGTTGCTGCTGCAATTGCTGCCCTCGAAATTCTTCAAGAAGAACCATGGAGAGTACAAAAGCTTATAAATAATGCCGATAAAGTTAGAAAAGAATTATGTAATGCCGGTTTCAAAGTAATTGATGGAAGAACAGCAATTGTTCCGGTAATTGTTGGTGAAGATGGACTTGCCTTTGCAATGTGGCGCAGACTTTATGATGAGGGTGTTTTTGTGAACGTATTTATATCACCGGGTGTTCCTCAAGGAAGACAAATGATGCGCACTAGTTATATGTCTTCTCATGAAGATGAGCATCTTGATTTTATTATTAATACTTTCAAAAAAGTTGGTAAAGAATTAGGACTTATTTAATTCTATTTAAAATTATTGAACATACTTTATTATTGTATGTTTTTCATAGTTAATGGAGAAGCTATGGGTTCCATAAGTATAAAAATAGTTCATTCAAAAAAAGATTTAGATGCATTTATAAAATTTGCATGGAAAATTTATAAAGATGACCCTTACTGGGTTCCCCCTCTAATTTATGATAAAAAGAAAATTCTTGACCGAGAAAAAAATCCATTTTTTGAGCATGCTGAGATGGAAATGTTTCTTGCTGAAAAAGATGGTGAGTTAGTTGGTAGAATTGCTGCAATAAAAAATGATCTTCATAATAAATACCACAAAGATAAAGTTGGCTTCTTTGGATTTTTCGAATGCATTAATGACCAGCAAGTTGCGAATAAACTTTTTGATGTAACTAAAGAATGGCTTAAATCAAGGGGCTGCGATGCTATGCGCGGACCTGCAAATCCTTCTTCTAATGATGAATATGCGATGCTTCTTGACGGCTTTGAAGATGAACCGCGTTTACTGATGCCGTACAATCCTAAATATTACCTATCCCTTTGTGATAATTATGGATTCAAAAAAGCAAAGGACCTTTATGCATACAAACTTGAGAATAAAAAAGTATTGGGATCAGATAAATTAAGACGCGTCGCCGAGATTGCACGAAAACGAAGCGGACTGAAAATTACACAGCTTAACATGAAAGAATTTAACCGTGATTTGGAAAAAGTAAAATATGTTTATAATAAAGCTTGGGCTCCTAATTGGGGTTTTGTTCCGATGACAGAAGCTGAACTTGATGCAATGGCAAAAGACCTAAAACCTCTTATTGAGCCATCATTTGTTTTATTTGGTGAAATTGATAATCAGTTAGTCGGTTTTGCATTAGTTATGCATGACTATAACCAGATATTCAAATCGATGAATGGCCGGCTTTTTCCTTTTGGATTCTTAAAGTTTTTTACACAAAAGAAAAAAATTACATGGTCACGTATATTAACATTGGGAATAATTCCGGAATATCAAAAACGCGGATTTGACGCAGTATTCTATTGGGAAATAGTTAACCGCGCAGCTAATATTGGAATTTTACTTGGTGAAGCAAGCTGGATTCTTGAAGATAATGCAATGATGAACCGCGGCGCTGAAGTAATGAATGGAGAAGTTTATAAAAAATACCGCCTATATCAAATTGATATTTAGCAAATTCTTACAGCCCAAATTATACTATAATTTCTAATTTGGTCCTTTGTAATTATTTACTTCAAAGCTTCATCATATTTTGAAGCATGTGGAGGATCAAGCCTCTTTAATAATATAAGAACAGATTTATCGGGATAGTTTTTAAAGTTATCACTGAATTCTCCCGCTTTAGCATCAAAGAAAACTTTTAATAAAACACTTCTTGGATCCAGCTGGTCTCTCGACTGTTCAATATCTTTTGCAAGTTTAATCATATTGTTGTAAGCAGTTTGTCTCTGATTTTCAGTCTGGAGTAAATCCAGCCCGTTATAATGATAATCATAATAATCCTGCCGGAATTGTTGATACTTAACATTCAATAAATTATCAACTAATATTCTTTTATTATATGTATCACTCGCACTCTGCCAGCCCTTTGCATAAGCGCCACTTCCCCCTCTAACACAAATTTCAAGTGCTTTTTGATAATAATCCGTCCCTCCCAACTTATCAAATGAGTCACCGTCAAAACCAATTATTATATAGGCATAATAGTCCAACATACTTGTTAAAGGATCAAAATCAGTCTGGTTAAAATACATTGATTGATTTTTTTGATATTTAAATGACCATGAATTATCTAATACAGTCATCATCAAAGAATTCGATTTTGTACCATATATCGGTCTTTGACTCGAAACAATAAGCTGAGCAGAATAAGTAGTTTCATCAGGCGAACCGACAAAAAATACTGTGAAAAAACATTTTATTTTTTCACCCGGCCAATTTTGTTTTGTAAATTTTGTATTGTTGAGGTAATCTTGTATTTGAGTTGCAAAATTATCTAATCTTTCTCTTGATGAAGTATCCAATTGTTCAAGCTTAATTGTTACAATTGCATCTAGTTCCTGAGCTATAAGAAATTGGGGTAGAATCAATAATAGACAAATAACTATTGCTTTCTTTTTCATCTGCACTCTCCAAAGTAAAATCTTTAATTAAAAATATGTATTTAATAAAAATTAAACAATATTTTAAGTTATGCATTTTTCAGAATCAATTGAGCCCTTCTACAAGCCCAGGGTAAAAATTGAGAACTTACCGGCCTGCAGCATGCCTGGCAGTAAACGGGACAGATTTAAGAATTTAATGTTGAGGTATTTTTTTTACATTTAACTGGATTTTATTTATTAACTCACCTTACGCAAAAAGGTAT
>PMDS01000122.1 GCA_003155655.1 Melioribacter sp.
AAATTAAATTATGCGTAACGTGAGTAATTAAATTAATTGCTTAGAAAAGTTACAATGATAAATTCTTGAGTGCAAATATGGTTCAATCGTTTTAATTATTAAAGCCTGGATAATACCCGGTTAGGACCGCCCACTGTTTTTAGAGGGCGGCCCTTTGAATTTTACATTAAACTACATGTTATAGATAAAATAATTTACACCAAAAGCAACTAGTAACAATTTACTATGAACTGAATTATACATGCTGGTATTTAACTGATTATAATTAAAAAAACTATAGTTTATGGACGCTTCCAAAGCAAAATATTCTGTTACAAAATAATTAACTCCACCGCTTATCTTTATTTCAGAAGAGTTTCCGCTATCAGTGTATTTAATATAATTGTAACCAAGACCGATAAATGGTTTAATTTTTTCAGTAGAAAAGTAATAACGGACAGCTGGACCAACACCTAATTGATAAAGAACTATATCTCTTGTAGAAAGACGATAATAATTAATTGATATGGCAGAATAAAAATTATCAGCAAAAAAATAACCTAACTGGGGATTAACGATGAATTCTGAAATATCATTAAGCATGTTATCATAAGTTTGACTTGAGAACGAAGCACTTCCGCCAACTGTATAAGTACCTTTGCCAGTTGGTGATTGAGCATAAGATAATGAGTGAATTAAAAACAATGCCAGTACTACAATTACTTTTTTCATTTTACACCTCATTTGGTTAGTTATTAATACAAGTTGTTTTACTATCCACTGTAATAAAAACAATGAATAATTGTATCAATCAACTATACCTGACCTCGTAAAATGATTTTCTTAATTGTAGCTTTTAAAATATATAGTAATGGTGATTATTAAACTTGTAAAGCAGATTGTAAAAAATTCTATAAGGATACTGCCCCAATGTTGTTAGTTCAATTAACGGAATTAAAATAAATTAAATACTTCATTTATTCAACAGTAAAAAAAAGTAGTGAGTTTTAGGCTGCCGCAATTGGATTGTTACGGCAGCCAGGTTTGTGAAATTAAATTCCACTGAATTGAAGATCATCAAACAGCATTGCAGGAGAGCGGTATGAAGAATAGATGTAAGGATCATTTCCCATTTCAACAAGCTGGTTCCAGACTTCCTTTGCATTGCCTGTAATATTCATTTCATTTATAGGTTTTACTATCTCTCCGTTTTCTATATAAAGACCAACAATACCAAAAGAGAAATCACCGGTAGTAGAATTTGAATTGCCGCCTATAAACCCGTTAATCAAAATCCCTTTCTTCATTCCCTTGATTAATTCATCAAATGATTTTGTTCCATATTCAAAAATCAAATTAGCCGGCGATGCAGTTGTAGGTTCCCAGCCAAGCTTTTTTCCATAGTAATTATCTACAAAATAATTTTTCAGTACTCCCTTATCAATAAATACTCTTCTCTTTGAGGCAAGCCCTTCGCCGTCAAATAATCTTGAGCCCAATCCTTTTTCAATGAATGGATCATCGACCACGGTTAATTTTTCAGAAGCAATTTTTTTATCCAGCATTCCATCGAGGAATGAACTCTTCTGCTGAATGGATCTTGCACTCATTGCACCGCTGAGTACTGAAAGCAATCTGCTGCTTACCCTGTTTTCAATCAGAGTTAAATATTTACCCGATTCAATTTTTGTCTGACCGATCTTACTTAGAGCTCTTTTAACCGCTTCCTTACCCAAAATTTCCGGAGATGGAATTTCATTTAAAAATCTTGTTGTTGCGTAACAGTAGTCTTCGGGACGTCCGCCATCCTTATCTTTCACCGTAACTTCTGCCCCCACTGAAAATACTGTTCCGTCATAAGAACCCTTGAAACCGTTACTGTGAACTCTTACAACTTCGTAATAACTGTCACTATAGCCAGCCGTTGTTGATATTATCTGACCGCTAACCGCCATAGCCTCTTTTTCTATTTCAGCCGCCATCTTTACCCGGGAAGAAGAATCAATCTTTTCGTAAGATTTGTCGTTGAGTTTCAATTCCATATCAAGTTTTGCTGGATAAAGCTTTGGATCCGGCAGCATGCGGTATTTATCCTCAGATAAATATTTTGTAGCTGCTACTGCTTCTTCAATAAATTTCTTTAATTCATCTTTCCTTAGATCGCTGGTTGAGTGAGTAGAGTATTTTTGATTTGCATAAATTTGTAAACTAAGGCTATTCTCAGTGGATTCCTTTAACTTGTCAAGTTTTTTATCACGGTATTCAATTTCAATATCCCTGCTGTTAGAAACTCCAACCACGGACTGATTTGCACCGCATTTCAGCGTATAATTCATTGTCCACTCTGCCAATTCCATTTTTTCTTTTGTATTCATTTTAGACTCCTGAATTTTTCCTTTTTGAAAAAAATATAAACCTAATTAGTACGTTAAGCTTTTACTCCACCAACATTAATTTTAGAAACCTTTACAGTTGGCAGCCCCATGGAAACAGGAACGCCCTGTCCGTTCTTACCGCATGTCCAGCCGCCTTCAGCCATTTCTAAATCGTCGGCGACCATTACAATATCTTTAAGAACCTTAGGACCGTTGCCTATGATGTTAACGTCTTTAATCGGTTTAGTAAGTTTTCCTTCTTCAATCAGAAATCCTGATTTGACATAAAAAGTAAAATCTCCGGCACCAATAAATACCTGTCCGTTTGTAAATGATTCTGCATAAATTCCCTTTTTAACACTTGCAATAATTTCGTCTTTCTTATGCGGGCCAGGCAGCATGTAAGTATTTCTCATCCTCGGCTGAGGAAAATGACGGAATGATTCCCTTCTTCCGCTCCCTGTCGGTTTTACTTTGTAATACTGCGCGCTGATTCTATCATGCAGGTAGCTGCGCAGAATTCCATTTTCAACCATGAATGTTTTTTCTGTAGCATTGCCTTCATCATCAACATTAATAGATCCTCGGATATTTGGATTAGTTGCATCATCAACTATAGATACAAAATTTTCAGCAACAGGTTTATTAATTTTATCTGCAAATATTGAAACATTTTTTCTGTTGAAATCAGCTTCCATTCCATGCCCTATGGCTTCATGTAACAGTATTCCCGAACTGCCTGCCGCAAGAACAACTTCCATCTCACCGGCTTGAGGCTTAACAGCTTCAAAAAGTGCAACAGTTCTGCGTACAGCTTCTTTTGCCAGTCTGTCAATACTTGCCGGTGTAAAAAATTCAATTCCTCTTCTGCCCGAAAGGTCAAAATAATTTTGCTCTCTCTTTCCATTCTGTTCAGCATTTACCGATACGGATATCTGTCCCATTGGCTGGTAATCATAACTTACATTTCCTTCCGATGTTACTATAAGAATGTAAGAAGTATCATTATAGAAATTAATATTGGATTTGATTACGCGTGTATCCTGTGCAAATACTTTGTCATTTATTTGCTGCAGGTAAGGAATTTTTTTATCAATTGATACTTGTTCCCATGGAGTTTGTATCGGATAGTAATCCGGTGTGGAATTAAGTTTAAGTTTTACAGGGCCGACTTTTTTAGTAGAATCTGCAATGTTTGCAGCAGTCTGCGCAGCAAGTTTCATTGCTTTCGGAGTAATTTCTTCTGTAAAAGAATACCCTGTTTGGTCACCTTTCAATACCCGTATGCCAACTCCAAATGCAATATTAGAATAAGCCCTATTAACAGCTTTGTCTTCCAGCCCAATGTTGTTTGTAATCTTATGCTGGAAATAGAGATCACAGTAATCACCTCCGTGTGATAAAGCCTGCGTTATTACTTCCTGTAAAATTTTTTCACTTACGCCAAAGTGATTATAATAATCCTGAAGTTTCATTGCATTACCTTTCATCATAAAAGCTTTTGTAATATTAGTGTTCAAAAAATAAGGGATTACCGCTGCTGCCATTAATCCCTTTGAACCACTTTCCAGAAATTTCCGGCGAGAGATTTTCCGACTCATAGAGACCTCGTTTTATATATTGAAAATGTAACGGTATTAACACTATTTTATATATATAACGTACTACTCTTTTTGATCGAGAAGTTTCTCTGCCTCTTCCAGTGTCGGCACGTAATTAAGTTTGTAAGAATCAGCCTGAATGGAATAGTTAGCAAATTGAAGAAGACCTGTTTTAGAAGTTCCTACTACTCTTACAACCCTGTTGACATTTTTACTGATTAAAATTGCCATAATTTCTTTAAGTACCGGCCCCGCTTCATCAGCCCCGCGGATAAATTTTGATATATCATTAATTACATCAAAATTAGGTTTTAAAGTTTCAATTTCTCTAAAAATTAGTTTTTTAGCTTTCTCAGCTTCTTCAACTGAGAGAGTTCCAGTAATAGTAATGTAGAGCCTGTTTTTCTCTATATCTGATTTTATTTTTTGCATTTTATATTAGTGGAGTTAATTTTTATAATTTTATTTTCTAATTTACAATATGTGAACAATACGGCAATATTTTTTTTGTTTAGGCCTATAATTTACGGCAAATTCAAATTATAAATCATAGTTTACAAAAATTTTTTTTTTATTTGACTGAAAAATTAACATGATTGTATACATTTTAATTGGGTTAACTTATGGTTTTGCAGCTGCTGTTCAACCGGGACCGTTTTCAACTTATCTTGTTTCTCAGACACTAAAAAACGGCTGGCGCAAAACTTTACCTGCCGTATTCTCTCCCCTGTTATCCGATATACCTATCGCAATATTAACATTATACATTTTAAGCAGTATTTCACAAAATTTTATAAAATGGCTCCATCTTTTAGGAGGATTATTTATTATTTACCTGGCAGCCGGAGCATACAAATCATGGAAAAATTTTAATAAAACTGATACCATTCCAAAGGAAATTGTTCAAACAAATATACTTAAAGGCGCCCTGGTAAATTTGTTAAACCCCAATCCATATTTAGGCTGGAGTTTTGTTATGGGTCCCTTGATAGTTGAAGGATGGAGAAAGGCGCCAATAAACAGCTTTGCCCTTGTGGCAAGCTTTTACCTTACCATGTTCACATGCCTGATTATATTGATCTTCCTGCTCCACCAGGCAAAAAAAATAGGGCCCCGCGTAAACTATTATTTATTAGCAGCCTCTTTTGCTGCACTTGCCTGTTTTGGTGTCTACCAGTTATGGCTGGGAATAACCGCATAAATAATTATTACTCACGTTACGCAAGAAAGGTATTTACACCAATTGATTTTAAAACTTCATACCAAAGCCTGCTTTCATATTTTCGAGTTCATTATGAAGATGTAAGCAAATAATGAAATTATGTTTCCATTGAACAAAGGGTTGGGCTAAAGCCCGGAATCTATTTACTTGGTTACACTCCACGTTCCAATGTTGTCAGGTTAACAAAAATAACTCATCCCCTTAGTCCCCTTCTATTACCAAGAGAAGGGGAAACAGGAGTTGAGTACATAATTGCTTCACGTCCTGAAGGACATGGTTATAAATTAAATTATGCGTAACATAAGCGCTTAAATAATTTTTATTAAGATTTAATAATTCTCCTTTTTTCATTAGCTAATTTTTGATTAACTTAATTGATACAAATAGAATTACGCAGCTAACAAAACTCCAACATTTTTTTGAATGCATATGAAAACATCTAAACTAATTTTAGCAGTTCTTATTCTCGTTTCTTTTACAGCAGAAACAAACTTTTCACAAGAAAAAAAGCAGGGTGATTTTCTTACACAGTCTATTGATAAAAGCATAGACCCCGGCGTTGATTTCTTCAAATATGCCACCGGTACATGGATGAAAAATAATCCTATTCCTGAAAGCGAAAGAGCCTGGGGAATTGGAAACCTGGTTCAGGAAGAAACTTACGCCAGAGTAAAAAATATTTTGGAAGAAGCTAGTAAGTCAAAGTCACCAGCCGGCAGTAATGAACAAAAAATTGGTGATTTTTATTTTACCGGTATGGATACCGTAACAAGAGATAAACTTGGCATTACCCCGCTCAAAATGGAGCTGGATAAAATAAACCAGATCAAGAATAAACAGGATTTAATTGATGTAATTGCCCTTCTGAAACGCGAAAGTGTTGGCGCTATGTTCAGCATCGGAGTTGGGCAGGATGATAAAAACAGCGAACAGTATGTGCTGTTTATGAACCAGGGAGGGCTTGGGCTGCCAAACAGGGAATATTATTTTAGAAAAGACGCACGCACAGAAAATATCAGGAATGAATACAAGAAACATGTTGCAAAAATGTTTCAGCTTCTTGGCGAAAATGAAAGTGATGCAACAAAGCTTAGCAATGAAGTTTACCAGTTAGAAATCTTTCTTGCAGATTCCTGCAGAAAACTTGAAGATCTGAGAGACCCGTATAAAAATTATAATAAGATGACAATTGCCGGTCTTTCAAAGATATCCCCTCAAATCAGCTGGAAAGAAGTAATTACAAAGGTGGGCGTTCTAAAAATTGATTCGGTAGTTATCGGTCAGCCTGAATTCTATAAACAGCTCAGCAATGCCATGGATAAATTTCCTCTTACGCAGTGGCAGACTTATCTTAAATGGCAGCTTGTTAACTCATTTGCAGACCGCTTGAGCAGTGATTTTGAAAAACAGAATTTTGCTTTCAGGGGAACTGTAATGACCGGCGTTAAAAAAGAACGGCCAAGGTGGAAAAAAATTCAAGACGCTACCGAGCGCGCAATGGGAGAGTTATTGGGACAGGTTTATGTTAAAAGGTATTATTCACTTGAAACAAAAAAGAGATACGAAAAGGTTGTAGGCAATATGATTAGCGCGTTTTCAGACAGAATTAAAAAGTTAGATTGGATGAGCAAAGAGACAAAAGAAAAAGCATTATACAAGTTAAGTACAATCACAAAAAAGGTTGGTTATCCTGATAAGTGGAAAGATTTTTCAAAATTATCTGTTGATAAAAACTCTTATGCAAGAAATACAATTAATACAAGAATCTTCTGGTTTGAACGGCAGCTCAATAAATTGGGCAAGCCTGTTGATAGAATTGAATGGGATATGACACCGCAAACGTATAATGCTTATTACAATCCGTCAAATAATGAAATTGTTTTACCGGCGGCAATGTTTATTATTCCCGGTGTGGAAGATTCTTCGCTTGATGATGCTGTTGTTTATTCTTATGCGGGAGCTTCAACAATCGGTCATGAAATGACTCACGGTTTTGATGATGAAGGAAGACAGTACGATGCAAAAGGGAATTTAAAAGACTGGTGGACAAAAGAGGATGGGGAAAAATTTACTGCTAAAACCCAAATAATGGTTGACCAGTTTAACAGCTATGTAGTTTTAGACAGTATGCATATTAACGGTAAAGCAACCTTAGGAGAAAACCTTGCGGATCTTGGCGGACTTGTAATTGGTTATGATGCATTTATGAAAACAGACCAATTTAAAGAAGGCAAGCTTATTAACGGATTAACGCCGCAGCAAAGATACTGGCTGGGATATGCATATTCATGGTTAGGTCATACAAGAAATGAAAGTCTTGCTCAGCAGGTAATGACAGATGTTCATTCACCGAATTTTTTGCGTGTCAACGGACCATTCAGTGATATACCGGAATTTTACCAGGCGTTCAATATAAAAGAAGGTCAGCCGATGTGGCTGCAGGAAAATAAAAGAGTAAAAGTCTGGTAGAAAATTATAAAGTGTGGCAAAGCAGTCAAGGACCACTACTTGACTGTACAAGCATTTTCTGTCGAGGAATGGTCCTCGACAGCCATGCAAGAGTAAAAGTTTGGTAATTTAGTATCTAGTATCAAGCTTTGAGTATCAAGTATCAAGATGAGCTTTGGGCTTCCCCCAAATGGTAGACAGGAGAAAGAAGTAAGGAGTAAAAAAGTGAGCTAGAGGCTAGACGTGAGATGTAAAACGGAAGACGGTCATCTCGATATGGTTCCCCGACAAATCCGTTATCCGTCTCAGTTAGCTAACGGATGACGGAAACGGATTCGGAAAGTAAACCACTCTTTGACCGTACAAGCATTTTCTGCCGAGGAAAGGTCTCTGCCTTAGGCAGATAAACTCTACAGCCACGCAAGTACGAAGAAAAACGGTAGAATATTTAAGAACCCAGCCGATTATTGCAAACATTCTACCGCTTCATAAAAAAATCTATATTTCCCTTTGCTGCATATGAAATATAATTATATATTCTTTACTACAATAATTTCAAAATAATTGCGACGTACCAGATAATAAACTTATTGAAGGATAAATAAGTTTTAATTAGATTTCATCGTGCCTAGGTCGGATTATTCTGTCATTGAGGACAACTTATAGAAGATATTGTATGTTCACACTAATGGAGCATGCAAAAAAATATTTATTCCCTTTATTTTAGAAATAGTTTGATTAATGAATTAATTCAAGCAAAAAAAATTTAATAAATATTTGTCCCGAACAATTTATTGGAATAAATTAATTTTTGCAGGGAATAAGTCATGAAAAAAATCTTTTCAATAATACTCGTGATCATATGTTTAGTGAGTTATAACAATACAATTGCTCAGTTTGGTCTTAACTTAGGAATAAAAGCTGGTTCAAACTTTAGCACTTTATCTTTTGATCCTGATATCGGCCAAGGACGAAGCAAATCCTCCGCAATGGGCGGTGAGTTTGGGGGTATTATTTCATTTGATATAACATCGGTACTCGCAATTCAAGTTGAACCTACATATGCACAAGAAGGTTGTTCACTAAATGGCCCACTTTTTTTTGATGGGGTCAATATCGTTAATGGAAAGACTTCTTATAATTTAGAATACTTGGAAATTCCGATTCTTGTGAAATTAAAAATTCCACTGCCAACTACTTCTTTATCTCCCTTTGTATTTTTAGGTCCCAAAATAGGAAAATTATTATCCTCCAAAGAAAAAGATGAACCAACTGGATTAGCATCAAGTGAGATAGATCTAAAAGATTATATAAACTCAAAGAATTTTAGTGTTGAATTTGGCGCTGGCGCTGAATACAAATTAGTGAATAATATACTCATTTCATTGGATTTGAGATATTCATTAGGAACGGAAAATATACTTACCAATAAAGGCGAGCAATATTTTGGAATAATGAGTCAAAAAATAAAAACAACAGGATTGCAAATTGTAGCTGAAGCAATAATTCAGATTTAGTAGTAAAGAATAACATTTTGATAAAAATAGTTTTCAAGAATAAATAAAAGGGAATGTTAAAATGAAACCGAACATTCTTGTTTTTGCAATCGCTTTTTTTCCGTTATTCTTACTTGGTTGTTCAAATTCATCAGCTCCAATTGATTCGAATCCTACACAACAGCAAAACGTTCTGACCCGTATCGATTCAACAGATTTTGATGGGATATGGGGTTGGCCCGTATTTAATGGAAAGGACCTAAGCCTGTTCACAACTACCGGTAATCCAGCTCAAATCTATATGAGAAAGTTTGACACAACGGGTACTCAAACTGGAAGCTTAAAGCAGATTACATCAACGGCTGATCCTCAAACTTCTGGTAATGTCACAGTAACAGACGATGCTATTCTTTATCTAAACAATCAGAACTTCATTGCATTTTCTCGTCTAGACACTGCATTATACATCTTCAAGACTGATATTAATGGTCAGAGAATAAGTAAAATTGTTACTGTCACTCAGAACTCTAAATTACAGCCAACTAATGATATGATCTTAACGACTGACGGAACTTATCTGTACCTTCTTAATTATAGTCCACCATTTAATAATGTAGTACATAAATTCGATGAGCAGCTAAATCTAATTAGCACAATGACTACGACATCGATCCTTGATATCAATAATTTAGCTAGTGCGTTTTTTGTTAACTCTTACTTTTATTATTTTAGCGGGAATGGTTTCGGGCCGAATATCAGTCTCGTTTTAACAGTATGGAATAATGATTGGTCGCTAGCCTATCAATCAGTAAAAACACTTATCAAAACTTCAAATGGAGATGGAAACTATCAGGCGCAAGGTTCGGTTTATGACTCTAAACATGAACGCTGGTACGTTGGTTTTATGCACCTAAATCATAATACTGGTGTTGATAATGAGCATGTCGATTTAGCAGTATTCGACAAGCACTTTAATTTACTACAGCGGCTTCATCTCTCGCCAGCACCTTCTGCACGAGTGCATCTTGCCCTTGTGGGAAATTTATTATTTGTTATGTACGACTATTACACTACGCAACATGGTGTTCGTTTACTAAGATATAGAATATCAGGATAAGAAGTTAATCGGTTCGGAAATGCAATTCCAACCATTGACCCTATTCTATAAAAATTAGCAGATCATGCTGTTGTACTAATCCAATTTTTATTTGTGAAGTTGTTCTCTAATCGAATCAATAATCGCGAATGTGTACCTATCATTTAATTTTTCTTTGATCTTCCTTTACAAGGCAGTCAAGGACCACTCCTTGACTGTACATGCACTTTCTGTCGAGGAATGGTCTCTGCCTTAGGCAGATAAACTCGACAGCCACGCAAGGTTTGGTAGAATTATTTCTTTGTAGAATAGTATTGAGTATTTAGTACTTAGTATTTAGACTGTTAGATCCTTCTTTGGCAGTAACAGTAAAAGAAAATGGCGGCGGTTGCCGCCTTCTTTTTATTTATCCGCAGTGGTTTACCCGCCGAAATAAAAATGAGCCTTTCCCCGCAAATCCATCATCCGTTAGCTAACGGAGACGGACGCGGGGCAAACCTTCCACGCTCAGACCGCCCTCTTTAATTCCCCCTCCTAATCTAGGAGGGGGCAAATTCAATTGGAGGGCGGACTTCGTCAAACAGATTTTCCCGCTCATCTCCCCGCACACAACGCGGGGTAAACTAAACATCCCGCTTTCAGCGGAACACCACGCCAAAGGTGGGCAAGCTCGATGACCACGCTTCACTTCATGAAATTTTTTACCGCAATTATTTTAAAGGCGCGGGCAGGCATAGACACAAGCAAACCATGCCTACGTTTATAACTCCATCAAGCGGGAAGGAGGGGATTTTTTTCTAGTTCGCCACGGTACACTCCTGACAAAAAACCCCGCATAAAGACATTGCGGGGTAAACTCTTCGGTGAGACGCGAGAGCCTAGACGTGAAACGTAAAAACGGAGAACGGGACAAGCTCCACAAGCCGTTATCCGTTAGCTAACGGAAACGGAGAACGGGACATGCGGGACAGGCTGTGGGGTACTAGAAATATTGCTTTCTATAATCCTAAGCTTTATCTAAATCAATTGGAATAATGAATTTACGACCCACAAATGGAAGTATTTTTTTAAGATGGTGAAGCCGTCCAATTATAATACCAGGATGTGTCTCATATTTTTTTGCAAATTCGACTACATCTTCTGTTGTCAAATTTTCATTATTTAAAATTTCTTTTTCCTGATCAATATTAAGCGTCCATTTAATTGCAAAATCATTTGCTTCTTTTTCTTTTTCATCATCATAGTCTTTGTATTTAACATCTTCCAGGAAAATATCTTTTTTACCGTGTAATAAGATATGACCGGCTTCATGAAAGAATGTAAACCAAAAAACATCGTTACGCTTGAATCTGCCGGAAAGTTGAATTAAAGGATTATCATTAATCCAGCGGGTAGAGCCGCTGATTGGACTACCTGGAAGACAAGGCGTATATACAACCTTAACACCGGCATTAAGACAAACAGATTTTAACTTTTCAAAAAAATCAGCAGGATGTTCAGTCATTATTTTTTTTAGTGCCGGGAGAGAATTTTTAAAATCTTTTTCAGAATATTCTTTTGAAGTAATCAGAGCCGCTTGTATTTCACCCTTTCTTAACCATGCCGATATTGAATAAGAATCTTTATTATGGGCTAAAGAAATTCTAAATGCAACCTTTAATTCTCTTTTAAAATAATAATCTTCCCAAGCTTTAGCGGTTGACAAAGAGAAGAAAGAAAGTAAGGATGCAGCTTTTTCATTAGGAGAACCCAATTTCGGCAGCCATTCTTTTCTAACCATATCATTAATCGGGAAATTTTTTGACCATGGAATTGCTTCTTCAAAAACTTTTTCTCTTCTGATTCTAGCTATGTATTCATCATAACTGCGCTGCCTGTTAGTCCAGAAATGAGCAGGAATTTTTAAAACGTTTTCGAATTGCACAGCCATATCGGGAGTGATGGAGCTTTCCCCTTTAAGAATTGCAGTGATCGTTTTTTCAGGTTTACCGGCTCTTATTGCAAATTCTTTTGGTCCCATCTCAAGTTCGCTTAATTTTTCCGAAAGATCATTTCCGGGATGCGGAACAGATTGAGGGAAATATTCATTGTTCTTAGCCATGTTAATTTCTCTTTGTGATAATTTATTATTTCAATAATTTCAACGCCTTTTATATTACTCCAGACATATTGACCATCCGCATTAGTTGGAATCGGATCTTCGTGAGGAGTGAATATCAACCGATATGGCTGATCAAGATCGCAAGCCCATTGACCTTTTCTATTGTCTTTAAGCTGATGGTAATTACCGGCAAGATTACGAACATCTTCAAGAGTGAATGCATTGTGTAATTGGTTTAAACGAAGTCTGATTTTTCAGCTCTCACTTTTCCCATCTTCTGCTCAAGCTTTCGATCATCGTTTACAATCTTTGCTAGTTTTTTGTTGTTAAACGTTATATCCATAGCAAATATATGTATTTTTTAGTTAACAACAAATGTTAATTAGAATACCCGATAATTTTTTAAGTTTACCCGCCATCTTACTGGGTGGGCCTGTCCCGACGTCCGTTTACTAACGGATTTGTCGGGGGTATGCTGTGGGGCACTAGAATTTTTTTTACAATAGTTCACTTACTTTTGTTACAGTCTTATAAGTTACAGTTGGAAATTCTTCGAAATGTTTTTTACCGCATTTGATCTTATAATTCTCTGAAGAATAAAGTTTTTGTGGATCTAAAGAATATTTAGTTTCTGCAACAAAATAAATCTTTTCGTCATTCTTAAGAATTATAGCCCAGTCCGGATTGTAAGTGCCGATAGGGGTTTTAATTACAAACCAATAAGGCAGTTTTATATAGAACTCGATATTCTCATTTGATTCGCAATCCTTTGCAAATTGTTCTTCAACTTTGGATTGAAATTCTATGTAGTTGTATAAAGTTTTGTCTTGGTTTTTAACTTTATACAAGTTTTCACGGTAAGCTTCTATTTCATCCTTGGCAAACAATTCCATTTTGTAATATTCTGTATCACCAAGTTTTTCATATTTAATCCCTTCGATCATCAAATCAGTAAGAACTGTATTTATTTCTTTGACAGTTTGATCAAGAAAAAGCTGGGGATTATTCAAAACATCTTTTAATCTTTCAGAAGATTTCAATATGCTAATAATTGTTGAACGTGTAAGTTCAGTTTTATTTTGAATGTAACCCGCTATATCAGGTATTTCATTTGGGGATTCATCAACACGATAAACACCAAAGTTAAGCTGTTTACCTTCTACACCTTCTTTAACTATGTTCACGCCAGTTTTGACAGATTTTATGATTGGCGCGCTGATTTCCTGCATTTTCTTGATAGCGTCCGAAGTTTTTTTAATTAATTCCTTAGTTGAATAGTTTACTTTGTAACGTGTTTTGTGTTTTATCTTTTCCCACAGCTCAAGAAAATTTTTATCAAGTTGATAACCTTTTTTGATATTTACTGTTTCACGTTTGCGCTTATCTTTAATTCTTCCAGTGAACACAACTCCACAATCATCCTCAATTTCTTTTTGAAGTTTTTTAGCGAAGTCTTCGTAGCTTTCATTAGCAATAACAGTTAAGCGATTTGTGTTTTTATCTAAAATTCTTTGTCCGGTCTGATCAACACAAAGACGCAAACCACGGCCAATTTCCTGACGTTTTTTCATTTCAGAATTTGTTTCGTTCAACGTGCAAATCTGAAAAACATTGGGATTATCCCAGCCTTCACGTAAAGCAGAGTGACTGAAAATAAATCTTAGCGGTTCATCTTTATCTAACAATCTTTCTTTGTCTTTCATTATCAGATGGTAAGTATCATCATCAGCATTAGATTCACCAGTGGAAGAATCTTTGAATTTTCCGGTTTTATCTTGTGCAAAGTAACCATTGTGAACAGATTCGACTTGATGGTCAAGGGTGGAAGGATATTTATTTTTATAGAAGTTATATGCTTCTTCAAACCAAAACGAGAATTTACCTTTGACCACATTTCCAGTAGAATCATAGTCCCGGTAATTAGCAACACGGTCAATAAAGAAGAGAGAAAGAACTTTTACACCGCTTGTTTTCAATTTAGCTTCTTTTATAAAATGCTCTTCTACTGTTTTCCGGATCTGGATTTTCATTATCTGATCTGTTAGCGCTCCTTGTGTTTCACCAAGTTGAAGCGTAGTACCATCAGACAATTCAATTTGACTATCAGCGAAATTTATTGTTGATACAAGTAAATCTTTGTATTGGTCCCGGTTGTTTGAGAGCTTATGTAAATCATAATTCTTAGAATCAACTTTTATGGATTTGCGTTGAACGCCGTTTACCGAGTTAACATCAATTCTGAGAGTTGCGGTCACTTTTGTTTTTGCGGCTTTAATATCTTCCAATTTAATAAATGCTTTATTGAAGTCGTTTTCCGAAAAGACAGAATCAACTTCAATCTGTTTTACTAATCCAAGATCATAGGCTTTTACAGGATCAAGCTTGTAAATAAGATTGTAAATAAACTTGTGGGTAGCAGAATACCTTAAGATGAAAAGCGGATTGAGATTTGCAATCGCTTTTTTGCGGATATCAGTCTCCATGTTCTGAGGTTCATCCAGAATTACAATCGGTTGAGTTGATTGTATGTATTCAATCGGCTTCTTACCGTTTGTACTATCCCTATATTGATTGATAACATTAGTGTCTTTTGCAAAAGAATCTATGCTTATAATAAGAATCTGTATCGCGTTGTTTGTGGCAAAGTTTTTTAAAAGCGGCAGCCGTCTGGAATCATAAACATAATAATTGATTGGAGGCCGATTATAAAGCGACTGGAAATGTTCATCGGTAATTTCAAGATTCTTTAGAACACCCTCTCTAATGGCAACACTCGGAACAACAATTACAAACTTAGTAAAGCCATAAACCTTATTTAATTCATAAATGGTCCTAAGATAAACATAGGTCTTACCGGTTCCGGTTTCCATTTCGATTGTAAAGTTTGGAAAGTTGGTATCAGCTTTAATCTGCCCGTTATCCTCATCGTTATCAGTATAAGAGATAAAGTTAAGCTCTTTCGAAACTTCGATACCGTTTTCCTGCTGAACAATATGTAGATTGTTAAGAATATCTGAATTAGTCAATTCAAGTCTGTTACCGAAACCGAAATCTGAAAGAGCAAATCCACTGGTACTTGAAGTGAGTTCAAATTCACCCTTATTTATTGTTTGTCCTTCGAACAGTTTAATGACCGAATCGACGGCTTTTATTTGATAATCTTGTTTAGAATCGAAGTGGAGTTTCATAAAAATCAAGCTGCTTTTTCAATGATTGATTTTACCCAATTATTGAAACGTGGACATTTGTCTAGAATCTTTTGAATGCCATTCTCTTGCGCTATTATTGGACCATGAAGAGTTTTACTATATCCTGGAATTAGCTTGACTATTCTTTTTGACGGAGCAGTATCTGCTCCATCATTTATCATTTCAGGATTAGAATAACTTGATATGATTTGAATAATTTCACTTTTTTCTTTTTTAGGTAAATCCATTAAATAGTCAAAACCATGAATGTCGGTGAATAATAGTCCTTCAAATTCATGCAATTGTATATACGGAATGAAAAAGCGGTTTGATATTTCTTCTTTTATTGCATTCTCCAAATAAGTTATTCTTGCTGTTTTATCAACCATTTTGGAAGCATCGTCGTATTTTGGAAAATCTGTTCTCAATCTAAAAAAATCAATTAGTGATGTTACAACAATATCACTCTGACTTTTCAATAATATTTCTATATTCTTTTTATACCGCGCATATTTTAATTCACCACCCTTATGCCCAGAACTTGTTCCTATCTTAATAGGGCGAACATCATGTATGTTGTGTCGTGATAAATAATCTCTAAGAGTCGTCTTAATGAATTCTTCTTCTGTTTGCCCTTCTACAATAATATAAACACGTTTCATAGTGGTCTACCCCCTAATAAATTCTTCTCCCAGAGTTCACCGAGTGAATATTCATCAAGCCATTCATTTAATTCCCCGGAGGATAACCTTTTGAAAACACTTTGATGTTCTGCTCTCTCTACAATAATTATATCTTCAGGTTTAAATTCATTGACGAAATTAACCGATTGAGTGGAGACTATAATCTGAGAAGTAACAGAAGCGCTTTGAATAATTGCAGCAAGCTTATTAATAGCAAAAGGATGTAAACCCAATTCCGGTTCGTCAATAATTATCGTATTAGGTAATTCAGGCTGCATAAGAAGAGTGGTTAAGCATATCATTCTAAGAGTTCCATCAGAAAAATTATGAGCGCTGAATATCTGATCAGAACCCTTTTCCAACCATCTTAAATATATTTGTTGCGGATTAATCTCATCTGGTTTCAAATAAAATTTTTCAAAAAATGGAGCGATTGATTTTATTACCCGCTCTATCATTCTAAAATGTTTTTCATGACCCTCTTGTAAACGATATAAAAATGAAGCGATATTGCCACCGTCTTCGTATAAGTATGCATAATCATTGGTAGTTGCTGGTTGTTTCATTTTAGAAGTGAAGCTAGTATCATGAAAGTGAAACACTTTCATACTTTCAAAAAATATTCTTAAATACCCTGTTCTATAACTATCATCCGTTTTTAAGTAACTTTCTAAGGAGCCGGACATATTTATTCTTTTATTATCTGGATCAACTGAACCAAGGTTGTGAATATTACTCCATTCTTCTGCAAAAATCAGATTCCCAGATTGATCAGGGACCATTTTAAACTGGTATTGGTTTCTCCAATCATTATCGAATGTGACTACCCCTGATAAAAATTCAGATGTTTTTCGACCAAAGTAAAGGAAATTATCAGCCCGTCCATTTTTGCTTATATACAATTGCAACTGTTGATCGTAGAGTTTGTTAAGGAATTCAAAAAAATTAATAAAATTGCTTTTACCAGCTCCATTTGGTCCAATCAATACATTGAGCGGTTTAATTTCAATATCACCGCTATCGCGCATTGATTTATAGTTCTGAATTCTTATAGTTTTTATACCCATTAGTTCCTCTTACACCGTTCTAAATTCTATGTTGGTGTCTTTCATTTGTAATACGGTATTTGTTTTAAGCTGATCATTACCGGAAAATAGTTTATCGAGCGCAATTACATTCTTGGGATTTAATTTTAGTATTTCATCAATAACAATTTGGTTGATTGATTCTAGTAGAATTATTGTTTCTTTATTGTTGATTGAATAATAACCACCATTATTAGACGGCATGTATGCCGTCTCTACAGTAAGCGGATAACCAGACTTGAGAATCAATTCGTAAAGCATGTTTTCTTTTTCAGCGTTGGGTTTTACCTGGTCGTCAAAAATATCAATCATTTTTTCAAGGTCTTCAGTGTTTTCTATTACATCACTGCGCCAGATTTTGAAATTAGAAGGTGCTAATTTGAAAACGTTAAAACCGACCACCCCCTCTACTCCCCCTCCTTGAAAAAAGGAGGGGTTGTTTGATACGGGAGTATTTATTTTTTTGATAACTCGGCGAATCCTTTCTTTACAAATATCCGCAATAGTTTTATAACCGGCTTTATATGCTTCGCTGTTCTCATCTGTCTTTTCTGGAAGCTGAACCAAAATAAATTTTCTGTTACCTCCATCCTCTTTATTTAATTCAATTACTGCCTGTGCTGTCGTGCCGGAACCAGCGAAAAAGTCAAGTACGATAAAATCATTACCCTCATTCATTTTAAAAAGGTATTTTATCAAGATGACAGGCTTGGGGAAATCGAAAAAGATTCCATCACTTTTTAATTTAGCACTTGTATTTTGCGTATTTCCCAAATTAGTTATAACTGATATTACATGGCTTTGGTTACTTTTACGCTGTTTTATTACTTCGACTGCCCCAGTTTTCGAAATAATAAATGAAGTTTCTTGACCTTTACCATCGATTATTGAATTGAGATTATTAGCAATATATTCTTCTATCAACTCTTTTGAACTCCAACCACTAGAAATAGTCGTGTCATTTTGAAGTTTATAATTTTTAACATTAGCATCGTTAAGGTAATATGGCCATTTATCACTTCTACTATGAATAATTCCTTCTTCAAAGTCAGCAGGGAATCCTTTGGGTAAAACAATATTACTAATAGGATTTGCTATACCATTTTTAACAATCGTATTTCTAATTTCGTCAGTATAAAGTTTACTTGATGGTGGGATACTTGGATCAATTACTGGGGGATGTGGGAATTGATTTAACTCCTTACAATATGCAATAAAATATTCGTGACAATTTTTAACCTTAGCTTGATTGTCAAAATTACCGTCAGTTCTCCAAATAAATTGAGCAAGAAAATTCTCTTCACCATAAATCTCATTCATAATCATGCGCAGATTGTGAATTTCGTTATCATCAATAGAAACAAAAATTACCCCATCATCGCGTAATAAATTTCTTGCAAGGTAAAGGCGCGGGTACATCATACTTAACCAATTACTATGGTAATGACCGCTATCTTTACTGTTCTTTCTAAACATACCTTCTTTAAGGAGTAAACCTTCTTCGTCTTTATCGCCAATACGTTTGAGATAATCATCTTTTGATTCGGCAAAGCGGTCTGGATAAATGAAACTATCACTGCCAGTATTGTAAGGAGGATCAATATAGATCACCTTAATCTTATTGAAGTATGATTTTTGTAATACTTTTAAAACCTCAAGATTTTCCCCTTCAATAAAAATATTTTCTGTTTCATTGAAATTGGTTGACTCTTCTTGAACTGGAATTAAAGTCGCTGAAGTTCTTTGTTGAAGAATTCTGAATACTTCGCTTTTACCAGCCCAATTAAGATGATAACGCTCTTGACTAAGATTGATTTGATTACCAAGTGTTGCCTGCAATTTTTCCCAGTCAATTTTGTCTTCAGTAAAAACTTCTGGATAAAGTTCTTTTAATTTTGATAATTTTTCCGAAAGGATATCTAATGATTGCCCGTCCATGTTCCCGCTATTAAGTGTGAAAGATAAGATAAAATCTTTAACATAAATTAAGCAGGATTTAGAAAAAAAGCATGATAAATTATAAAATAGAATGAGATTAAATAGAGAACTCAATAATTAGCTTCAAGCTATTAGCTCTAAGATGCAAGAAATTAAAATGAAAGCCCGCCTGCGTAAAAGACTTCGGCGGGTAAACCATACCGCTCATCTCCTCGCACCTAAAAATAATTGCGTTAAGAAATTTCGTGAAGTGAAGCGTGGTTTCCCCACGTTTGGAGTAACTAATTTCAGTTGTCCGATTTTTTCGGACAACTCCATGCCTGCGGCAGGTACATAGGCGTCAACTTAATTTTAGT
>PMDS01000067.1 GCA_003155655.1 Melioribacter sp.
TTTTAATTCCCCTCCTTGAAAAAAGGAGGGGAAATTATTTTGAACAGTTCAAAATTATTTTTTAAAGAAGTTTTGCATATTTGCGAAGGACCTCACCCCGACCCTCTCCTTAAAAAAAGGAGAGGGAGGAAATGTGAAAATGTTTCATCCTGAAGAAAGTTCTTTGACATACTGACTATTCAATAAGTGCCTGAAAGAGGTGCAAAAACCGGTGTAAAACTGGGATAAAAACGGGATAAAATTGGTATAAAAACCGGGTGGAAATTGGTGAAAACGGTGTAGAAAAAAGACTGATTATTTCCGGTAAAAAAGACAATAATTTTCAGCAGAAATTAAAAATTAAAATTACCGGACATTCCCCGACATCTTAAGAATAATACACCCAATTTAATCCCTGCTTGGACAACTTAGAGTATTTTGGTATTTTTGCGCCGTTAATTGCTGGAAGCATAAATGGACCTCAAAATCAAAGACATTGTAGACCTGCTGCAAGTCTCCGAAAAAACAGTATACCGCTGGATTAAAGAAAAAAAAATTCCCTGTTACCGGATCAATCATCAATACAGGTTTAACCGTTCGGAAATAAATGAATGGATATTAAGCAGTAAAATAGAACTCTCATCATCACTTATACATTTAGCTCCGGCAAATAACCCGGACCACCTTGCGGATCTTTTGGAAAAGGGAGGCATTATTCCAAATATTAAAGGTGAAAATGTTAAGGAAGTTTTACGTGATACAATTGAAAAAATTACTACGCCGCCAAATATATCAAAGGAAGAAATTTTATCAGCCCTTTTAAGCCGGGAAGAGCTAATGCCGACCGCAATAGGTAAAGGAATTGCAATTCCCCATCCCCGTAACCCGATTGTAACGGATATTAACAATGCAAGTGTTTCAATTTGCTACCTGCAAAAACCTGTTGAATTTGGAGCGCTGGATAATCAGCCTGTTCATACACTTTTTATTTTGCTTACTGCTAGTCCGCGTATGCATCTGGATGTGCTTTCAAAAATATCTTATCTCTGCCAGAGTGAATATTTTCTTAATATGCTAAAAGAACAAGCTTCAAAAGAAAGCATCCTGGAATTTGTTAAACTGAAGGAGAAAGATTGGCACAACAAGGAGAGCAGAAATTAAATGAACAGTTTTCTTCTTGGAACTATTCTCTTTTCCATCGGCGGGATTGCTTCAATATTTTTTAATGAGAAAATAAAACCGTTTATATTTCTGATCTTTGCGGTGCTTGCTCAATTCTTTTTACTTCCCCAATCATTCGGAGTACTGACAAATGGCGGGATGATACAACTACAACTTAATTTTTCAGAACCAATCGGCAGTGCGTTTATCAGGCTTGATCCTCTTTCAGCTTTTTTTGTTTCGATTATCTCTCTTGGCGGAATACTTGCTTCAATTTACTCGGTTGGTTATATGAAAATGTATAAAGGTGAAAGTGCAGCGCTTTCATCTTATTATTTTTTCCTTGGTTTAATGATCTCGGCAATGCTGCTGGTAGTCACTTTTCAGAATGCTATTCTTTTCCTGATCGCTTGGGAGATTATGTCAATCGCTTCATTTTTCCTTGTAACTTTTGAAAACGAAAAAGAAGAAGTTAGAAAAGCCGGCATTTATTATTTTATTGCAATGCAGATTGGCGCGGCATTTTTAATCGCAGCTTTTAGCTGGACATCTGCACTTTCCGGTTCGCTTGATTTTGCTTCATTTGGCGCCGTACTCACTCATTCAAACAGTACTTCGATATTACTGTTTGTTCTTTTCTTTATCGGATTTGGAACCAAGGCAGGATTTGTTCCAATGCATACATGGCTTCCTCTGGCACACCCCGCTGCGCCAACAGGTGTCTCTGCGCTCATGTCCGGTGTGATGATTAAAACCGGCATCTATGGAATTTTGAGAATCATTTTAATTGTCGGAGTGCCGGATTATAGATTGGCATACGGTGTATTGTTACTTTCCGTCATTACCGGCATCTTCGGTGTTTTGAATGCAATTGCCCAGCACGATCTTAAAAAATTACTTGCTTATCACAGTATCGAAAATATCGGTATCATAGGCATGGGTATTGGTCTTGGTATGCTTGGGTTAGTATATAATTTGAATGCTATTGCAATGCTTGGTTTCTTAGGTGCGCTGCTTCATGTGTTTAATCATTTTGTTTTTAAGAGCATTTTGTTTTATGGCGCAGGAGTTGTGTATTCACAAACTCATACTAGAAATATTGATAAACTTGGCGGATTAATAAAATCCATGCCTTCAACGGCAATTATGTTTTTGGTTGCTTCGCTCGCAATTTGCGGTATGCCGTTATTAAACGGGTTCATAAGTGAGTTCGCAATTTATTTGGGAATAGCAAAAAGTTTTTCTGTTAATAATCTTGCCTTGAACATTGCTGCCCTCCTTGGAATATCAGGTCTGGCTTTTATTGGTACTATGGCTCTGTTGTGTTTTACAAAAGTTTTTGGAATTTGTTTTTTAGGTTCGCCTAGAAAGGAATTTAATCATGTACTTACAGACAAGGATTTTTCATTTCAGCTTCCTATGAGTTTCCTTACAGCGTTAATATTTGTTATAGGTCTGTTTCCTTTATATGCAGTTCTTCTTTTAAGTAAAGTAATAAGTCAGTTTTTGCCATCGAATTTTATTTTTGATTTTTATAATCTCATTCCTTTGTTCAATACTTTAACATATGCATTTATAGTTCTTGCGGGGCTTATGGGTTTCTTCTGGCTTATTCGTTCTTTACTGTTAAGAGGCAGGCAGGTAAAAGAATTTAAAACATGGGATTGCGGTTACCAGGTTACAAGTAGCCGTATCCAGTACACAAGCGGTTCTTTTGCACAGCCTTTCCTGCATTTGGTTAGAGAACTGGTTCCTCAAAAAATTAAAATTGTAAAAGAATGGGCTTTATTTCCAAAGGAAGCTCACATGGAAAGTCACTCGCAGGATTTCTCAGACCGTCTTCTAATTCAGCCGGCTATAAATTTTCTTAATAAGTTCATGAATATGTTCTCATGGATTCAGAGTGGAAAAATGCAGCAATATATTATTTACGGATTACTCTTCCTGCTTTTTCTTCTCATTTGGATTTTTGGAGCCTCATAAATGCAAAAGATTATTATAATTATGCTGCTTATTGTTTCCCCGTTTTTCTTTGTGGGAATTATAAACCGGGTTAAAGCAGTTTGGGCTGGAAGAAAAGGGAGTTCGGTCTTCCAGCCGTATTATGATTTTTTTAAACTGATCCGCAAGGGCGAAGTTATAAGCCGAACTACATCTATTGTATTCCAAATTACCCCATCAATTAATATTGCGGCAATTTTATTTGCGCTGCTGATTGTTCCAACTCCCGTTTCAGGCTCTGTTATTAAATTTCCGGGTGATTTTGTTTTGTTTGCATATTCTCTGGCTCTTGCAAAATTTATGACTGTAATTGCGGCTATGGATACAGGCAGCAGTTTTGAAGGGATGGGCGCAAGCAGGGAAGTTACATTTTCAACAATTATTGAAACGGCTTTTTTTATTGTTCTTGGTTCATTAGCCTTGTTAACCGGTCAGGTCTCTTTTGAAACTATATTTGTAATGCTTAACATAAGTGCAGGTTATACTGTCCTTGTAAAAGTTCTGCTGGTGATTTCTCTCTTTATTATGCTTTTAACAGAAGGCAGCCGCGTTCCTGTTGATGACCCCAATACACATCTTGAACTGACTATGATTCATGAGGTTATGATTTTAGATTACTCTGGACCTGATCTGGCTTTCATTCTATATTCAACCGCATTAAAAATGGTTGTAATCTCGCTTTTAATTGCCGATTTGATTATTCCGTTTAACATGCTGTTTCTTCCTGCTTTGGGTATTACTGCTGTAATACTTATTGCGGTTTTTATATCTGTCGGGCTGGTTGAATCACTAATTGCGCGTTTAAGAATGTCGCACGTTCCCCAATTTATTTTTATAATGACAGCCCTTTCACTAACTGCGTTCGCAATTATTATTTTCTTTTTGCGTGGAGGATTTTGATGACTGACTTTCTTATAATATTCCTGGGTACAAGTATACTTTACGTTTTTGCTGTAAGCAGAATTGAGGCTTTCGTTAAATTACTGGCGCTTCAAGGTTTTATTCTTTTCCTTTTGGTTATTATTGATATCCGCGAAATTAATTGGATCAACATTGCATTTTTAAGCCTCGAAACTTTAGTAATGAAGGCAGTTGTAATTCCTTATTTTCTGCTTACAGTGATAAGGAAAAATGAAATTGGACGTGAAGTTGAACCATATATTACACAATTTTATTCTGTTCTTATTGCCTGCGCAATTTTCTTCTTCGGATTTATTGCTGCTTTTTGGTCCGCCAAAATTGGTGCTGGAATCAAGCCCCTCTACTTTGGCGTTTCTATTGTGTTGATCATAGCAAGTTTGTTTTTAATCATTAACCGCAAAAGAATTATCACACACATATTATGCTACATGATGCTTGAGAATGGAATTTTCCTGCTTTCATTTTCCGTCGCAAATGAAATGCCTATGCTGGTTAATATTGGAGTGCTGTTGGATCTATTCGTCGGCATTTACCTTTTTGTCATCTTCTTTAACAAAATTCAATCAATGTTCGATGGCAGTCATATTGATGTCCTGACAGAGTTAAAGGATTAATGATGATAAGTGCCGTGCTTTTCATACCGCTATTTTTAGGTTTATGCAGTTTGTTGTTTAAGAACAGAATTGTAAATAGAATTGCTTTGCTTGCTTCCCCTGCTTTATATATTACAATTGCAATTGCCCGCTGGCTGGGTTACACGTGGCATGTATTACCGGATTGGCTGCTCGCTTATTTTAGTTTTGATTCGATAGGACTTTTCTTTTTTTCAGTGATGGCTGTGGTTTTTGCTGCAACCTCAGTTTACAGCTTGTTTTATTTTAAGGAACATGACCTATCAATAAAACAAGAATCTATTTATGTAGCAGAAATTTTGTTTTTTGTAATTGCTATGACCGGTGTAATTCTTGCAACCCATTTAGCATTGCTTTGGGTCTTTGTGGAAGCAACCACCTTGACCAGTGCATTGCTTATTTATTTTGAAAAGAAAAAATCCTCACTCGAAGCCGCATGGAAATACGTTTACATCTGTTCAATTGGTATCGCGCTTGCCTTTGTTGGAATTATTCTTCTTTCTGTTGGTAGTAAAAGCATAGGCTCTTTATTTTTTAATGATTTATATGCGCGTGCTTCAGAAATTAATCCATTCTGGCTCAAAATTTCATTTGCATTTATTTTTGTTGGCTTTGGAACCAAAATTGGAATTGCACCTATTCATGCATGGTTGCCCGATGCACATTCGGAAGCGCCATCTCCTGTTTCTGCTTTGCTTTCCGGGACTCTTCTAAATTCTGCATTCCTTGGCCTCTTACGTGTGCAGGAGATTTTTAACCGCGCTCATTCTGAACAATTTTCGAACTTCATTTTTCTTTTGACCGGATTTCTTTCTTTAATGGTATGCGCTGTATTTATGCTGAGGATAAAAAATTATAAACGCATGCTTGCTTATTCTTCAATTGAAAATATGGGAATTCTTTTTATCGCGGTTTCTCTTGGCAAACCGGGTGTATTTGCTTTACTGCTTCATACATTATCTCATTCTTTTTCAAAGACAGCTCTCTTTTTAACTTCAGGGAATATACTTCATATATATAAGAGCAAGAAAATTGAAAACGTTCAAGGATTGTTACAAAAAGATTCTCGCACGGGCTGGCTATGGATTATCTCATCACTTTCCATATTAGGTCTGCCGCCTTTCCCTGCTTTTATTAGTAAGTTTTTAATTATTAAAGCATTCTGGCTTAATGGAAGTTCTTGGCTTGCAATACCCTTCTTTTTGTTTCTTGTTGTTATTTCTTTTGGAATGGCAAATGCTGTTTTCAAAATGGTATATGGTAAGTCCCAATTTGAAGAAGAAAATAAATTTAAGCTGTCTTCATTTGCATATCTTCCGCAATTGGTATTGCTGTTGGTCCTTTTAATGATCGGAATAAATATGCCACAGCAGGTTTTTGAGTTAATTAACAATGCTGCTGGTTTTTTTATTAATTAGGAGTTAATAGTTGGACTGGACTGAAATAAAAAATCTTCAATCTGTATTGCTAAAAGATGTACCTCTACTTTCCTTTGATAAATTGAGAGAGCAGTTGATAAACTCAGTAAAATCCGGCAAAAGATTAGTGCAATTTTTTGGTAACGAAGAAAAAAATGAGGTTATACTTTATGTTGTACTTGCCGACGATCAGCAGTCCAAACTTTATCTCACATCTGCAAAATTCAAATCGGAAAAGACATTTGATTCTTTAACCCGGGAAATCCCTTCAGCCCGTCTCTTTGAAAGAGAAATTTATGAGCAGTTTGGAATTAAACCGGAAGGGCATCCATGGTTAAAACCGGTTCGCAGAGGCATTGCAGGCATTAACAGCCAGGAGCCCCAATACGAATTTTTTAAAATGGGCGGCGATGAAATTCACGAAGTGGGAGTTGGACCTATTCACGCCGGCATAATAGAACCCGGTCACTTTAGGTTTTCATGCTATGGAGAGAATATTCATTATCTCGAAATCGAACTCGGTTTTCAGCATCGAGGCGTCGAAAAATTATTTTTGCAGAAAAAGAACAATCCTGTTTACCTCGAAAAACTTGCAGAATCAATTTGCGGTGATTCGGTAATTGGTCACGCAAGCTCTTTTAATAGTGCAATTGAATCCCTTGGAGAAATTTCAATTCCCCGTAGGGCAAAATTAATTAGAGCAATAGCCTTGGAACTCGAAAGAATAGCAGTCCATTTAGGCGACCTGTCTGCACTCGCTGGCGATGTCGCATATCTTACTGGCAATGCAGTATTTGGAGCGTTACGCACAAAAGTGATTAATACTACAATGGCAATTTGCGGAAACAGGTTTGGTAGAGGGCTTCTATCAGCAGGCGGTGTCAATTATGATATTTCACCGGAATTACGTGATAATATTCTTTCTACTATTAGCCGGCTTGATGATGAAGTCTCGCTTGCGGCAGAAGTCTATTTTTCTTCTGCTTCTGTATTGGAACGGTTTGAAAAAACAGGGATTGTTGATTTTGAAACAGCACTTGAAATTGGAATGGTTGGCCCTGCAGCGCGCGCAAGCGGCGTTGCCATAGATGTACGCTCGGATCATCCTTTCGGTGCGTATGATTTTTTCCCTGTTCATAAATTAACATTAAAGTCCGGAGATGTGTTTGCACGGGCATATATCCGTTTTATAGAAATTCAGCAGTCAATTAGAATTATTAATGAACAACTCAACAATCTTACGGAAGGCGGGTTGAAGAAAAACTTTTCATCTCTCAAGCCGAATAGATTGGTTGTTTCAATGACTGAAGGCTGGCGCGGAGAAATTGTTCATGTTGTAATTACTGGCGCTAAGGGAGAAATTAAAAAAGTGAAAATTAAAGATCCTTCTTTCCATAATTGGCTGGCGCTTGCTATTGCTGTACGTGAAAATGGTATTTCTGATTTCCCGCTTTGTAATAAAAGCTTTAATCTGTCTTACTGCGGGTTTGATTTATAAAATTTAGTAGGGAACAAAATGTTTGATTTGCTAAAACTTAGAAAACAGCACGGATATCAATCCATTCCTGATATAAGAAATGTAAGATTGATGGAAACTCACAAAGGTTACCCGCTTATAGATGAATCAAAATGGAAGAAAGAATATTCTGGACTCAAGGATGTATGTCCTACAAACGCAATTGAGTTTGATCCTTTTTCAATTGATATGGGCAAGTGTATTTTCTGCGGAGAGTGCGAAAGAGTTTTTCCCGGCGTAGTTAAATTTACAAATGAACATAAAGTCGGATGCACAACAAGAAATAATTTAGTTATAACAGGAAGTACATTTGAAGAATTTAGAGAAACTGCAATTGAGTCTGAAAGAAAAATTCATAAATTATTCGGGCATTCTTTAAAATTGAGACAGGTTTCTGCAGCCGGCTGCAACGGCTGCGAAATGGAATTGAATGCTTGTTCTAATGTGAATTTTGATATGGGAAGATTTGGAATTAATTTTGTCGCTTCACCCCGGCATGCGGATGGAATTGTTATCTCTGGGCCAATCTCTAAAAATATGGCTCCTGCTTTAATGGATGCTTATAACAGTGTTAGCACTCCAAAGATTGTAATTGCAGTTGGCGCTTGCGCAATAAGCGGCGGGCTGTTTGCCGAATCTGCTGAACTTGACCGCACTTTTTTCAATGAGATAAAAGTTGATTTGTTCATTCCTGGATGCCCCCCGCATCCTTTAACATTCATAAATGCCCTACTGGATTTTTTAGGAAGAAAATAGAATAAGTATCCGGTTTTTTTAGGAAATTAACTATCCTGATTTATTACTTCAGCATATTTAAAAATATAACTTTAATTTACAGCACAGGAATCAGCCAATAGTCGAACAACATTTAGTATTGGAATATTTATGCCGGAAACAGTAGTAGTGAAAAAATCTTTGTTTCATTCTTTCTCAAAAAACTACTGGACTGTAATTGTAATGGAATTTTTTGAGCGCGGTTCCTATTATGGCGTTTTATCTGTGCTCTCCGTCTATCTAGTGTTAAACACTAACGAGGGCGGATTAGGATTTTCGAAAGAAAGTGTTGGTGTAATTAAAAGTACAATTACACCGCTCTTATATTTTCTGCCTATTCTTTCCGGCGCAATTGCAGACCGTTTTGGTTACCGCAAAACGTTAATGTTTGCTTTTGTAATAATGAGTCTGGGATATTTTTTGACAAGTCTTGTTACTTCTTACGTTCTTGTATTTGCAAGTCTGATTTTTATGGTCATTGGTGCGGGATTTTTTAAGCCGATTATTTCAGGAACGATTGCCCGCTCTACCAATAAATCAAATTCGACTCTTGCTTTTGGAATTTATTATTGGTCAATAAATCTTGGTGCGTTTATTTTTCCGCTTATCTTAATTCCGTGGCTTAAATCAATGTCGTGGTCTTATATTTTTATAATGGCTTCCATTGGAACGGGCTGGCTTATTTTATTAAATATTTTTGTTTACAAAGAACCTCCAAAACCTTCAAGCACCAAATCAATTCCGCAGGTTTTAAAAGATGCAGTTCTTGTATTAAAAGATTTTCGTTTTATTCTGATGATTGTAATTTACTCAGGCTTCTGGATTCTGTATTTCCAGCAGTTTGATACAATTTTATGGTATATGAAAGATTATGTTGATAAAACGCCTGTTAACAATTTTGTTAATTCAATCCTATCAATTTTTGTCTCTAATCCAAATTGGAAGTTTGATGTTGAGCATGTAACAGTTATAAACGGCGGAACTATAATTTTACTTCAGTTGATTATTTCCAACATTGTGAAAAATAAAAAAGCCTTGCCTACTATGATTTCCGGAATAGCAATGGGAACATTAGGTGTTGCTATACTGGCTATATCAACACATCCGTTTGTATTTATAATAGGAATGATTATTTTTTCAATAGGTGAGATGACCGCCCATCCAAAATTTATTAGTTATGTAGGATTGATTGCTCCTGAAGACAAGAAAGCATTATACCTTGGTTATTCCTTTTTGTACGGTGTAATCGGCAGCGGTATCGGCGGTATCTTGGGAGCATATCTTTATGTACATTTTGTTGATAATTTAAAGAACCCTACAGCGCTATGGATTATCTTTGCCATGATAGGAGTTATTACAATTGCAGGGTTACTTCTTTTTAATAAATTTCTCGCACCCAAAACAATAGATGCCTAAAAGATTATGAAAAAAATAATAAAAACTCTTCTTCTTGCTTATTGTCTCTTTTTTCTAAATTCAAGCCTCATTCTTTCTCAGCAGGAAAATGTTCCTATAGATCATCCTATTTATATTTTCTTGAAGGAAATGAGTGTAAAAAATATTCTGGCAGATATTCATGATGATAACCCGCTTATGTCTCGCGCGGAAGTTAAAAATTATCTTGATGAGATTAATTCCAAAGTAAATGATTTGAGTGCTACGGAAAAAAATATTTTGAAGAAATATCAGGATGAGTTTTATGACGATAAAGCAACTAAAGATAATACATACCAGATGTTTGCCGGAGGACTTGGATATTCTAATGACGCCTCAGATCTTCTTTCGCAAAAAATAAAATATGCCCTTGCATACCGCGATACCGGTGCAACATTTTATCTTAATATTCTTGGCAGAATTGTGCACGGACAAAATATTAGTCCTCAAGCGCAAAACACAGAGTTGTTTGATCTCGGGTTTCGTTTTAGGGGTACATTGTTTGATAAACTTGTTTATAGTTTAAGTGTTATTAAAGGCGGAATAAAAGGTTCAGCTGCTTTTGCAGCTACAATTGATCCAAGAATGAATTACAATTTTAAATATGTTGAAAATAAAGAGAATATTGGTAATTATGATTTTACAGAAGGGTATTTACGGTACTATACCGAACCTGTCAAAAAAATGAAACTCTCTTTTGAAATTGGAAGAGAGAAAATGACTTTTGGTTATGGATATGGAAGCAAATTGGTTTTGTCAGGTGATCACCCGGTGCTCGATTTTGTCAAATTAGACTTTAATTACGGAATATTCAGTTTCTCATCCTGGATGGCTTCTACTGTTGGGGCATTTGATACTGCGCGAAGTAGCGACTATACAAAGTTTATTGCTACTAACCGTTTTAAACTCTCTTTCAAAAATTTATTTGATTTTGGAATTGGTGAATCAATTATTTATTCAGGAAGAGGTGTTGATCTTGCTTATCTAAATCCATTTGCATTTTACAAGTATGATGAAATGTCTTTGCAGGATAGGGATAACGCCACACTCTGGCTGGATCTTCAAACTCATTTTATTAAAAACCTTGAATTTCAAGCTACTTTTTTTCTTGATGATGACCCGCTTGGCAACCTGCAGGATTTATCAAACTTTATTAATAAAACAGGTTATCAGTTAGGAGCATTTTGGTATTCACCTTTTTCTATTAATGATTTAAGCTTTGTTTTTGAGTACACACGGATACGCCCGTATGTATATTCACACGATAATCCGCAAGATACTTACACTGCATGGGGACAGGTTTTAGGTCATAGAATTGGTCCAAACTCAGACGAGATTTTTTTACGCGCTTCTTACAATCTTAATGATTGGATACGTTTAAATTTTGAATACCAATATGTTCGTCATGGAGATAATATTTATGACGCACAGGGGAATCTAATTTATAATGCAGGCGGAGATCCGCTTGTTGGTCATCGTCTTTCTGACCCAATAATCATACAGTTTCTAAGCGGTGAAAGAATTAACACTAATGTTTTTACTTTTGATTTAAAACTTGAACCTGTCAGACAATTTGTTTTTGATATCGTTTATAATGGAATTATTAAAAAGAATATTACACGCGATATTTCAGAAAACTCAAGCTATGGCTACTTGAAATTGATGTTTGAACTTTGATTCACTAATTAATAACATCCCTATCCATAATTCTCTTCTTACTCTTACTCTTAATCATAATCTTATTCATATTCATAATCTCTATCCATAATTCCCTTCTTACTCTTAATCTTAATCATAATCTTATTCATATTCCTAATCTCCATACTTAATTCTTCTCTTGCCCTTGCCCTTGCTCTTATTCTTGCTCTTGCTCTTATTCAATGTGGTTTATTTTATAAATAGAAAGGTCATACTATAACAACAGTAAAAGGAGAATAATTACAGAATGACCTTATGAGGTGTGCAATATTATTTGGGGAACGTTAGTGTGAAAATTGAACCTCTTCCTTTTTCGCTTTTTACAGATATTAATATGTCGTTTAAGTCGCAAAGCTTTTTCGTTAATGCTAAACCCAGACCATTACCGTCATACTGCCGCGAGTAACCATGATCTTCCTGGCTAAACAATTTGAATATTTCCTGCATGTATTCTTGCGATATTCCAACGCCGCTGTCATCAATTGATATTAAAAGCTGTGAATCGGAATTATTGTTTATTCTAATTTGTTTTTCGTCCTTCATATTGATTTTCTTTCTCCCCAAGGATGTTAATCCCAGCTTTGTAATTCTTCGTAATGTCTGCTTGGCTTAAAATGATATCTCTCTAAATCTGAAAGTAATTCTTCAATTCTATTCAGTAAAATCTCAAACTCTGTAGTTTTATCCAGACAGTAGTCCACTCCCTGTTGTTTAAATCTTTCCATAATTATAGAATTTGGGAATGATGTAAGCATTATCACTATAGCATCTGAATTAAGATCTTGTGCAGTTCTGTTAAACGTGAGAAATTGACCGTCTAAATTATCCATATCAAGAATAATCAAATCGTAGCGGAAATATTTTATCTCGTTAACCGCCGACGAGATATTTTCACTTGAAGTTATTTTCATTGATTCTTTGAACTGCACAAGATTCTTTTGGATCATATTTCTTATATAAGCCGAACGGTCGAATAATAAAACATTCATAATTCTTTCCTCAATTACTGGGGAAAAAATAGCGTGAATTGGAATAACACAGTATAGCGCAAAGACCTAATTTAGTGTAGTGTTACAGTGAAGATGGTGTAGTTTAAAAATGACAATAAGTCAGTTTCTCTCGCTGCCTAATTTATGTAGTGTGTCTAACAAGGCTTCAATATCCGTTGATTTATCAAAGAAATAATTTGAACCAAATACATTTGCCGTTCTTCTATATGCTGAATTTGCATAGTTTGAAAACATTATAACAGTAGGAATTTTATCATAGGCTTCAATAGCGGAAAGTATATCGAACCCGTTGCCCTGGCGGAGGTTTATATCTAATGTAATAATATCCGGCTCAAGTTCATTAATTAATTTAATCGCATCTTCAACTTTATCTGCTTCTCCTATAACTTGAAGTCCTTCAATATAGGATATCATTTTTTTAAGGTCTTCTCTAAGCAAAGAAGAATCATCAACTATTAATACTTTTTTCATTTTGTTTTATTTCCTCACTTGAAAATATATAACAGGCGCGGTAATGCTTGTAACATGTAACGCCAATATTTTGTAGTAGTTTAACTACAGCGCCCGGTTATTCTATTAATTTATTTTTGTATGCAAAATGGATTATATCTGCATTCGAATGGAGATTTAACTTCTCAAGTATCCTGCTGCGGTAGGTATTAACTGTGCTGGGGCTTAAATTCAGCTCGTTGGCAATTTCCGATTGTTGTTTGCCCGATGCAAACATTCTTAAGATTTCAAATTCACGGTCAGATAAAATTTCAAATGGTTTTTTGTCTAACGTCTCGTCTAGATCGTCTGCTAGTTTTTCTGCTAGTGAATTGCTAACGTATTTTCTTCCGCTTGCTATTCTTCTTATTGCGGTTATAATCTCTTCAGATGCGGTATCTTTTGTAAGATAGCCCGAGGCGCCTGCTTTTAATGACCGTCTTGCAAACTGCTCTTCGGGCATCATTGTCATCATTAAAATTTTTGTGTCAATTCCGGCTGTTTTTATTTCCTTAATCAGTTCAAGACCGCTTTTCCCCGGCATTGAAACATCAAGAATTGTTACATTACATTTAAGTTTATTTAGCAGATCAATAACTTCAAATGGGTTTGAGGTTTCTCCGGCAACGTTTATGTCGCTTTCCGTGCTTATAATCTTTTTAATTCCTTCTCTTATAAGCGAGTGATCGTCGGCGATTAATACAGTTATCATTTATCCCTCATGCTGTTTCCCCATAAGTAATATAGCTGTATTTTTTTTCTTTGTCACTATTCAAGAAACTGATTAATTAAAGGGTTAAAACAAAGCTGCCTCAGACAGTTTCTTTTATTACAATACATCAATTACCGGGTAATAATTTGTTCAAGTTATTAATTAAATAACCACTTTTATTGTTGTTCCTTTACCGGGCTCGCTTTTAATAAATAAATTCCCGCCAATCAAATTGGCCCGTTCGCGCATTCCAAGTAGTCCAAATGTTTTTCCTTCAACCAGTTTTGAATTATCAATTCCTATCCCGTTGTCTGCGATTTCTATATTTATTTGGTCTTTTTCTTTGTAGAGTTTTACCATTATAGAGCTTGCTTTTGAATATTTAGCGGCATTTGTTAGAGATTCCTGGACACTACTGTCCGGTTATAAGTTG
>PMDS01000136.1 GCA_003155655.1 Melioribacter sp.
ACTTGACTTGCCATTTGGCATTATCTGGGCGGGCAAGAATTAGAGTAAGATTAAGATTAGGATTATGAATCCGTTTGCTAACGGAGAACAATAACATTATTAATTGAATTTCTTTCAACAATTAATTATCAGTATTTGCATTTAAAATTTTTCTGCCTTATATTTTGAGTTAAATAATGGTCATTTCCTAAATAAATAAGTGTATCTATGCTTGACGACTTAGACTTAACCATCCTTAGAAGACTGCAAGAGAACGGCAGAACAAAACGGAATGAACTAGCCGAAGAAATAGGTTTATCAATACCTTCTCTTAGCGACAGGCTGAAAAAGCTGGAAGATAACCATGTAATTGAAGGATACTATACAAAGTTAAGCAGGCACACGTTTGGATACGACATTATGGCTTTTGTTACTGTACTTATGGAATCATCAAAAAACTACGAAAAATTTTTTGAACATGTTAAGAAAACACCGGAGATTTTAGAGTGTCATGCAATACTTGGCGAAGGTTCACATCTCCTTAAAGTAACTGTAAAAGAGACAAAGCACCTGGAATCATTATTAAGCAAGATTCAATCATGGCCCGGCGTGACAAGAACAATTACAAGTTTTGTATTATCAACAATTAAAGAAACGACAAGTTTAAATTTACAATCAAAAAAGGAGTAATTATGGCAAAAGCAACTTCTCCAGTTCAGAATGTACTTGCTTTTATAAGTGAGAAAAAAATTCAATTCATTGATTTCAAATTCATGGATTTTCCGGGGCAATGGCAGCATTTTACGGTTCCAGTCAACCAGCTTACGGAAGAATCATTTGAAGACGGATTTGGATTTGACGGTTCATCTATCCGCGGATGGAAACATATTAATGAGAGCGATATGCTCATTATGCCCGACCCCGAGACTATATTTCTAGATCCGTTTGTAATAGCTCCAACAATATCTCTTACATGCGACGTTTATGAACCGGCAACAAAAGAAAAATATTCACGCTGCCCAAGAAATATTGCTCAGAAAGCTGAAGCATATTTGAAATCCACCGGTATTGCCGATACATCTTATTTTGGACCGGAAGCCGAGTTTTTCATTTTTGACGACGTCCGTTTTGACAGCGGTACCAACTTTGCTTATTATTCAGTTGATTCCAATGAAGGCAAATGGAACAGCGGCAGAGAGGAAAATCCTAATCTTGGTTACAAACCAAGGTATAAAGAGGGATATTTTCCTGTTCCTCCAACAGATCAGTTAATGGATATTAGAAATGAAATGGTCCAGAACCTGATGGGTATCGGTATTGAAGTTGAAGCTCAGCATCATGAAGTTGCAAGCGGCGGACAGTGCGAAATTGATTTAAAATTCAAACCCCTGCTTAGGGCAGCTGATCAATTATTGATGTTTAAGTATGTTGTAAAAAATACTGCAAAGAAGAATAATAAGACCGTTACATATATGCCTAAGCCAATCTATGGCGATAATGGAAGCGGCATGCACGTTCATTCCAGCCTTTGGTTAAATGGCAAACCTCTTTTTGCGGGCGGCGGATATGCCGGTTTAAGCGAAATGGGTCTTTATTATATCGGCGGACTTTTGAAACATGCACCATCACTTCTTGCTATTACAAACCCAACTACCAATTCTTATAAACGTCTTGTTCCGGGATTTGAAGCTCCTGTAAATCTTGCTTACTCGCAGAGAAACAGAAGCGCGTCTATCCGTATTCCAATGTATTCCTCAAGCCCAAAAGCTAAGAGAGTTGAATTCAGATGCCCTGATGCAACAAGCAATCCTTACCTTGCATTCTCAGCAATTCTTATGGCTGGTCTCGACGGTATTATGAATAGAATCGATCCGGGTGAACCGCTTGATAAAGATATTTATGATATGTCCCCGGAAGAATTAAAGGGCGTTCCGTCAACACCTGAATCATTAGGTCATGCACTGAAAGCTCTTGCAGAAGATCATGAATACCTATTAAAAGGCGACGTATTCACAGAAGATGTTATCAATACTTGGATCAATTATAAAATCGAGAAGGAAGTTAAGCCAATGGCTCTTCGTCCTACTCCGCATGAATTTGAACTTTACTATGATGTATAGAAATTAGCTATTAGTATCAAGCAACAAGTATCAAGACTTAAAGAAGAGGCGGCGTTTGCCGCCTTTTTTTATCCAGAATTATCCGGTTTTTACCAAATTAATTTTCAGCAGAATATATTTATTCTCTTTTTGCTGCTAATCTTCTCATTTCGCTTCCGTTTTTATCCCATTTGATCCAATTTAATCCCGCTTAGAAAAAAAAAGTATAAAGTATAAAGTTTACCCGCCGGAGCTATTTTGGGCGCAGGCGGGAGTAAGTATAAAGAAGGCGGCGTTTGCCGACTTTGTTAAAAATTTATCCGCCACGGCAGACTCTTAATCATAATCATAATCTTAGTCTTACTCCGTTTGTTGTAGTTTGCTTTCAAAATTTTCTTTGACAATATTAAAACCAATCCGCAGTGGTTTGCCCCACTCATTTCCCTGCGCCTTAAAAGAATTGCGTTAAGAAATTTCGTGAAGTGAAGCGTTAAGCGGGAAAATCTGTTTAACGAATCCGCTTATTATTTTCGCGGACGAGGAGTTTTTTTACCGCAGCGAAACGAAATGAAATTTCAGCAATTATTTTTCAGCGCATGTTCTTTGGCTACTTTTCTTGCGCCAAGAAAAGTAGAACAATTTAATTTTTTAAAACCGGTAAATCGGTTTGCAGAGTTTTGACCTCGTGCATTGACCAACTGATAAACCGCGCCATAGGCGGGTAAATAATTTGGTTAATAATAATTTATTTTTTCTCTTGGACGTCAAGGATCATCATTTACTTCCCCACACACAACGCGGGGTAAACTAAACGTTCCGAATTCGTTTGCAACGGATTCGGAATACCATGCCCAACAAGATGGCAGGCAAGCTCGATGACCGCTAATAAAAGGTGGCTGTTTACCCGGACAGTTAACAAATTGACCGGGGAGTGGCCACGATGAAAGCGTGATTGTACCGATCCGTTATCCGTCAGCTGACGGAAACGGACACTGCTTGTGGCTTTGACGATAAATAAAAAGTATTGAGCATTATGAATTTTTACACTTAATTTGGAAGTCATAAAAGTGTTTTTAATATGGTATGCAAACTTTCTAGTACACCGCGGCATGCTTAAAAAGGTAAATGAAATCGGAAATTCAGAATTAGTTATTTATACCACGCCGGACGGAACAGCTAAACTTCAAGTTCATTTAGAAGATGAAACTGTTTGGCTAACTCTCAACCAGCTATCTGAACTATTTCAAAAAGCTAAATCTACCATTAGCGAACATATTAATAATATTTTCGAAGAAGGTGAACTGCCAAGAGAGGCAACTGTTCGGAATTTCCGAACAGTTCAAATTGAAAAAAATCGTTCTGTTGGACGCTCATTAGAGTATTATAACCTGGATGTTATTATTTCTGTTGGCTATAGAGTTAAATCAAAGCAAGGAACTCAATTTCGTCAATGGGCTACAAAAAGAATTCACGAGTATGTGGAATGTTTAGTTTACCCCGTGTCCGTCTTCCGTTAACCAACGGAGACGGATTGCGGGCTGCATTTGGCGGATCATTTATTAATCTTGTTGCTCAAAGCTTGTAGCTTGAAGTTTACCCGCAGTGGCGGGCTTACCGCTTGTGGCTAATTCACAAACTTTACTTATTTTTTTTCTTCTCATAATCTTAATCCTAATCTTACTCATAATCTTTATTTAGCTAACTTTCCCGTTTCACCTAAAGAACAAGCTCCGGCAGGCAAAACGGAGTCGAAGGATTTACTCCTTTCTACTTACTTCTTACTCCTGTATTTAGAGAATAATTTCCTGCGTCCTAAACGCCCGCGGAAACTGGCTCTTCAATCCTTCTTTAGAGGCAACGGCAGTGCCAAGAAAATAATCCTCAAACTTTATTACACGCTGCCCGCCTCCGTTAGCTAACGGATCGAAAAGTTTTTTAATTGTTCCCCCGCTGAAATAAGTATTAAGCTCCGGTTTATCCATCAGCTCAATTATATTTTTGGTAATTAAGCTGCCGAATATTTGCGCCGCCAATGGATTTAACTGCAGAAATCCCCTTTTATCAATAGTGCCTAACCTTGTGCCGATCCTGTTAAAATTTTCAAGATGCGCAGCAGACCAATGTGAATTGACAAAATGAATATCATTACTCTTGACCAGGTATTTATAATTTTCAAATTCATTAAAAGGAATGCCGTAATAAGCGGAAAGTCCTTCCAGATATTTTTTAATTTTTCCGCTGGAAAAGTTCAGCAATTCAAATTTGCCCGCATCATATCCGGATTTATCGTATTCCATTTCATCTATTTTACGCAGTTTTGCAATAAAAAAGCCCTCGCTATTTACTTCCCAGGGCAATATGCGTCTTGCTTTATTAAGACTAGCATCAAATTCTTCATTTTCAAACTTTGTAATTCCGGGCGTACTATTAACGGGCAGTTCAATTTCAACAAGTTCTACAGGATATTTTTTTAATATTTTGTTAATAACAAATTCATTTTCTTCAAGTGTAAGCGTACACGTAGAATAAACAATTTCTCCTCCGGCCTTGCACATTTTAACCGCAGATATAAGCAGTCTGAGCTGAATATCCGACATTGCCTTGGCTTTATTGGCGTCCCACCAATTGCTTACCTCACCTTTTTTTTGAGTAATACCCAAAGCGCTGCACGGTGCGTCTACTAAAATTTTATCAAAATAATTTGGATACTGCCCGCTCAGTAATTCCCCTTTGCCGTGAAGAATGCCCACATTAACAAGGCTCATTTTATCTACATTAAACACCAGGCTTTTTAACCGTTCAACTGAAATTTCATTAGCTACAAGAGTGCCTTTGTTATTCATTAGTTCTGCAAGTTGTGTAGTTTTGGAACCCGGGGCGGCGCACAGATCAAGCACTATATCCTTTTCGTTTGGATTTAGAACTAATGGTGGAATCATTGATGACAGGCTTTGAATGTAGTACTTACCTAAAATGAATTCCATTGTTTTACCAACTACTTCTCTTCCTGAAATAACTTTATAGGCGCGTGGAATGTTTGGATCGGGTTCAAGTATAATATTATACTTCTTAAGTCTTTCTAAAAGTTTTTCTGAATCCGGCGGGATAGAAAATCTTATGTAGGGATTGTATTCGCTGTTATAATAATTCTGATATTGCTTTAGATATGCCTCCCCAAAATGTGATCTTATATAATCAAGAATGTTTCCGCTAAGTTCTATCAAACTATTGACGCACGAGGTTTAATGAATTGAAAACTTGAATCGAATTACGCTTAAATCCTTTAGAGTTTGGGAAAGTCTGTTTAAAGTCTTTTTCCATTTCTTTTAAGAATTTATCTAAGTGCTTTTCATAATCCCGGACAGTTTCATAAACGTTGAGATCAATAAGAGGAATTTTTAACTGCAAAGGTTTATTGCGGTTTGCATATAAAATATATTTTGCCTTAAAATGATCGCCTGTAGAATAAATTGTCTCTCCAATATCATTTGTTATTTGATAACTGCTGAAAAACGGCGGGGGTAAAAAGAGAACTGTGCCGGGAAGTGTAATAGTTTCACATTCCACGTTGCCCAAAAAATCTTCTGGAAAAGATTTGAGCGCTTCTTTAATTTTTTCTGTCCAGTTCTGTGCAAATTCTTTTTCAGTCATATATTTTTACTGCCGCGTTATTATTTTTTCGCTTTGAAATTAATATCTGCTGCTTCAGGTTGTTCTATCCAGTCTGCAACAAAAACATTAGTATCATGAGACATTGTTCTGTCAACTCTTCTATTAGAACTGAATGCCAGTTTCTTGCCGTCATAAGAGAACATGGGGAATGCATCGAACATTCCTGAATTTGTAATTTGTTCCAGTCCGGTGCCATTCGTGTTGATCATAAAAATATCAAAAGTTCTGCCCCCTTTATCAAGATTATGATGATTTGAGGAAAACAAAATCTTTTTTCCATCCGGGTGAAAGAAGGGTGCCCAGTTGGCGCCTGCCAGATGTGTTACCTGCTTTACATTTTTACCATCAATATCTGCCATATAAATATTTAATTCTTTCGGTTCAATGTAACCATCTGCAAGTAATTTCTTGTACGCTTCTGCTTCTTCACCTTTTGGTCTGCTTGCCCGCCAAACTATATGCTTCGAATCGGATGAAAAAAATGCTCCTCCATCATAACCTAAAGTATTAGTTAACTGAAGCAACTTTCCTGTTTCAATTTCATAACGCCATAAATCTAAATCACCGGAACGTGTTGAAGTAAACACTATATATTTCATGTCCGGTGAAACTGTTGCCTCAGCGTCATATCCCTCTCCTCCAATTAACAACTTGGGATTCGATCCGTCTGCATTGGCAATATAAATATCATAAGTCTTGAAAATAGGCCATACATATCTTCCGGTTTCAAATTGTTTTGATTCCGGACATTTCTCGCCCGATGCATGTGTGGACGCATATATTATTCTTCCGTCTTTTAGAAAATAACTGCAGGTTGTTCTTCCTTTGCCCGTGGAAAGCAGCATATAACGTTTTCCGTTTTCTACCGGCGTGCCGTCAATGTTCATTTTAAAAATTTGATCACAGGGCTGCGGATTTATTTCTTGCCATCTGCTCTGGAATATCAGTTGTTTGCTGTCAAAGCTCCAATATGCTTCTGCATTATCACCTCCAAAAGTAAGCTGGTGGATATTGCGTAAATGTTTTTCGCCTGTAAATCTTAATGTGTCTTTTGATGGATCATAGTTTTGAGAATATATTATGCTTAAGGCTGCAAGAAATTGACAAACAAAAAATGAACTCCATCTTACAGAAGATCTATTCTTCATAGTATTTTCTTTCGTTATTTAATTCTGATAACTTTTTTGCTTTTGCGGAAAAGCAGGTAAATTCCAAATAAAACAAATGGTATGCTAAGAAGTTGTCCCATATTCAAAAACATCTTTTCTTCAAAGAGAGATTGATTCTCTTTAAGAAATTCTACAAAAAAACGGAAAGTGAAAATTAGTATTAAAAATAAACCGAATATTAATCCCTCTTTAAATTTTCCATCTGTTTTGAAATAAATTGCGAATATGAAAAAAAAGATTATTAGATAAGCAATTGCTTCATATAGTTGCGCCGGATGCCTCGGTACATTATCAATTGAAGCAAACACAAATCCCCAATTGGCATTTGTTGGTTTACCTATAATTTCTGAATTAAAAAGGTTTCCCATTCTGATAAAAAACCCTGCGAGTGCTACGGTTATTACTATCCTATCCATTATCCACAGAAATGAAATATCTTTTCTTTTACGGACATATATATATATAGCGGTTAAGATTCCTATTGCTGCGCCATGACTTGCCAACCCGCCTTTCCAAATTTCTAAAATTTCTATTGGATGACTTAAGTAATAACCCGGATTGTAAAATAAACAATGGCCAAGCCTGGCACCGAGTACTGTGCCTAAAATCATATACCAAACCAGGTCATTTAAATCACGTTCAGATTTGTGTTCTTTTGAAAAAATTACGCTCATTATTTGATAACCAATAAGAAATGATAAAGCGAAAAGTAGTCCGTACCATCTGATTGTTATTGGACCCAATGAAAATATGTCCGGACTAATATCCCAGTGAATCAATTGCTACCTAATGACTTTTTCGAAAATTGAGTTGACTTGGAATTGCGGCTGATTTAAAATTAGCCTAAGCTTTGAACTCCAAGCCTTACATTCTCAAATTTAAGTATTAGGTAATTAAGAAACTAATTCAAAAAACGCATAAATCAGCCCAAAAAGCGGGTTATAAATAAAAAATGGGTTTCATTTTGTTCAAAAAAGTATATTTGCTATAAAATAATTGTATCCGCTTGTGAAAAATTGATTTTTTTAGCTATGCTTCTTTTATAAGGATCAATAGAAAACAATGAATCTTTTGTTAGCACCGCAAAATTTCCAGAATCTGCTCAAAACACTTTTAGATCCGGCTAATCCAATCTATGTATCCTTATTTATTGTAACGGCTATTTTTGGCATCGTTATCCTTATATATAAATACCTGATAAATCCAATTACTTCACACTACAAAAAAGAAAGAGAAAATATCGAGCTAAAATCTGCAAAATTAATGGCTCTATTTGCAGAGTTAGACCCCGATCCTGTTATAAGAATTGATGCAAAAGGTACAATTGTTGTTACAAATAATGCAGCCAAGCATATTCTTTCATCCGGCAATCTTCAAGGAATAAAAATTACAGATGTACTTCCCTTTCTTACTATAAATATTAAAGAGGCTATTAAAAACAATACAACATTAGTTTTTACAGAAAAATTAAACGGAAGGTTTTTTTCAATTCTTTTCAGAGCTGAATTAAATTCAAACATCGCTCAAATATATTTCAGGGATATTACTGATTTTAAAACAAATGAGGAAAAACTTGTCGAGTCGCAAAAAAAGTTGCGGGAGCTTTCTGATCATCTGCAGGATATAATTGAAGAAGAACGCCAGCATATTGCCCGTGGTCTGCATGACGGGGTTGGACAGTCTCTTTCTTTGCTTCGAATGAAATTACTAAGAATGAGCGAGAAAGAACCTGATGATCAAAGAAGTGGTTTATTTAAAAACTTAATTCAGTCCCTTGAAGAAGCAATTCTTGAGGTAAAGAATATTTCCTATATTTTGAAGCCAAAATTGCTTGAAGAAATGGGCCTCGGTGTCGCATTAAAATATCTGGTTAGTAATATAGCTACGGAGATTGGTATTGATGGTGAAGCAAATATTATTGGTGATGAGATTCGCCTTGATACAAAATTAGAAATCTACCTTTACCGCGTTGCACAGGAAGCTATTAACAATATTATGAAATACTCAAGGGCAACTAGTTTTAGCCTGCAATTATTAATTACTGATAAACTTATTCGTATGATTGTATCTGATAATGGCGTAGGATTCAATGCAAATGATATCCTATCTGGCAAATTGCCTAATAGTGGAATCGGTTTAACAAATATCCGTGAAAGAGTTGAATCATTTCATGGGATATTTAAAATTGATTCTGAACCAGGCAGTGGTACAATGTTAGTTGTTGAAATTCCATTATACAAAGAGTTAACATGGCAGAAACAAAACCTATTCGTATCTTAATCGCAGATGATCATAAATTATTCCGCATTGGAATAATTTCTCTTCTTGAAGATGTGGAGGATTTTTTGATTATTGGCGAAGTTGAAAATGGGCAGGAATTAATTGACAAATATATTGAATTATCACCTGATGTAATTCTTGTTGATATTTCGATGCCTATTATCAATGGTATTGAGGCTTTAAGAGCTATAAAAAAAATAAACAAAGATGTGAAAGCGCTCATTCTTTCAATGTACGATAGTGACATGCATGTTTTTTATTCAATTAAAAGCGGTGCCAAGGGGCTGCTTAGCAAAAATACTATGAAGGGAGAGCTTGTACGCGCTATTAAAACTGTTAATGATGGTTCTTTTTACTTTGGAAGAAGTTTAACCGAAGAAAAAATGATTGAACTCGAAAAAAAATACAAACAATCCATTCCTTTAGTATTAAACGATTATAACCAGCTCAATTCTAAAGACAGAAAGATACTTGAGTTTATCGGGCAAGGAATGACTAGTCAGGAAATTGCTGATCACTTGAAAATGAGCAAGAAAACCATCGATTACTACCGTTCCGGAATAATGAGGCGTATGGGAATTAAAAATTTACCCGAATTAATTTCTTACGCTGTCCGCTTTTCTACGGAAAACAAATTATTCTAGGTATGAATTTATGATCACCCTGTTTTTGACTGTTTCAATCCTCTCTCAAATTTTTTGGCTCTTTCCGGCCGTGCGTCAATTTAAAACTGACTTATTTTTCTATTTCCTTATACTGGCAATTATGGACCCTCTTGTAAATGTTGCAAGGCTTAGTCCTATAGCAATAATATACAATACTTACGTTATTCTGTCTTTCTTAATACTTTTGATGTTTATTTATATCAACATGAAAAAAATCTATTTTTTTGTTGCTGCATTTTTATCACTTGTGCTGGTTATTTTTTCTTTCTACTTGGGAATTACATATTGTTACGATTTGCTGATAATTTCTCATACATGCATATTGTTTTTTCTTATTAGAAGAGCATTATTTTTTGTTGCAGCCAATAGAAAAGTAAATATTTTTCAATTAGTTCTAATACTTTATGAAACCTCTATAATAATGAAACTTTTAGCTTTTCTTACAAATGCGGAAGTTGGTCAATTATATTTCTTGATAACAACAATATTTGAGATTTTTATAGCTGTCTTTTTTATCATTTTTAAGGAAGATAACCAAAAGTTGTTGCTTAGTATTAAGAATATCTAATGAAATTTAGTGATCTCTTATTCTTTCCATATAAAGTCAAATAAAAGATAAGAGGCGCTAATCATTATAACATCGTAGCAGATAAGAACTGCAATTTCTACTAAAGAACCCGCTATTGAATTTCCATCCATCGAAAATTTTGTCAGTTCAAGTAAAGTTAGTATTAATGGCAATAATATCGGAAATGAAAGTACGGGATATAGTGTTCCCTTTGAACTTGCCTTTGAAATAATTGCCGCAATTATTGTTGAAGATATTGCAATCCCGGTATTGCCCAGTACAAATGCAATTGCAAACAGCCCAATATTTCTTATTATAAAAGAGGGGAAAAGAATTGAAAATAGAAATGTAATTACAAAATTCATTAAGAATACAAGTACAAGATTAAAAATCAGTTTGCCGGAATATATTGTTGACGGGGCGGCAATTAGCTGTAGTGTCATTGTTGTGCCACGCTCTTCTTCCGATACAAATGCTCGTGATAGACCGGACATTGCCGAAAAGAATATTACTACCCACAATAATCCACCCGTTAAATATTCAGTAATTTTCTCGCTGCCTATTGAAAACATAACTACGCTGATTGTAACAAGTATGAACATTGCCAGTGCGTTCACTGCATAACGTGTCCTTAATTCCGATTGCCAGTCTTTTTTAAAAAGTGAATAAGATTTCATACGGTTTTTTTATATTTGCCCAAATCAATTACCTGGCTGCACAACCCAAGATCAGAATTTTCATTCGAAGCAATTATAACTAGATTTTTTTTTGCTTCATTTTTTATTAATTGATATACTTTTTCTTTTCCTTCATTATCAAGATTGGTGGTAGGTTCATCAAAGATCAACAGTCGCGGCTTGTGAATAAGGGCAAATGCAAATTTCAATCTTTGCTTCATACCTGAAGAATAACCGCGCACTAAATCATCGCGCCGCTCAAATAAATTCAATTCGTCTAAAATAAAATTCGAATATTCCCGGTCGAATTTTAATCCTCTTATGCTCGAGAAATAATTCAGATTTTCTTCAGCGGTAAATTCGTCGTAAAGAAAAAGATATGGGGAAACAAATCCCAAATAATTGTGAAGCGCATCCGGATCTATAATATTGCCATCCGACTTATGAATTACTTTACCGCGTGTTGAAGATATTAAGCAGGCTATTATTTTAACAAGCGTTGATTTACCGGATCCGTTTGGCCCTGATATCCCATATATATTCTGCGATGAGAAATTGAAATTGATACCATTAAAGATCAGCCGCCTTCCAAAATATTTTACAATATTATTTAAATCAACAGAATAGTTAATCATTGTAGATAACAAATTTCCCTTTTTTAATATTATCTCCGGATTTGGTTACATAAAGATAAACACCTGTTGCTAATTTTTTACCATCCTGGTCCATTCCGTCCCATGATATTTTCTCGCTGCCTATTATTGCTTTTTCACCATGGTATAAAAGCTTAAAACTAATTGAATAAATGTAAAGTGTGCTTGTAGTTTCAATACTACCTGATGCCGGGAAATAGAGCATTTTATTAATTGAATAGCTGAATGGCTGAGGGTATACATAATTTAATTCCGTTAGCGAAATATTCCCGCTTAATACATTTGATTCACTTAAAAGTATCTGGTTGGATGTTTCTAATTTTGAATAGTATCTGTCCGATATTTGTTTTCCGCCGCTAATAGTTGAATTGGAAAGCGTATACTTGAATTGAAGATACGTCCCGGTAGAACTGACAGCTCCCTCAATATCGCTGTTGCTAATTAGCGTTATTATCGAATCCCGTTTACCGGTTGAATTATCGTTAAGCTGGAAAAAATTATTTGAAACCGGTTCTGAATTAACTGTAATTAAAATTGCATTCTTAACAACATAAGGGTTCAGCATGGGGTATTTAGCTGCTTCGGAAAAATATTTGCCCGTTGCACGTTTTCCGGTAAAGTACGTCCACTGCCCAAATTTATTGAACTCTGTTTTGAAATTAGAGCCGCCTTCTTGAATTGCAACATCAAATGCCCGCAGGGCGCGTTTACCGCTAGGCATTAATTCCCATATTCGTTTAATTATATTCTTGCCTCTTATTGCTGCGGGAACATTATTGTTGTCAAATTCCGAAGCTAAAAATATATTCCAAATTGCAATGTCATAGCCATCCGTATCGGAAAATGTTCTCTGAGTATTACTAAAGTATGAATCCATGTAATATATATAGTCATCTATCCCGGGGTAAACAAACTCTTCCATCGATGTTGAAGTAAGTTCATGATAAAATTGATCTTGAGTGCTGAAGAGATAATCTCCGACCTGGATTGCATGGTGATATTCATGTGCTATTGTAACGCGTGCTCCGTCAATTCCATGTGTGTTGTAACCTTTTCCAAACTCATGGTCAACCACAGTAAAAGCCGTAAAAGTATTATTTTTTGTTATTAATGAATCAGGCTGGGTATATCCATAAGCGTTGCCTCCAAGGTCTAATATATAAATATCATATTTATCATCCGGATTGCTTGAATCGCCAGCTTTGCCATTGTCTTTTGGCGGGGCAGGATATTCAAGATAATTAACCTCGTAGTTGTACGACGAATCCGCTGCCTTTGCAAAATCATTTATATCATAAGTTGGTTTACCCGCGCCGACTTTAAAGAAATGTATCCTGAAATTTCCTGACGGTGAAACAATACTTGTATCTGTTACAGGTCGCGAATTGAGCGAGTCCAACGTTTTTTTCTGTGATGCGGAAAACCTGCTGAAGTTTAATTTTACCTGGTTAATTATACCGAATCCGCATTTTATTGGCTTGCTTGAATTTGCGGTTTCAGGAATCTTTACAGCCTGCGGAATGTTTTTAATCTGCAGAAATTTCGCGTATAGTGCGTCCAGGTTCTGCGAATACGCGCAAACAACTGGAATAATACTAAACAGTAAAAGAAATTTTTTCATTTTATCTTTTCAAAGGCTAGCGTATTATGAGTATTATCTGTATAAATCAGAAATATTTTTTTTCCGTAAATATCTGTAACAAAATAGTTATTGATAGACTTTGATTCAATTACATCTTTTTCGTCCTTCATATTATTTCCTGAACCAATTGATATGCATTCTAGCTTATCCTTCAGCTGATTATTATAGTAGAAGGACACTTCATCATTCGATTCATCAAAATAATGTTCAAGGTTTATATTAGAAGCCGATCCATTTCTTAAATTATATTTTTTTACCTGGTTCTTAATTATAAAATACAACTCGGAATTTTTATTGATCGAAATTAAAAAAGCGGTTGGTTTTGTCCGGTCTATTAATTCATCAAGTCCTATCAAATCATAATTATAAACATCCTTCTCATTGATATTAAAGTTCAAAACAGTTTGTGCTTCAAGAATTTTCTTGTCAAAAACAATTTTATTCAATTCAAGATGGTCTGCTTTTTTTATTATTAAAAAAATCTCCTTATACACACTAAAGGTTAACCATGCTTTCTCATAATTATTAGAAATTAAATCAAAACTGGAAAATGCGTTCTGGAAATCTCTAAGTTCAATATTCTGCAGATATAACTGCCTCTCTTTTCTTACAAGCGCAAAAATATTTTCACGGTCCTTTAAACGGTCGTTGGCTAATTTTAAGTCTTCTATTGAACCATCTGTATATAATATTAACCTCGAGTATTTTTGCTTATCAAAATCAATTCTTACAACCTCTATTACTCTAGACCCTTTAGTATAGCAAAAAAATGTCTTTATTCCTTCCTTGCTGTCGTCCACTTTAATTTCTGAATGATTTACCGAAAGAGGAATTTTAAAATATGTTCTGAATAAATTTCTTCTTTCGCTCAGGAACAGTTTAAGCGCCTGTTCTCCCTCGTCAATAAAACATAAATCTTTATATTTATCATCAAGATAATCAAATGTTTGAGCTGCTGTTGGTTTTATACCACACGTAATTGAAAAGGAATTCAGGTCAATTCCAAGTCCGTTAATAAGAAATATTTTGCCTTCATTTGAAAGGGCAACTAATTTTCTGCCGGCTCTGTCAATATATGCTGTAAGATCAGCCAATCCGTTTTTTTTCATATAAAGAATCGGCGGATAAAAAGAATTTTGCCCCTTTGCAAATGAGATATAAAGCTCGCCAAGTTGAGTGTTTAAATATGCAATATCATTATATCCATCACCATTAAAATCAAGAATTGCATACTTGTCAACTTTTACTGGCGTGTTAAGAATTATTTTTTTCTTAAATGAAGAAACTGAATCTCCTAATAAAATTTCAATATGGTTTTCCTTTAGATAGACCAGGTCAGTGAACCCGTCCAAATTGAAATCCACGACTCTAAATTCTGTTATCTCTCCATTCAAACCAATTGAATTAGCCTCTTTAAAATTTCCATTCTTATTGTAATAAAAAATAATTGAGTTGCTTAGTGGATCAACTGCCGCTATATCAGGATTAGAATCGTAATCAAGGTCTATAAAACAAGCCGAAGAAAATATTTTCCCTTCAATTACTCTTTTTGCTTCAAGATCATGTTTACCTTCATTTAAAATATAAATACCATTCAATGATGATCCGGAAACAAGACCTTCCAGTTTACCTCCGCCAGGAACAGTATTAACATCAACACTGGTAGGGAACCCATTTAATGATACTTTATGAGAAATTGAAAATGATCCGTTTGCTGAAACATTAGCTATTCCGGCCTGCCTTGTTTTCCGGGAAAGAAGTAAAAACTTCTTTGCTGAAGATTCAATGCCAAAGGGATGAATTGCGCTTATTGCAAATTGTGAAGTTTTTTCAGTTGCAAAATTAAAATCGGAGTTTTGATTTGCCGTGTGAGAAACATAATTATTATTCTTTGGATTAAATAGGAATAGGTCTCTGTAACCGTCATTGTTATAATCTAACGAAAAAATATTTGTGTTATTTGGTTTTGTTGAAAACTCTCTATAACGTGCAAAACCGTTGATGGGGACTTGTGCAAATGAAGTGGATAAAAACAATGAGTTAATAAAAATTAGGGTGATTTGTTTAAGCTTATTTACCAAGCCTGGCTTTTCTTCTTTGATGGGCTTCTTCAAATCTTTTTCTTTCATCCTCGGTCTCAGGTTCAAGCTCAAAAGTTTCTGTTGGTTTACCATTACCATCTACACTTACGAATGTTAAAAATGCTGTGTTTGTGTGAATTCGTGTCCCTTCAACGTGTGATTCTGCATAAACCGTTACACCAACTTCCATCGATGTTTTAAAAGCACAATTCACATTTGCAGTCAAAGTTACAACATTACCCAATTTAATAGGATGATGAAAATCAATCCTGTCTACTGATGCAGTTACACAAACATGCTGAGAATGTTTTGATGCCGAAAGCGCCCCGCATATATCTATCCAGTGCATCAGTTGCCCCCCTAATAAATTACCAAGCTGGTTTGTATAATTTGGAAGAACAAGCTCTGTCATTGTCACAATTGATTCGCTGACTTTCTTCTTTCTGCGCAGAACACTCATTTTTTAGCAGTACTTGTCAATTTTGATTCAATTTCTTTCAACTCCGCCGCATATGAATTATCAGAGTAGCGGTTCAGAAATATACTTATATCCGCTAGTGCTTCGTTATTCATCCCCTTTTTTACTTCAAGCATCACCTTTTTGTAAATCGCCAATGGTGCATATTTGGTATCGTGATAAACTTCGGCAACATTTGAATAATATTTCAATGCCGCTTTTTCAATTTCCATTTTTTCATAAATAACAGCGCTTTCAAATTCTTTCTGTGCTAATCTTTCATTAAGAGCTTTTATCTCCTTCTCTGCTTCCTCAACTTTTGGATTTGATGGAAAGAAATCTATAAATGCCTGAAATTCTTCTATAGCTTTTTTTGTATATGCCTGATCCAATGGATACGCAGGAGAAAGCTGGGCATATGATTCAGCCAGCATAAACTGTGCGTCCGGGACTAACGGACTTGCAGGAATATTCCGGATTAATTTACTGAATTCGTATGCAGCCAATAAATGCTGGTTACGCTTTGAATAGGTCATTGCAAGATAATACTGGGCGTTACCGTTAAAAGAGCTGCCTGAATACTGTAGCAGAAAACTTTGGAATTCGGTGATAGCCTTTTCGTAATCTTCATCATTATAGAGCTTTATAATATAATTGTAATATTCCTCTGCGTTGAACTTGCTTGTATCAATCGAACTCGAGCATCCAAATATGAATGATAAAACAATTATTCCAAATAAGATATTTTTTCTGTTCGCCAAACTGTTCCTCTCTTTAAAAGATTGTGTAAAAATAATGAAATTCCCTAAGCCGTGAAATACCAAATTTGCTTTATTTGCTTCTAACTGTAAACAATAAAATAACTGTTATAATTAGAGTTCCAACAACCGCTATGGGTTCCCATAAATTTGAAAGCAGCGGCATTGATGGAATTGGCGCTTGTGTAAATGGAAGAGATTGATTTTCTATTGCAGAAATTTCACCGGTCGACACTGTATCCTTTAATGTTTTTGTAAATTCTACCGGCTGGTTGATTGTATTTGACTTCGTAATTGTGAAAAACCCATTGACAGAGATATATCTTTCTACCCTGGCCCCTCCAAACAAACCGTCTGCAAAGGAATTTTTGTACTCAACTTTTGCAAACACCAAATTGTAATTAACACCTGGTTCCGCCATGTTTGAAGAGACTTTTAGGTCATAACCGCGGTTGCTAAATGCTTTTATTACCTGTGGTTTTAATACTTCAAGAGAAGATGGGATTGTAGTTGTAAGGACAATAGACTTTTTTCCGCCTACTAAGGAATCTGCCTTGTTTATAGATCCATCAACCAGTTTATAAATAAGATTAAGATTGGTTTCTGTCTGCGCGTTTAAAATTGCGCCCGATAAAAAAAATAATAAATAGATAACGAACCGGTTTGCTTTCAATTATTCTTAAGAAGCCTTTTTGTAATTGGTTCAAATTAGATAAACATAGCTGCAATTTCAAGAACTATTAGCTTTTCCGCTAATCAAAATTCTTTTAACAACTGCAATTTGTTTAACTTTAATTATCTTCTGCCTGCTGCAATTTCATCTAACCGTTCAATTCTTTCATCAATTGGAGGATGGGTCGAAAATAGTTTCATCAACCCTTTTCCGCTAAGAGGATTTACGATAAACATATGAGCAGAAGAAGTTCCTGCGTTTGTCATTGGAACAAGTTCATTCCCGCGCTCAAGTTTTTTTAACGCTGATGCAAGCGCCAAAGGTTTTCCTGAAATTTGTGCTCCTCCTGCATCTGCCATGTACTCGCGCGATCTTGAAATTGCCATCTGAATTAACATTGCGGCAATTGGCGCCAATATCATCAATGCCAAATCTGAAAAAACATTATCACGGTCACGGCTGCCTCTGCCTCCGCCAAACATTGCAGCCCAGCCTGCCATACGGGCTATCATTGTAATTGTTCCAACCAATGTTGCAGCAATTGTTCCTATTAAAATATCTCTGTTTTTAACGTGAGTGAGTTCATGGGAAATTACTCCTTCAAGTTCTTCTCGGTTCAGGATATTCATTATGCTTGTTGTAACTGCAATCGCGCTATGATCCGGGTTACGGCCTGTAGCAAATGCATTGGGTGTCGGATTATCCATCACGTAAACTTTCGGCATTGGCAAATTTGCTTTTGATGATAGATCCTCTACAATATCATACAGTTGTGGATATTCATCGCGCGTTACCTTTTGCGCTCCGTAAATCGTCAATACAATTTTATCTGAAAACCAGTAAGAACCAAAATTCATAACTAGTGAAAGAATGAAGGCAAGCATCATTCCGCGCTCTCCTCCAACCAGGCTGCCTACAAGGAGAAATAAAACCATCATAACAGTCATCAATATTGCCGTTTTAAATCCGTTCATTCTTACCTCTTAGTTTTTCATTGCAAATTTAACTATCATTTATAAAATTCGTCAAGTTTAATGCGTTTTATTCTCTCTAACACTCTTTAATTTTAGAATGTTCCGCCTAAAACCAAAGCGTATAAAAGAATGGCTTGCCTTTATAAGCATTTATCTGTAAAATCGCATGAAAATTTTTGAGGAATATGAAAAAGATTTTAGTTTTTGCCTGCATATTTTTTATCTCACCATTAGTTTTTGCACAAGCTACTTATGATTTTCTAAAATTAGACATAAGTCCGCGCGCCGCAGCTGTTGCAGGAAGCTTTGTAGCCGATGGTGATGATCCAAACGTAATATTTTATAATCCGGCAGGGATTGGTTTGTTGAGCGGAACACCTGTTTCTTTTTCATTTCTAAAATATTTAATGGATATTAATTCCGCTAGTCTTTCTTACTCAAAAGAGTTTGCGGGAATTGGTAGATTTGCTGCTGGTATTCAATATATAAATTACGGTACATTCACCAGGGCAGACGAAAGCGGAACAGAGCTTGGCGATTTCAGCGCCGGTGAAATGGCTTTTCTTATTGGCTACAGCAACGAACTCGAGAAAAATTTTTATTACGGCGCTAATGTGAAATTTATTTATTCAAGTATTGCCGGGGTAACTTCTACTGCTGCTGCACTTGATCTTGGTTTACATTATGCAATTCCTGATGTGCGATGGAATTTTGGTTTATCAATTTTGAATTTTGGGACACAGATTAAAAGCTATTATAGTATTAAAGAAGATTTGCCTCTTGATATACGGGTTGGATTTTCAAAAGAACTTGAAAGGCTTCCATTTAGATTTTTCCTATCGTTCAACCATCTTAACGATACGCAGAACAAATTTTTAGAACACTTTCAGCAAATTACAGTTGGTGGTGAATTCAGACTTGGGCAAAGTATGAAATTGAGACTCGGTTATGATAATGAGAAAAGAAAAGAACTAAAGATTGGTACTATTGCAGGATTAGCAGGAATTAGTGTGGGATTGGGATTTAAGGTCAGCACATATAATGTAGATTATTCTTTTTCTTCACTAGGTTCAATAGGTGCGCTGCACAGATTCGGAATTTCAACAAACTTTTAAATAATACTGGTTTAGTAAAAAATCAGTCTGATAAACCCCGGTAGAGAGAAAGCAATACTTTTTTTACCTCCTCAAACCTGGATTCTTCATATTGACCTTCGAGCATATTCTGGATTAAGTGATCAAATCTCACATTACCCGGATCTAAAATTTCTCTAAGTATTTCCAGCGTATTATCATTTGACATACGCTTAATATCTCTTCCTAGCAACCGGGCAGAAGCTATATTATAGTCTGTATTTTCATCACTAACAATATCTCCCTCTTCATTAAATAGTCTTTCCATATTACCAAAATCTGAATAATTATTGATGATAATTGAAATATCTTCGGCATCTTTTTGTCTTGCGGGAAATGAATCATACCACGCTATTAGTTTAAGTATTGCAATTCCAGGTATACTTGCAAAGTTTAATATTATCTCAGGATCGTTTTTTATTTTGACAGGTATTGAATGTTCAAATGCTTCTTCAAAACCCAGAACCATTAATTTAGTCTCGCTATTTGGCCATTTAATATTATTTCCGCCAATTAAACCAAATGGTATTATGTCAATGGTAATTCCATTGCAAGTAACTCTGTGAATTTTATTAGTATCATTAAATCCAAATTTTTCAACTAGAGTATTCTTTAGCTTATCAAAGCTATCCCAATTGTCGATCATTATTCCAAAATCAACATCCTGTGTGATCCTAAGTCTTATTTTATTCTCATAATAATATTTTATCATTATTAGTAGCGCGGTTGCACCTATGCAAAAAAAATTAATTCTCAATAGGTCAGCGGCATCATGAATCTTCGCAAAAACTTCTACTAAACTTGTTTCTAACTTACTGGAGATGTCTTTTAATTCTCTGTTCATATATCATTCCTGCTGATTCAATATTTCTTCCGTTTTCTGTTGCCAGCAAATCAGCATATATTAAAAGATCCGGCACAATTCCTTCCTGGTCGTTGGCATCTTTAAAATTCCAGAATTTATGAATTATTTCTATTTCGCCTTTTGCGTCCTGTATCATTTTTTTCTCGATAAGCAGCTTGTTAATATTTCCTTCTGCGTAAAGTGTTAAATATTTTGGCTGAAGATAATTTGTAATTTTCGCTGCTGCTATTTCTCCGCCCAGATAAATACCTTCAAAGTTTATATTAATGTAATTCTGCCAATCATTTTTCTGCGTTCTGTATTTCTGTTTCTTCAACTTGTTCTTTAATTTAAAAGGATAATACTCTACCCATTTTTTTATTAATTCCTCTTTATTGAGAAGATACCTTTTTTTGTCTTTCTTAATCAGGTAACCCAATTTTATCAGGTCGTTTATTATCCATCCTACTGTTCCGTTGGCAACACCCGCTAATTCCGCTATTTGCCTGTAAGGTTTATTGATTGCATTGTCGACACACAATATGGTAAAAATTAGTTTAAGCCCGGTTGTAGTATATAACCTTACCGTCTCTTGTTTGTTTTTTATCTCTGTTTCATTTCGTCTTCCATTTATGTAGATAAATAACTCATCACATTTCATATACGCATTCCCCGCCATATCAATAAATTGAATATCAATTTCTTTTAATTTCTCTGCTGCAAGTTTGTTTACATAATTTGTGATCAATATGACATTTGGATAATTATTGCCTAATTCATGACACATTAAGCCAATCACTGCATTATTCATCCATTTCTTACCCATATAAGGATATATGTAGATATTCTTGGGTGTCTTTATTAATAACTTGCCATCTATGATATTATCTATCCTATTAACATTATTTAAAAGTTCTATATCATAGCCTGTTGTTTCTTTTAATTTTTCTATTGCTGTGTTCAACCATGCATTTTCATCTAAACTATTCATTTTTTCCTATATACATTATTAGTAGATGTACATTAACTATGAACATACCTAATTTATGTACAAATATCAAGATACCTCATAATATAATATGTACATAATTAATGTACAAAATGTAAATATGTACAATATTCCCCTCTGAATTAAAATCTAGACTTAGAATATTGGGTTTTGTAGTCAGAATAGGCATAATAAACTGGCTTGCATGTCGCAAGTGTTTTCTCAATTCTAAACCAGCATACTGTAAGGCAGGTTTTCCATAATCAATTCTATACCAGTTTGCCAATGGGAAAATTTCTTTTCTTAATTCTCCATTCGCAATTCACAATTTTTACTCTGAGTTTGCCGAAGGGCTCAATTATTCGACAAGAAAGGTTTTTCTCAATTCTAAAGTTGCCTGTCAGTAGGCAAGTTGAGAATTAGCAGCTTTTATAATTCTCAATTCTCCATTCTCAATTATCAATTTTTATCCCGCGTCTTTTGTGGGACTCAATTATCTTTTAAAAGGCGTTTTAAGATACTGCTCAGCATCCCTGTGCGATCCGTTTCTGTCTTTCAAACGCAAAGTTTCTTTATAATTTGCAATGGCTTTATCGCGCATTCCCATCTGGTCGTAAAGCATTCCAAGGTAAAAAACTGTATTGATTAAAAATCCCGATTCACCTTTTTTATCAAGCTGCCGGGAATATTTTTCAGATTTTTCAAAATAGAATGCAGATGAATCCGCTATATTCTTCAGTTTGAAATCCATTCCTATGTAATATGATGCTTCCCGTTTGAAATAATCATTATAGCCGGGATAGCCATGCATGCCTTTATTATAAATATCGCGGAAAATCTTTACTGCTTCCTGGTAATTATTATCTCTTATGAATGTAAGGCCATAGTATTTCTGAAAATTGGGGTTATTAGGAAAATCATAAAGCAGTAGTTTTGCCCATTTGCGCGATTCATTCATATTCTCTTCAAACTGGAAATTTAACGTCATCAAAAAATAACGAGCTTCAATAAGCGCGTATCTTCCATTCCAGGCAACATTTCCCAATTCTTTTAAACCGCGGTTCTTATCACCGGCAGGGAAGAAAATCATAAATGGTTTTACGGCAGGATATTTTTGAGGAATTACCTCGGCGTAATAATGATAAATTCCAAAACCAAGCTGGATATCAACATTGTTAGGATTAGCATTATAAGATTTGAACACCAGTGCAAGTCCGTCTTTTCCATCTAGCGCAGCCTTGAACCAGCTTTCGCGTATTGCGCGCAGCCTTCCTCTAAAACCAAGAGCGCCGCCTTTGAAAAACATTGCGTCTGTATTCTTGTCATTTTTATCAAGAATTTTATCGGAAATATCTATCACTTCTTCAAGCTGCTCATAGAATTTATCATCAAAACTTTCATTATCAATATCAAGAAGAATTCTCCACCATGTTATCATTGCTTTAAAAAACTTTCCCGAGGGATGTGCAGGGTATTCATTTACTACAACATCAAAGGTTCTTTCGGCATCGTCAAACTTGATTCCGTAAATTTGATTAACCCCGGCTTTAACAAGAGAATCGTGCCGTACCCAATTATAATTTTGAGCATTAAGCTGAAGGGATAAAAGAAATAAAATTGAAATAATAGTTTTTGTTTTCACAGTAAGCTCTTAATTTACACACCCCTTGGCTACGCCATTCCCCTCTCGAGAGGGGATTAAGGGGTGTGTGTTTATTTTCTTTTTGGTCTGTACATATCAGTTGCACGTCCGTAAAAAACTTCCGCTGCCGCCATCATTGTTTCTGATAATGTCGGGTGCGGGTGAATAGTTAATTCCAAATCCTTAACAACAGCGCCCATTTCAATTGCAAGCGTTCCTTCTGCAATCATATCACCTGCGCCAACACCGACAATCCCAACACCAAGAATTCTTTCAGTCTCAGGTTCAATTACTAATTTAGTCAATCCGTCATTTCTATCCAATGTAGTTGCGCGTCCACTAGCGCCCCATGGAAATTTTGCGACTTCAACTTTAATATTTTTCTCGCGGGCTTCGGTTTCGGTTAATCCTGTCCATGCAAGTTCTGGATCGGTAAAAACAACAGCAGGAATTGCATTCGGTTCAAACGCTACCTTGTGCCCTAGTATTGCTTCAACTGCTGTCTTGCCTTCTGCCGCCGCTTTGTGGGCAAGCATTGGGTTGCCAACTAAATCACCAATTGCATAAATGTACGGATCGTCAGTTTTCAGAGTTTTATCTACAGCAACAAACCCGCGCTCATTCACTTTTACTTTTGTATTCTCTAAACCAAATCCGGTTGTAACCGGTTTACGCCCGACAGATATTAAAACTTTATCAAAAGTCTGTTCCGGCTGGGTGATACTTTTTCCTTCCAGTTTAACCTGGATTCCATCAGCGGTTTCTTTCAGTTCAACGACTTTTGTTTCAAGAAAAACATTTTCCATAATTGATTTAACGCGCTTATCAAGTACTGCAACCAGATCCCTGTCTGCGCCGGGCAATAGACCGGATAACATTTCTACTACAGTAACTTTACTGCCAAGTGCTGCGTAAACAGTGCTGAGTTCAAGACCAATATATCCGCCGCCGATTACAAGCAGTCTTTTGGGAACATCATTTATCTCAAGCGCAGATGTAGAATCCATCACGCGCGGTGAGTCGATTGATAGTCCCGGTACCTTCACAGGAACAGAGCCTGTAGCAAGAATAGCTTTTTCGAATGCAACTTCTTCGACAGTTCCATCGTTTTTTTGTACGGTAAGATGTGTTGAATCTGCAAATGTTGCTTTACCCTGAATATAATTCACCTTGCGCTGTTTGGATAACTGTCCTAACCCGCCTGTTAATTTACTAACAACATTGTTTTTAAAGGTGCGAAGCTTATCTATATCAATTTTAGGTTCGCCGAATTCAACTCCCCACTTTTTAGCTTCGTCAGCCTCATAAATTAATTTAGCAACATGCAGCAATGCTTTGGAAGGAATGCATCCGCGGTAAAGGCAAACGCCTCCGGGATTTTTTTCCATATCTATTAAAGTTACCTGCATTCCAAGATCGGCAGCTAAAAATGCCGCAGCGTACCCTCCCGGTCCCCCTCCAATTACCGCAAGTTGAGTTGAAGTGCTCATTTGTTCTCCATTATAAATCTATTTGTTTTTTCTTAATCATAATCTTAATCATACTCATAATCTAATTCTTAATCCTAATCTTACTCATAATCTTCTCCCTGTTCATGCACCCTATTAGAATTGCTTTTTATCAACCCAACAAGCATGGACACTATCTCATGAAGCATCATTTTCCCGGGTAAAACGACTTCTTTTGATAACATTTTTTTGCAGCTATAGTATCCAAACCGCCGGCGCACTCAAGAGCTGAGCCTCGTGCAATATCAAAGTACTTGCATCGGTCACGAGCGGTAAACTTTCCATTCCCCTCCGCAATATTCAAGACAATTGAAGTGGAAGCCCTGTCAAGCTGGTCAACAACCGCGTGCCTCTTCTCAATCCCTGTTATCGTCTCATTCAGCCAAACGATAAACAGAAGAGCCTTCTGGTAAACGTGTAATTTTTCGTGATCGAAAAGATAGTCGCTCATGATTGAGATTAAGAGTATGATTAAGATTAAGAATTAAGACGATATTTAAATAAATTCATTATTCTACACCTATAAACTTAATAAAAAATATTTTCCAGTGCGTTAGCAGCGCCTTCATTATCCCTAACAAAAATAAATAATAAATGGTTTTGATTTCTCTAAATATTAAACGTAAAAAATTTGTTGAAACGGGAAGGCTGGTTATAGTGTTCTGAGCGAATGCCTAAGTAGCTCAAATGAACAAACTGTATTTGTAAATTATAAAATTCTATACTATGATTCTTGCTCGTGCTCTTAATCTTACTCTTAATCTTATTCTTAATCATAATCTTACTCTTACTCTTAATCTTATTCTTATTTCTTAATCATAATCTTACTCTTACCCGCCGTGCTCCTGCTCTTAATCTGAGTTATATTTTGAACTTAACACCTTATTAATCTGTTATAAGCAATAGTATGTCATAATCCCTCAATTAATCGGGTAGGCGGATATTTGTCAGCGCACGTTGGGGTAATCCTGTTGTAATGAAGGGTAGCAGACGGCGGTAGTTATAAATCCTCATTAAAATTCAGAACCGGCTTTTTGCTGCATCATTTCTCATAGCTGTATCTAAGAAAATTAATTTCCTTTACTCTTTTATTACTTTATTTATTAATTATTCTAGGAGGTAAGCATGAAAAATAAATCCCTCGCAGCACTTTTGTATACATTTTTAGTCGTATCACTTCTTTTTTTAACCACTCAAAATCTTTTACAAGCCCAGGGCAAGGCCGGTGAATTTCCGGATCCAAAGATACCCGGGTTCAGCTTCCCTGAACCGGAACTTAATTTGGATAACTGGGTATTCGGCAGTGTCTCTGCTGAGATTTACAGACACGGCTGGGGTATATGGACAGGCATAACCCAGCAGGTTAGCTCTAATGAACGCGTTTTCGAAACATGGCAGTCCCCCAAGGAAATTTTGGCACAAACCGGTATGCTAAAAGCCCAGCTAAAAGGCGTAAAACATTTTTTACTATTAGAAAAGCCAAGACAATTTGCTAATCTGCCTAAATTAATGCGTACAACAAAAAGCACTGCAGTAACCCCTGATACAAGAATTGTTGTCACCGTCGGGTACAGTCCTTCTGCGGCGCAGCATACACTTACAAATAAATTATTATGGGCAAGTACAATTAAAAAATTTTTGAAGGACGGTTATACAGATATGCCGAATTTCCCGATCCAGTCGGTAACTGTTAAGCCTGTTTATAAAGTAATTACAAAGGACAAGCTTGTAAAAGGAGTTTATCCTTTTACCGCCTGGCCGGGACCGCCATCCACACCACAGGCTTTTGGCGAACCTGACTGGAATGCCTGCGTTTATGTCTCTTTAACAAACCAGGGCAAAGGCAATGGTAAAATTGACTACGGCTGTACAGGACCAACACCTGAAACCACTTACAATCTAAGTGATTTTATTAATCATAAGCTTACAAAAGAAGAAGCAGATGCACTTAAGACAAACCCAAATTATCCGGATGTCCAGGCAGGAGATTATATTATTCTTGTTGCTATGCACGTTGGCACCCGCGAAATGAAAAGATGGGCATGGCAGACATTCTGGTGGGAAGCAAATCCCGATAAACCTTATGAGCCAAGCCTGCAGGCGATTGCAAACGTAAGACCGGCACAGCTTAAAGGCGCGCCACGGCATTACGCAATGTCTGTTTCATATCAAATGCTTCAGCCTGCACAACCTTTAACAGGCGGCGTTAATAAGGGAACACCACTGTTCGCATATAATCCTTATCTTGAAGCAGGATTTGACCCGACCGTATTCCAGGTATTTCACCCAATTGATACACCAACTGGCATATTGAAAACCGAATATGGTATTCAGACAAACTGTACTACGTGCCATATGCTTGCACAGTTTAACCCGTCATCTGATTATACCCAACCAGGTATAAGAGAAACACCTTACGCAGCGGATTTTTATCTCGACCTTGATGATCCTCTATTCAAGGGCATGATAAAATTAGATTTTGCATGGTCTATAATTGGAAGTCTCGATTTAACTAAATAATTTGTTTGCATACGGGATTTCCACGCCCAGCCGACGGAAATCCCGTTTGTTTATTCAGCACTCTGACTTACAAAAATCCTTCCATACTTAGTATATTTACACATAATAAACAGAGATATAAAATGAAAATAAAAGCAATAATAACAGGCGTGACCGGAATGGTTGGAGAGGGTGTTCTTCATGTATGTCTTGAGAACCCCAATGTTGAATCCGTGCTTGTTATTAACAGAAAACCATGCGGCGTAAAGCACGAAAAACTAAAAGAGATAATTCATAAAGATTTTCTTGATCTATCCGGCGTTGAAGATCAGCTTACGGGCTATAATGCATGTTATTTTTGTGCAGGTGTTTCTTCAGTTGGCAAAAAAGAAGATGAATATAAACGCATCACCTATGATTTAACTATGAATTTTGCAAAGACACTTTTGAAGCTAAACAAAGAAATGATCTTCTGTTATGTTTCGGGAACCGGGACAGACAGCAGTGAGAAAGGTAAAATTATGTGGGCGCGTGTAAAAGGTAAAACAGAAAATGATTTGATGAAACTCGGATTTAAAGATGCATACATGTTCCGCCCCGGTTATATCCAGCCCATTAAAGGCTTAAAGAACACATATAAAATTCTTAAAGTGATAGCCCCATTGTACCCTGTCTGGAAATTTTTATTCCCTAAATTTGTAATTACATTGGAAGAAGTAGGACTTGCAATGATAAATGCTGTGCTGAAAGGATACAGCAAGAAAATCTTGGAGTGCAATGATATACGAACTCTATCTAAAGTGTAACCCTTCTCTTAATCTTAATCATACTCTTAATCATAATCTAAATTCAAGAAATTGATTAAGAGAAAGATTAAGATTATGATTAAGAACCAACTATAAACCTATCCTTCAAGGCTAAGAAGGAAAGGATTTTCAAGCGCGTTTATAACCCACCGTAAAAATCTAATTGCATCAGCTCCGTCAATGATTCTATGGTCATAAGAAAGAGAAAGAGGCATCATTAAGTGCGGCTCAAATTTACCTGTCCCGTCGTCAGGTTTTCCATTTATAAAAACCGGTTCGTAAGCTGATCTTGAAACACCAAGTATTGCAACCTCAGGAGAATTAATAATAGGAGTAAAGTATGTTCCACCAATGCCGCCGAGATTTGAAATTGTAAAGCATCCGCCCTGCATATCTTCAAGCGAAAGTTTTTTATCACGCGCTTTTTTTGAAACTTCCTGGAGTTCTTTGCTAAGCTGTATAATGTTTTTCTTATCCGCATCACGGATTACTGGCACGAGCAGTCCGCGGTCAGTATCAACCGCAATGCCGATGTTTACATATTTTTTATAAATAACTTCACTCTTTTCCAGATCAACACTTGTATTAAACTGCGGGAATACTTTTAAGCCCGAAGCAATAACTTTAAGAAGAATTGCTGTTACCGTTAATTTGCCGCCGGCTTCTTCCGTCTTCTTTGAAAACTGTTTTCTGAGTTCTTCAAGTTCTGTAATATCAGCTTTATCAAATTGCGTTACATGAGGAATTGACGACCATGCGTATGACAAATGTTCCGCAGTTTTACGGCGTATATTGCTCATAGGCTGATGCTCAACTTCTCCCCACTTCGAAAAATCGGGAAGCTTCTCACGTGCAATTCCAATTCCGCCTGATGTAAAACCGCCCGCTTGAATTTTTTCATTTAATGCTTTTGCATAAGCTTTAATATCATCAAATGTAATTCTTCCGCGGGGTCCTGATGCACTCACCTGTCTTATATCCACTCCTATTTCGCGCGCAAACCTTCTGACACTTGGCGCTGCAGGAACAACTACCTTGGAAATATCTTTTGGTATTGTTACAACAGTTGGTGAATGTGTATGTTCAACTTTTTGAAATGGGGCTTTATTTGTGGATAGTGGTTCATTGTTGGTTGTTGGTTGGATGTTTTGAGAAATTTGTGGTTTTGTTTCCGTAATTCTCAATTCTCCATTGTCAATTCTCAATTCAAGAGTAAACGCAATTGCACCAACCGATACTTTATCACCGTCTTTCACTTTTACATCTTTTACCACGCCGCCAACTTCTGTCGGCACTTCAACAGTAGCTTTATCAGTTTCTATNNATGCTTGCCGATGTAATATTTTCTCCAAGTGCGGGAATCTTAAATTCATAGATGCTGGTGGTTAGTGGTGGGTTGTTAGTTGCTGGTTGATGAATAACTTCATCCTTCACCACTTCAGTTTTCACTTCTTGAGGCTTGATACTTGTTGCTTGAGACTCATTGCTTGCCTCTTGCTGCTTGATACTTGAAGCTTGTGTCTCTCTGTTTAAAGCTTGCGACTCATTGCTTGCCGCTTGCGGCTTATCGCTTTCAGCTACAAGAGAATTTTCAATAATCATAATAGATTCGCCCACTTTGGCCTTCTGCCCGGCTTTCACCAGGATCTTTTTTACTACTCCGCTCATTTCGGACGGAACTTCAACTGTTGCTTTGTCGGTTTCAATTTCCATCAAGACTTGATCAACTTCTATTTTATCGCCTACATTGACGCTGATCTTAATTATATCTGCAGATGAAATATTTTCGCCAAGATGCGGCAGCTTAAACTCTACTTCCATTTTCTCATCCAATTTTTATGATTTAGCCGGATTTTTCTTTTCCGGATTAATTCCTAATTCTTTTTGTGCTTTCTTTACTGTTTCTTTTTTAATCTTGCCTTCTTTCATAAGAGAGTATAGTGTTGCATATACAATATGTTTAGCATCAACCTCAAAGAAATCGCGCAGTGATGCTCTTCCTTCACTTCTTCCAAATCCAAAAGTACCAAGTGAGTGTAGCGGACCCGGAAGCCATTTTGCAATTGCATCTTTCATCAACTGAACGTAATCAGATGCTGCAACAAATACGCCGCTTTCATCTTTTGTAACCTGTGCAACGTAAGGGATTTTCTCTTCCTTATCGGGATTGAACATATTCCATCTTTCCGTTTCCTGCGCATCAAGATGAAGATTTTTATAACTTGTAACGCTCCATATATCGGCAGCCACTTTATAATCTTTTTCAAGAATTTCTGCGGCTTTAAAAACCTCATTAAGAATTGTACCGCTTCCAAGCAAATGCGCTTTTACTTTTTGATCTTTTACTTTGCTAGCCTTGAATTTATACATGCCTTTTAGAATTCCTTCTTTCACTCCTTTGGGCATTGATGGCTGAGCATAATTTTCATTCATTACTGTTATGTAATAAAAAACACTTTCCTGTTTTTCATACATGCGGTAAATTCCATCTCTTATAATAACGGCAAGTTCGTACGCAAATGCGGGATCATAAGTAACAAGATTCGGAACCGGGTATGCTAGCAAATGGGAGTTTCCATCCTGGTGTTGTAACCCTTCACCTGCAAGGGTTGTTCTTCCTGCAGTTCCTCCAAATAAAAATCCCTTACAGCTCATATCCGCAGCAGCCCAGACAAGATCTCCGACTCGTTGCATTCCAAACATGGAATAAAATGTAAAGAAAGGAATTGTGCTAATGCCGTGTGTTGAGTATGATGTTCCCGCAGCTATAAATGACGATATTGAACCTGCTTCTGTAATTCCTTCTTCAAGAATTTGTCCGTTCTTTGCCTCCTTGTAATAAAGCAGACTGTCTTTATCAACCGGTTCATATAGCTGTCCCGGATGCGAATAAATTCCAACCTGCCTGAACAAAGATTCCATTCCAAACGTACGTGCTTCATCAGGTACGATTGGAACTATTAAATGACCAATCTCTTTATCGCGTAATAGCTTTGCAAGAATGCGGACGTAAACCATAGTTGTTGAAACTTCACGTCCCTCTGTTCCGGTATAGAATTCTTCAAACAGTTCTTCCGATGGAGTCTTAATTGGCGGTGTTTTAATAACTCTTTTAGGGATGTAGCCCCCAAGAGCCTGCCGTCTTTCTTTTAAATATTTTATTTCAGGTGAATCTTCAGAGGGCTTGAAGAACGGCGCTTTTGAAATTTCATCATCACTAATTGGAATTGAAAACCTGCTTCTAAATTCTTTTAACTCTTCTTCATTCAATTTTTTCTGAGAGTGAGTAATATTTTTTCCTTCACCCGCTTCGCCAAGTCCATATCCTTTGACTGTTTTCGCAAGTATTACTGTCGGAGCGCCTGTATGTTCAACTGCGGCTTTGAAAGCTGCATAAACTTTTTCAGGATCATGTCCGCCGCGTTTCATTTTCTCAAGCTGTTCATCAGAGTATTTTTCAACAAGCTTCAGGAGTTCGGGATATTTTCCAAAAAATTTTTCGCGTATATATTTTCCACCCCTAACAACAAGATTCTGTGACTCGCCGTCAAGAGATTCAATCATTCTCTGTACAAGCAATCCGGTTTTATCCTGTTCTAGTAAAGGATCCCAGTCGCCTCCCCAGATAACTTTAATAACATTCCAGCCGGCGCCCCTGAAATTTGCTTCGAGTTCCTGGATAATATTTCCGTTTCCGCGTACAGGGCCATCTAACCTCTGTAAATTACAATTGATTACAAAAATTAAATTATCCAGTTTCTCTCTTGAAGCAAGAGAAATAGCGCCAAGGGTTTCAGGTTCATCAGTTTCACCATCACCAACAAAAGCCCATACCTTTTGATCTCCGGCTTTTTTAAGACCGCGGTCTTCCAGGTAACGGTTAAATCTTGCCTGATAAATAGCCTGGATTGGTCCAAGTCCCATTGAAACTGTTGGGAACTCCCAGAAATCCGGCATTAACCAGGGATGCGGATAAGAAGAAAGTCCGCCGCCGGGTTTAAGTTCCCGTCTGAAGTTTTCCAGCTGTTCTTTAGAAAGTCTTCCCTCAAGAAATGCGCGGGCATAAATTCCCGGCGCTGCATGTCCCTGGAAATAAATTATATCGCCTTCGTTGTTGCCGTCTTTACCGCGGAAGAAATGATTAAAACCGATTTCATACAAAGTTGCTGCTGATGCGTATGTTGATATGTGTCCGCCTATTCCTGGTTCCTCTTTATTGGCTCGTACAACCATAGCCATTGCATTCCAGCGGATTAAACTTTTAATGCGTCTTTCAATTTCTCTTCCTCCGGGAAACGGCGCCTGCTGCGATTTAGGAATTGTATTTATATATGGCGTGTTTGCAGTGAATGGCAGGTCTACTCCTGATTCGTGGGCGTATGTATCAAGATCATGCAGGAGCGCTCTGACTTTTTCAGGTCCGCCAGATTGCAAAACATACTCTAAAGATTCCAACCATTCCCGGATTTCTAATTCGTCAAGTTCCACATAACCATTATCTTTATTTTCATCCATCTTAAAAATCCTTGAAAAATTTTATAAAGCTATTCAACTTATGTTTTTTAGACTACTTAATGCTAAAATAGAAGAATCAATTATTCTTTGGGAGATTAGAATATTCTTAATGAATTACTGAATAAATTTAAGAATATATTGATTCTAATTCTATCTATAAAGATAACGAGGTAGGAAAATAATAAGTTCATTAAATCCGGGAGGGGGAATTGCCCCAATGTTCTCAGGTTAACAGAATTGGCAGAAGAAAACTAATAGAATAGAACGCAGATTTATTATGATACATCTGATTTTTTATGATTTATCTTAATCAATCATAATAAATCTGTGTGCCATTATTTCTTATCCTGATAACATTTGGGAACTGCCCGCCAGGAAAAAAATTATCTCTTTTTGAAATGAAAGATAGGAAAATTTCGAAATTTATGAAGTTTCCATTGGAATTAATGCTGCTGAAACAGATTTACTCTTATTTTAACTTGCTTATTGCATCAAAGAGTCTATTAAATCTTTCCTTGCTCAAATCGGAAATAACAGCTTCCATTATATCATAAGATGATAACATTGCTCTTGTATTTATTTTTGCCGCTGAATAATTAAGCATCTCTTCATTAACCTTACCATTAGCGCTGTTTTCAAATATAAATTCGGATATTTGAACAAAAGCCATTACCTTTATTTTTTGCTGAACCTGCGTCAGGTTTGCAACGGCAATTAATTCATCCGGATCATGTTTAGCGCAGACATTAATTAATGCATTTCCAGCCATGCCTGCCAGGTCGTCTGATGTAATAGCTTTAATTTCTTTATCACACACAATATTCTTTAATTTTGATATTGCTTCATCTGCATAGAATTTTGTTCTCATTCCTTTCGTTAAATATATATTTATGCAGTTCCTTATAGCCGGGATGAATTTTTCTCTTGCATATTGGTTCAAGGCAGGATTCTTATTAATAATATTTCTAATTCCAATGTAATCTCCTTCTCTGCAAAGTTTTTCAATTGTTGAATCATCTTTATTCACAGAGATTGCATTTGGATATTCAGTGCTGCTTTTTGAAATTTTTTCTTTTTTGGGTTCTATATTGGTTTTGGCGGCATGCTCCATTTTATTTTTCTGAATGCTCTTCAGCTTTACAATTTGAGTAACCAATAAATCGTCTTGCGAAAGGATAATTTCTGGTTTTTCTATAACAGGTCTATAATGTTTTTTTAGATAGTTTTGAGATGAATTATCGTAATATGTTCTTTCCTTATTTCTTGAATACTCCGGTGAAGCCGCAACTTTTGAATAAGTTGAAATTATTTTCTTTTTATATTCATCATTGTATGGGAAAATATGAATATCATTAACTAGTAATTTTTCAAAAACCTTTTCCAATTCAAAATCGGCAACAAAAATACATACTGTCATCTTATCAAATAGCTGCCCGTAAACAATTCTTTTGATGCTGACACTTTTGTCAAGTTTAAGTTCACTTAAGATGGAATGAATGTGTAATATTCTTGAATTATCAAATGTGGCCATAACAGAAGTCAGCATATATTCACATTACTTTTAGCATTATTTGCTCATTTTAACGCAATTCCTATACCAAGATTTCCTATCCTTTTTTATTAATTTTTATCAGATTATTGATGACAATCACAATTTCCCATTTAGATTACTTTAAACCGTGTCTAATGTGATCTTTATAACAGGTAAATATTACTTTGGAATTGTATAAAAGCATTTGAAAATTTGCGCAGCAAAGTTATTTATTCGAGCACCATTTGATCGCGTTTTTTAACAAAGTCCATGAAATATGTGTATCACTAAGTTCCGGGTGCTGACCTGTTAAAAATACTTTTCCCATTCCATAGGAAGATGCAATCATCGTTGTCTTATCGCCGTTTACCGATTTACCTATTACTGAAATACCTGTGGTATTAGTAATCAGGAACATCGGTCCGTGGTCATAATATATTTCAATGATATCCGGAACACCTTGAGAAATTGCATGATTTTTCTCAACAATATTAACTTTGCATTTGCTATCCACGTAAGAAGGTGCAAAATCTTCAATAGGTCCGTCGGAATCGCTTGCTAAGAGGTTTAATCCTATCATGCTGATATTCTTCCTAGGCTTATTTGACCATCCCCTCCAAATTACTTTATTCGTTCCAAAATAAGCGCCGCCGCAAATTCCTAAATATCCTCCTCCTCTGTTTACGTAATCTTTTATCTTCTTCATCCCGTTGGCACCCAGGTAGTCCCTGTATTGCCACATATCACCGCCCGGCATTAGAAGAGTACTGTAACGGTCAAGATTGCTATTTAAGATCGAATCTTTCGTAATAACAGTATAATTGCACTTCATGCCTTCAAGCATATTTTTTGTTGTGGTTTTACATCCATCCCAGACACCAGAATCGATGTAGAGACCTACATTAACTTTTGCCGACTCATCCCCGGTAAATTGAAAATCGGAATCCGATATGGATGGACCAACGCCGCTATCTTTATTACAGCCGGGTATTCCAAGAATAAATACGGCAAGAAAAAATAGCTTTAAAAACCAATAAAATGATTTGTTCATTTTCTTTCTCCCGGGTATATATTCAAACCTAGTTGAA
>PMDS01000065.1 GCA_003155655.1 Melioribacter sp.
TTTTTTCTTAAGTTGACGCCTATGTACCGCAGGCAGGTTCACGGCGGAGAAAAAGGACAAAAAAAAAGAAAAGCCAAAAACTCGTTTCTTTATTTATTCAGCGGCTTAACAGTCGTGTTTATAAATTAAATTATGCTTAAGGTGAGTTAAAAATTTAGTAAAGGAATAGTTAATAAATATCAATCATCATGTTTTGGATAAATTATTCCGCACTCCTTACGTATTGCATCAAGCATATCAATTAATTCCAGGCTATTATCCCAGCTCATTTTATCACTTTGAATTTTACCATCCTGAATACATTTTACAACTTCATCGGCTTCATAGTTGTATCCATTTCCTTTAATTTCAATTGGGATAAAAACTTCCTTACCGGTGTAACGTATAATTTTAATGTTGCCCGGGCAAAAATATTTGTCCTCTAAAAATATCTTGCCAGTCTCACCATGTATTTCTGCAATAATTGGAGTATCTGCCATGAATGATGAATGAGTAACAGCAAGTGTATCGCCACTGTATTTAAATGTAATGCTGCATGAATTATCAGATCCTGTTACACCGAGCCCTGCTGCTGCCTTAAAATCAACTGGCTTCCCAAGCATAAAAAGCGAATAGAAGACATTATAAATACCAATATCCAAAAGCGAACCGCCGCATAGATCCATATTAAACTGCCGGTGTTCAAGTCCCTGGTGAGATTTAAATGCAAAATAAGCTGTAAGCAATCTAACTTTGCCAATTTCTCCGGCTTCAAGCAATTCTTTGGTCTTAATAATATTAGGCAGAAACCGTGACCACAATGCTTCCATCAAAAACAGATTTTTTTCTTTGGCTTTTGCTATCATTTTGCGAACTTCTTTTCCATTTACACCGAACGGTTTTTCACAAAGGACATGTTTATTATTCTCAAGAGCCATCAATGTATTTTCACAATGAAGATTATGAGGTGTGCCGATATAAACAACATCAACATCATTGTCTTTAACAAGTTCTTCATAACTTGAATAATAATGAGGCACATTAAACTCTTGAGAAAATTGTTTGGCTGTATTAATGTTCCTGGAGCCGATTGCAACCAATTCGGAATTGTCTGCATATTTTAATGCTTCTGCAAAAACGTGTGCAATTTTTCCGGTTGAGATTATTCCCCATCTAATTTTCTTCATATTCTTCTTCAGGTTGTTAAAAATTCATTATTGTAAGATATGAAATTTGATTTGCATGTTAAAATTTGTTCAGCAAGAAATTTACGTAAGAGTCAAAAATTTACCGGAGGTAATAACAATGTATTGAAAAGTTGGTAGTGTCTCAATTTCAAATCCCTGATTCCAGTTAATGCTTGACCGATTAAGGACAGTTTCTCATATGGTCCATATGAAAAATCCAAAGATACCAAAAGACACAAACCAACTTGCAAAGAATATTGTTGACCTTGCAATTGGAGAAAAAGAAGAAACCATAAAGGAAAATACAAAAAACCCAAATGGGGTTGCGCTTGGGCGTTTGGGTGGTTTAGTTAGTGGAAAAGCAAGGGCAAAAAAACTTTCAGCCAAAAAGCATTCAGAGATTGCCTAGAATGCGGCAAAGGCAAGGTTGTTATAAAATTATTTAATTAATAATTTTTATTCTGTTGGATTCCAAATTTTATTGCAATAGGTTTTAATGTTTTTAGGCGTTTGTTTCGATTGTAAAAGTCCATCTTGTATTCGCTTTAGTATAGTTGTGTCAAAAGTCTCGGACGCTTCAAAATGTCCTTCATTAACAGCCTCTTCAAGTTTTGCCGCTAATGAAAGTAGAGCATCTTTATAATTAATAACTGAATCATGTTTAATAAATGGGTGTTCACCAGGCTTCAATATAACAGTTGTATCTGATTCGCAACGCTTTGTTGATACATTAACTATAACAGATTTTGGAGGGTCTCCCTGGGGTTCAGTTATAATTACATGAAGATGTTCAATTTGTGAGTCTATTTTCCTGAGGAATAAACTTTCCCCGCACTTACAAATAAATGGCATTTTATGTTAAAAATAATTCAGCTAATGCAATCTCCTCAATCTCATTTTTTATTGAGGCAGTTTCAGCTTCTGTTTTACCCCCACCGGTAAGTACATCTTCATATTGGATCGGAATTGCAGAACCTTTTGGGTCTATCCATTCTGGAAGGGTATGGACATAATCTACAATTTCCCATCGAGACATTTTCCCAAACTCAGTAAATATTTCATTCAGTAGTTCTTCTTCGGACTCCGAAAGATTTTCAGTTCCTGGGTCTTTAATACTTTGTATCTCATGGTCACCAAAAGGCGGTGATATAAATTTGGACCAATATTGTTGTGCCTCTGATCTGTCTGAGGCATTGATTAAATTTAATGTACGGCTAAGCACAAGTCCATGATCCATCGATACATAAGAGTCATAACTTATTGGTCTTCCCCATCTTTTAAGTGCTTCACGATCTGCAAGATATAAGAGTTTTACGAGTTTCATGTAACTCATTTTTTCAGTTCGTAATTTCAGTAACAAACTTGCAGCTTGTGTAGTTTTATCTGCTCTAAATTTTGGATTCATATCATTTCTCGTACACTTCTATTTATATTTGCCTATTAGACAATATTATCATTGGAAAAGTTCAATTTTTGTTTAAGGTTGGAATCTCGTTTCATTTCCATAAAACCGAGAATATTTGAAATATCTTACGTGAATATACTAAATATACTTGATAAATTGTCAAGTAAAATTTATCACAAAATCAAGTAAATAAAGTCCACTACATTGATTTAAGTTTGAAAAGGAAGAATTATTTGAAACTGAGACACTACCAAAAAGTTTTCTATCTTTATAAAGTAAAATGATTATTGTTATTTCCCATAGAACTAAAATAAGAGCTTACTATTATAAAAAGGCTTTCATTTAAAATGAAACTTAAACCCGGTTTTGTAAAAGAGTATAAAAAAAAGCATGATGAAATTGTAAATAAATGGTGGGTTTATATGGCAGATACTATGGATACAAATCCGGATAATTCTCCTGTTTCAATACCATTGCCGGAAGTTTTTCATATTGATTGAATTATCGCGAACATCTTATCTTTATCCATTTTGTCAACAAGATACTGCTCAGAAATCATCATATGGATCTCATCATTGAAGCAATAATTTGTTTAGAGAAAGATCTGATTGTATTTATGTTTAGAATTTATTTTGAAAGGATACATGGAATATAATTTATCGACACAAGATGCATATGCAGCTCTTAAAATAAAAGATTTCATGCGTTTTATCACTGCGCGTTTTCTTCTTACGTTTGCAATTCAGATGCAGTCTGTAATTGTTGGGTGGCAGATTTATCAGCTAACACATGATGCGCTTTCACTTGGGTTGATTGGAATGGCAGAGGCTATTCCGTTTTTTTGTGTAGCTCTATTTGCAGGCCACGTTGCCGATATTGTTAAAAGAAAAAAAATTATTCTCATCACGAACGCAGTGTATTTTTGCTGCGCGATTGCGCTTTTCCTGATTGCCACAAGTCTGCACCATGCATTGGCAATTTTTGGTGTTGTTCCAATTTATATAATAATATTTATCACCGGTCTTACGCGCGGGTTTATGTCTCCAGCACAAACCGCTTTTATGGCTCAGCTTGTTCCGAGGGAATTATTCGGCAATGCATCTACATGGAACAGTGTTACCTGGCAGGTAGCTGAAATTACAGGGCCTGCAGCAGCGGGACTGTTATGCGGTTTCTTCAGTATTGGATTAGGTTATTTTTTTGTCGCATTATTTACTGCAATAGGGATGTTGTTTTTTTCTTTTACAAAAAATAAACCGCTGCCGGAGAGATCTAAAACTGAAACTATCTGGCAGAGTCTATCGGCAGGGATCAAATTTGTCTTTAATAACCAGGTTTTACTAAGCGCAATAAGTCTGGATATGTTTGCTGTTTTTTTCGGAGGGGCAGTTTGTATATTGCCAATATTTGCAGATCAGGTTCTGCATATTGGTGCAGAGGGTTTGGGCTTATTGCGCGCAGCGCCTGCATGCGGGGCTGTAATTATGTCTTTTGTTCAGGCGCATAATCCTCTTTTCAAAAATGCAGGGCGCAATATTTTGGTTTGTGTATTCATATTTGGTTTATGCATAATCACTTTTGCATTGATGAGAAATTTTTATGCTGCATTTTTAATGTTGATGTTAAGCGGCGCAGTAGACAACGTGAGCGTGATAATCCGCGCAACAATAATACAATTATTTACACCGGATGAAATGCGCGGGCGTGTTTCTTCTGTTAACAGTATCTTTATTGGTTCTTCAAATGAATTGGGCTCTTTTGAATCAGGTCTGGCTGCTAAGTTATTGGGATTAATTCCATCAATTATTTTTGGCGGCAGCATGACTCTTTTAGTTGTTGCAGCAGTCCGTAAATTTGCGCCTGAATTACGAAAACTTAAATTATAATATTTGAGAATGTAAATTAGTTTGTGTGAAATTAATTCTTATAGTAAGTTTACCCAAATATTTTATAATACTTATTATAACGAGGTGAAACCATGCGCAGCAAATATTCAATGCTTATAATCTCTCTCTTCCTTTTCTCTTTTAACATAATTGGTCAATCTATTAAACCTGAACCTGCACAGAAAATTTTGGATGATGCATTTAAAAGTGCAGGCAAATCTAATAAATCTGTATTTCTAATTTATCATGCTTCATGGTGCAGCTGGTGTAAGCGTCTTGAAGCTGCTATAACCAGTAAGGACTTAAATAAAATTTTTGAAGATCACTTTGTTATTACTCATCTTGATGTATTAGAAAGAGCAGAAAAAATTGAAACCCTTGAAAACCCCGGCGGAAAAGAGATTATGAAAAAGATGGGCGGAGAAAATTCAGGCCTTCCTTTTTATGTTTTTCTGGACGCTAAAGGGAAAACTCTGGCAAATTCCAATGCAATGCCTAAAGATCAAAACATTGGCTATCCCGGCTCCAAAGATGAAATTGAAGTTTTTGTAGGCCTGCTAAAGAAAAGTTCCTCTAATATAAATGAAAAAGAATTGGCAGCAGTAACAGAATATTTTATAAAGAATGCGCCAAAACAACAATGAAACTCTAAATTTGTTGATGATAATTTAGGTTTTTCCAACTAGGAGGAATTGTGACTTAATTTATTATTATATCTCCAATTCCTCTTGATTTGATATTTGAGTTTCTTTTTTGATGACGTATTGTTAAAAATTGATAATAAAAATAAAAGCTATGAGGATGTTACTTCCCAAACATTTTCACTTGTTTCTTTCAATTTAATCGAATCAGTGATTTCAGAAGTTATTTCTTTTTTACATTTTTTTAAATCTTTCATAATCTCTGCACACAAAGGAATGCCAGAAAATTGTCTTTGCATTATTGACAATTTATCGTCTTCTAAATTCTTTAATTTCCAATCCCTTTTTCTTAAAGCATAAACCAAGGATTTATTAATGCCTTCATCGATTTTATCAAAATATCTTTCAACATCGGAAAATGAAAAGGCAGCAATCCACCCTCTTAATAAATGTTCGAACGAAATTAAAAGTTCACGTATAGAACTATCTTTTATGCAAAGTTCATTAATTTTCTTTTTAAGAGAATTGAAAGTTGATTTAGTTGGCCAAATATTTTTACCATTGAAACAAATTGATAAATATTCAAGGGGTTCTTGAGTCGGAAAAATAATTTTTGATATTTTTGTTTTATCAGAACTCTTTAACTCATAGATTTCAAGATGCTTATTTTGTAATAGTGAACGGCAGAGATTAAATGCCTTCATTGCATCATCTTTGCTTTTGCACATAATTACAATATCATCGGCATATCTTACTAATCCATAATTATTTATTAATAATTCTTGATCAAAATCTGCAAGATAAATATTGGATAACAAAGGGGACAAGGCATTCCCTTGTGGTATCCCATTGGAAGATTCTTCAAAAGCTTTCATTTCAAAAGGAGATAATTCGTCAATATTGCCAATCTCTAATGTTAAACCTTTTTTTAATAATTCATTTAAAGAAGGATCGGGTAATTCTGGAAAAATTAATTCCTTTAAAAGAGTCTCTTGATTGACTGTATCGAAAAATTTGCAAATATCTGTTTTAAAAGCTACACGATTACCTTCATTGAATAATTTTTGTATTCTTAAAAACACTTTTTCAATACTTTGACCAGAACGATATGCAAAACTAGCTTCATTATTAATTGGATATCTATTTTCAAGGATTGGTGTTATTATATCGGAAATGGCTCTAATAACAATTCTATCCCGAATTTCAGGTATGCGAAGAGGACGGATTTTAGGAATATTATTTTGATTCTTATGAATTGGTACGCCACGTAATTTTGAAAATTTATAATTTCCTTTTCTTAAGCCTTTTTGGATTGATTTTAAATTCTTTTCAATATTTGCTTGAAAAGTTTTTATAGTTATCTCAGAAATACCTCTTGAATAGATATTTGATTTATTAAGGTTGGCCCATGCTCTTTTTAAGGAGTATAACGAATGAACTTCTTGAAGCAATGTCTTAGGTGAAGATTTTTTTTGTCTCACTACTTTGATTTATCTAATTCAGTACACCGAACCAGTACGCAGCTCAAAGTTAAGATCATGATTACCAATAACACGTAAAAGCGTTATAAATAAAATTACAACCTTTGCGCATGCAATTAGTAATGTCGCGGTCGATTCTACTTTCTGTACAATTCCTTGTGCATTAAGTAAATCAACTTCGCAAATATAAGGTTTTAACATAAATAAAGATATTGTTATTTTTAAGTAAGGAATTAGCAATAGTTTTTAGCTGGTCGCTCACTTAACTTTAGTAGATAGGAAGGTTTTTGAAAAACTTTTTAATTGTATTCCAAGCGATTCTAATCTTTTTATTTTATTCTGTTATTTCCGCACAGGATGCAGGTAAGTATTACAAAGTTGAATACCAGCCCTCTACTGTTTCCGGCGAATTACAAGTTGGTGTTACTTACGCAATCTGGATTCCCGACACAACAAAAACATTACGCGGGATCATCGTTCATCAGCATGGTGCAGGAACATCTGCCGCACGTGCAAGTGAGTTTGCCGCTTACGATCTGCATTGGCAGGCGCTGGCTAAAAAATGGGATTGCGCTTTACTTGGCCCTTCTTACCATGTATCAAATGAAAAGATAGATACTTCTAAAGGAAGCGCTGAACTTTGGTTTGATCCAAGAAGAGGTTCCGAAAAAACTTTTCTGAAAGCACTTGATGATCTTGCAGTAAAATCTACTCACTTGGAAATAAAAACTATTCCATGGTGTTTATGGGGGCATTCAGCCGGAGGTATATGGTCTGATGTTATGGCTGCACTGCACCCGGAAAGAATAATCGCTATTTGGTTAAGATCAGGCTCTGCTGAAATTGTCAAAGATAAACCGGAATTTAAACCGGTGCAGGTTCCGAATTCACTTTATAAAATTCCTATTATGATAAATACCGGTCTTAAAGAAAAAGGCGATATAAATTATAATGTGGCTTGGGAAGCAACACTAAGAACATTTAATAATTACCGTTCACATGGAACACCAATTGGCTTTGCACAGGACCCGCGCACTGCACACGAAACAGGTGATTCACGATACCTTGCAATACCTTTTCTAGATGCATGTCTTGCACTGCGTCTGCCCGGGAAAAATGCTAAGGATCAATCACTTAAACCAATCGATATTAGCAAAGGATGGTTAGCTGATTTATTAGGAAATACTGCCGAGCCTGCATCTTCTTTTAAAGGCAATATTAATGAATCTGTTTGGCTGCCGGATAAGCACGTGGCGAAAGCATGGGAAGAATATGTTAAAACCGGAGAGGTATCGGATAATACTCCGCCTGCTGCGCCTTTTGATTTGAAAGTTGAAAACAAAGGAGAGCAGGGAATAGAAATATCCTGGAAGGCAGATACTGATTTTGAAAGCGGTATTGGCGGGTTTATAATATTGCGTGATGGAATTGGTATTGCAAGACTACCGCAAAATCCGCCCAGAAGAGTATACGGACGACCTTTATTTCAATACTTATCTTACCACGATACCCCGGATGGACCACAGCCTGGAATGCGTTACTTAGATGTAAATGTTAAACCAGGTGAAAAATATAAATATTCAATAATTACAATTAACAGTGCAGGAGTGCCGTCAACTCCGTCTAAAGAAGTATCTAATTAAACATTAAAACCCTAATGTTTAAATCCTTGTACTGATATTAAAAAAGTGAAACAAGAATTATCCTGGAAAAAGTTTGAAGATTCACAGCTTGAATTTTCCGGAAACTTATAGATTTTTCTTCCATTGTAATTTTAGATTACAAATATCCTTACCGGTGTTGTAGATTGTATGAAGAGTGTATAATTCATTTTCGTCTTCATGAATAAGTGAGACCACTTCCGCCTCATCGCCGGGATTCAATTCTTTTTTATAGTTCACCTGCACTCTTTTAACTATATGATCTTCTCTAAAACTTTCCGGCAGCGATTCCATTGCCCAGTCGATATACCTTACATTATTTACGTGCTTATTTGTATCGGTATCAGAATGCCGGACGGTTACTTTTAATGTATGGCTGCCTTCACTAACCAGTGATAATTCATCCAGTTTATAAAATACCGCTTCGCTTTCTTTCCCTACATCAAACTTACTGTACATCTCTTCGGGTACCCGCAGAGGTCTTCTCGTTTTTGTATCTGCGAACAACCAGACGGATTTTGCTTCTGCCAACAGTTTTCCATCCTTATTAAAAACGGAGTACTCCCTGTTTGCAAGAAAATTTTTAAAAGCTGAAGGATGAGTGCTTATTTTAATTGTTTCGTTAAACATTGGATACTGATAAATATTTATATCCCATTTGAAAAGCATCCAGCCGCGGTGGGTTTCATCATAATAATCAAGAGTTAGGCCCTGGTCAGTACTGTTTAACATTGCAAGGTCTTCCAGATAATGAATTAATGTAGAAAGGGATAATTTTCTTTTGCTGTCAATTTCGTAGTAATGGATTAAATAATTACGTGAGTATTCCACTTGTAAATTCTCTTCTTGTGTGCTGATAAATTATAATTGTAAAAATAAATATTTGTTGGTAATAAGTGAGGGCAAATTTTAAAGTCAGTGAATGAGCAACAAAGTTACATATCACAGTATGATTCAGGTAACGAATGTGTAATAATTAACTTGACTCTTTATTAAACATTTATATTTTAGTTACGGTCAATGGCGGTTTATATAGTAATTCCCCCTAAAATTGAATTCTTCTCTTCTTGAATAAATTTCCTTTACTCTTCCATTTCTCCTATTTCTAATTCCTTTTTAAAGGAATATATATGCTATTATAAAACAGATTTATACATTGACAAAATAAATCAAAAAAAGGGTGCGAATATCTTAGAAAACCGATTTCAAATTTATAACCACTATGGGGTTTTAGGTAAGTAAACATCACCTTTTTTAAGGAGATTTAATATTACGGGGCAAATTTTTCGATAAGCAATAGATAAGACCTGAATCACAAGTATAAAATGACTTATAAATGAAAAGTAAAAAACTATTAATCATCTTAGAGATTGGAAAGGAGATTATGAAATAAAGTGCCGGGCGGAAAATATAATTAAAGGAGGTGCGTGGAATAGTAAAAACAATTTTAAATGTTACCGCGGTTAGTTCCGTTGGTACAAAAAAATATTTACAAATTTAAAAGAGGTGAATTATGAAAAAGATACTTTTGCTGAAAATACTTATTGTTATTGTTGGATTATGCGGAGCTGCTTACTTTTTTACAGGTTGTTGTAGTCAAAAATGCTGTTCACCATCTATTGAAGTGGGAGTAATACCACCAAATGCACCATACAATCATTATACTTATTCCAATATTAGGCTTTGGACCTGGGATCCAATTACACGTTATCCACAGAGCCCTAATATTGAGATATTAGGTTATTCAATTGACGCTTTTAAGCCATACCTAGTTGAAACCCAGGTTCAAAATTTCTCTGATGTTGCCGTTAGGGATGTTGCAGTTGGTTTCTATTGGGCTTATGCCGGCTGGTTTGATACTGGTGTTCCAATAGGAGTTACTTCTGTAAACTTGACTCCCAAACAAATAAAATGGGTTAGAAGTCCCACAACTGTCCCTCTAAGTGGGCCAAATCCATTCGATATGTGTCTTGCCGTTAGAATATTTCATCCATGTGATACTGATACCGAAAATAATTGGTTCTGGAAAAATTTTACTATTCGCCGAATAATTCTTGCCAACAAAGTTGCAGTATTTACATTTACAGTAGATTTCAATGAATTCGAAGGAAGATTAACTTATAAAGTAGATACTAAAGCAGATGTACAAACTTATATTATGCCGAGAGTCTTTGAAAATGAAATGATAACGGCTAAGGATGTAGAGGGGGTTAAATCTATGCCTTTTATTGAAGTTAAAAAAGGAGTTCCCCAAAAGCTTTCTCTGGTTGTTGATTATTCAAAAATGAATTTGAAGGTAGGGGATACTTTTGATGTAACTGCAATAGCAATGGATGGAGATAAAGAAGTGAACCAGTTCACGGTTCAGTTCAAGGTTGAAAAATAAATTTAAAATTTCTTTATCAATGTATATTAAATTAAAACGCCTGGTAAATTAAATAAACTGGGAAGATGTCCGTAATCTTCCCAGGATTATTTTTATCAGAATGGTAAGGGGAATTTATTTACAACTATTGTAAAGTCATTCAGATAGTAATGTTTAGTCAATTCAGACAAAATATTTATTGAATAAATCATTAGCAATAGTTATGATTTACTTTTACATCGTTTTTTTGGAACTCATCCTAACCCTTCTGTTAAAAACCTGCATGCGGCAGCCAGGGAGAATGGCTGTTAAAGTTTAAAAGTCCCTCTCTTTGTAAGAGAGGGATTTAGGGTGAGTTCTGTAATTACCTTTTTTTATTTCTAATGTGAAGCTTAAAAATTAGCAATACTTAATTAGCATCGCTCCTTTTATTTGTTACAAATTGCTGATTATATAATTCAAAACCTTATTTACATCTTTTTCTACTTCTTCATTACGGAATCGAATAACTTTGTAACCAAGCATGTTAATTACATATGTCCTTAATGCATCGTAATCTTTTTGTCTTTCGTGGTAACCGCCGTCAACTTCAATTACTAACTCACCTTACGCAAAAAGGTAT
>PMDS01000025.1 GCA_003155655.1 Melioribacter sp.
AATTTCATAAAAGTCAGATTTTATTATGAGGCAACGTATTAATAGCATGGTTAGGTTTTATTATGAGGCAATTGGGCTAAAGCCCAGAATTTTTTTACTTGGTTTGACTCCACGTCCTGAAGGACATGGTTAACAATATAACCCCATAATTCCGCCGTTCATTGCATTGAAAGGACGTGGTTAACAATAAAACTCCATAACTCCACTGTTTAGAGCCTGTGTGAAAATAGGGGGTTAAGAGAATTTTAGTTTTGTTTTTAAAAAGAAATCGAAACAGTTTTTCAAAAAATCTTAATTATCACACACTCTCTTTAAGGTGGAGAAAAAGGACAACAAAAAAGAAAAGGGCTTNNGCTTTAGCCCAAATAAAATAGATGAGGATGTAAACTAATAACGAAATTATGTGTCCATTAAACAAAGAGTTGAGCTTGGCATAGCCATCCTTTCGGGAAAAGCCAAAAACTTGTTTCTTTATCTATTCAGCAACTTAAAAGTCGTGATTATAAATTAAATTATGCATAATGTAAGTGATTAATTAACAATATTAAGATGAGGATTTATTTTTCCAACTAATTGAGATTTTGGAACTGCGCCAATAACAGAATCAATCATTTTTCCATCCTTAAAAATGCCAAGTGTTGGAATGCTTTTGATCCCATATTTTGCCGAAACACCATAGTTTTCATCTGTGTTAATTTTTACAACTTTTAGTTTACCGGCAAGATCCTTGGCAATTTCTTCAACAATAGGCGCTACCATTCTGCAAGGACCACACCATGGCGCCCAGAAATCAACTAAAACCGGTGTCTCAGATTTTAATACTTCATTTTCGAAATTTAAATCAGTTCCTTCTATAATATTTTCCATTTTTTTCTCCTTTGTAATTACTGATTATAAGATGAATAACATAGAAAAAGGATTCAAATCAATTTCTTTATTTAATTGTTGTTCAAAAGATTAATCAAGCCTGTAAGGGAATGGATGATTTCAATGGGCTTTTTTCTGTCTTTAGCTAGATTAATACTAGTCCGGCTTTGCGGATACTTAATTAAAACCGGTTCAATATTAGAAAAGATAGCCCCGCTTATATCGTCACTGCTATCGCCGACAAAAATAATTTCTTCAGCTTTTAAGTTTACTTGCTTAAGCGTTAATTCAAAAATTCTAGAATCCGGTTTTAAAAAACCAACTTCATCAGAAATAATTATCGGGTTTAGAAATGAGTCAAGATTATAATCTTTTATTACTTTTTTAATATGCGGTGTGTGGTCAAAATTTGTTATCATCGCCATTTTAAATCTTTTTTTCAGCTCTGTGAAAACATCTGTTGCATCTGGTGCAAGTGAAATATGTCTCTGCCAGATTCCAACCGTTTCATCGGCTATAAAAGCCAGCTGTTCTCTTGTGAAACTAACCCCGCGCTTCTCAAAGCTCCGCTTTATCTTTGTCTGGTAAGTAGTTAAACCGGAACCACTCTCTTTATTTATATTATTTAGGAGCAGTTCCTCACAGATGATGTTTATTGTTTCTTCGGAAAAATTATTCTCGATTCCTACACGATTATAAAAAGCCTTTCGCCATTCTTTCGAAGCTTTTTCTTCATCCTTAAATACTAATACAGTACCATAAAGATCAAAGAAAATTCCTTTAATCTTTTTAAAATCGAATTCAATCATGGAAATCATTTTAAATATTCAATAACATCTTTGTGTATATTTCCCCCTGCAGCAACAATGCTGCTGCCTTTTACGGGGTCATTGCCCTGATAATCAGTAATTGTTCCTCCGGCACCACGAATTATTGGAATTAATGCCATAGAGTCCCAGATATTCATAATAGGGTCAATCATAATATCAGCATATCCGGTTGCAACTAAATAATAGCCATAACAATCACCCCATTGGCGGTAAAGTTTTACACTATGCACAAGCTTATCAAATTTTTTTATTTCCTGGTACTTTTCAATATTCAATTGGTCAGTAGTAAGCAAAACGGCATTAGATAATTCTTTACATTCCCTAGTGTGAACTTGCTTTCCGTTTAATTCAGCAGTTTTCCCATCGCCAATTAAGCATTCATTAAGTATAGGCTGATTAATAATACCAATGATCGGCTCGTTGTTTTTAAGAAGGGCAATTAAAGTACCAAACGTTACAGCGCCGCAAATAAAACTTTTTGTTCCATCAATCGGGTCAAGAATCCATTTATATTCCGCGCCGGAATTATACTCGCCAAACTCTTCTCCAAGAATTCCATGATCAGGAAATTCCTTCATAATCATTTCCCGCATAAGCTCTTCAGACTTTTTATCAGCAATTGTGACCGGCGATAAGTCATGTTTACTTTCAATTACAATTTCAGTTCTAAAGTATTGTTTGATTATTTTTCCGCTTTTATCAGCCAGTTTTTGAGAAAATTTTTTGAAATTATAAAGTTCATTCATTTTTCAACCCAATTTTATCAATTAGATATTTAAAGATATTGGATTAACAATTCGTTCACAAAAATTATATTTTAGTATTAGAGATGAGTTTATATAAAGCAAACAGCGAAAATATTCTTGCCGCCTCAAAAGTAATTAAGGAGGGAGGACTTGTTGCTTTCCCTACGGAAACGGTTTACGGATTGGGTGCAGATGGATTAAACCCAATTGCTGTAGCTAAAGTATTTGATGTTAAAAAGCGCCCTGTGTTCAATCCTTTAATACTTCATATATCTAAAAAAGAGGAATTGGAAAAATTTACTATTGTCAAAAATGAAAAAGTCATACAACTTGTTGATAAATTTTGGCCGGGTCCGCTTACACTTGTTTTACCCAAGACTGAAATTGTGCCGGAAATTGTAACAGCAGGAAATCCAACTGTTGCAATAAGAATGCCGAATCATCAAGTTGCTCTTCAACTAATAGAAGCAAGTAAAACTCCTATAGCTGCGCCAAGTGCAAACAGGTTTGGTCATTTAAGTCCAACAGAAGCATACCATGTAGAAAAATATTTGGGTAGTAAAATTGATATGATTCTTGATGGCGGGAAATGTTCGGTTGGGGTTGAATCGACTATAATACAATTTCATGAAAATGAATTTTATCTTCTGCGTCCGGGAGGTTTATCAAAAGAAGAAATTGAAGATGAAATTGGAAAAATAAAAAGCGGTAAAATAAATCAGCGAAAACCTAACGCACCAGGTCAGCTTCCTTTTCATTATTCGCCGAATACGAAGTTAAAATTTTTTGACAAACGGTTGTTGGATGTAAATAAAAAAATAGGAGTTTTGTTTTTTAAAGAAAATAAATTTGATTTTCCGTTTGCAAGTATAAAGATACTTTCTGCTTCCGGTAATTTGCATGAAGCCGCAGCAAATCTTTTTCTGCAGCTCCATGAACTTGAATTAGAAAATGTTGATTTAATTCTTGTTGAGCCCGTAGAAGAATCCGGACTTGGACTTGCTATAATGGATCGTTTAAGGAAAGCTTCTCACAAACATGCTATATGATTAGCCACCGTTTATGAATACAGGTTAATTTAACTATCTTTATATTTGTATGAATAAGAAACACTTTCGATTATTAAACGAATGGAAAACATAAATATTTTTAACACACAAGAATTTAATTCGCCAGGGAATAATACAGGAGAAAGAATACGATCCGTCAACGAGCTAAACCTTGTGCTCCGTACTATGAATTCAATCCCAAATTGTATCAATATTACAGATGTTAACGAAATAATCCTTTACGTAAATAATGCGTTTGCAGCAACTTACGGATACACTGTAGAGGAATTGGTTGGAAAGTCAATTACAATTATCCGTTCTGAGAAAAATGATCCGGAATATGTAAAACAGATTCTTCCTGCAACATTAAAGGATGGTTGGCACGGCAGGTTATGGAATAAACGCAGGGATGGAGTTGATTTTTACATAGATTTACACACTTCTATTGTCCGGGACGAAAAAGGTACCCCAATTGCCTACGTGGGTGTGGCACAAGACATGACCGAAAAGTTAAAAGCAGAAGAAGATTTGCGTACAGCGCAAGATAAATTCAAAACTCTTTTTCAGGAACTTAAGGATATTGTTTACGAAAGCACGCCAGACGGAATGCTTATTGAACTTAACCCTCCGGGATGTGAACTGTTTGGAATAACTTCTTTAGATGAGCTAAAAAATATTGATATAGCCCGCGATCTTTATGCAATAAAAGATGAAAGGAATAGTTTTAAAAAGGAATTGGAGAATAAAGGATTTGTCAAAGATTACGAAATTCATGTTCGTAAAAAAACGGGTGAAATAATTACAGCATTAGAGACATCTTATGCGGTAAAAGATGGAAAAGGAAAAATCATTGCATACCGGGGAATTATAAGAGATGTTACCGAACAAAAAAAGAATGAGAAAACTCTAAAACAACTTGTGGAAAAACTGGAAGAAGTTAATTCCCAGCTTAAGGAATCGGAAGAAGAATTAAAAAATACGAATGCTTCCAAAGATAAATTTTTCTCAATTATTGCTCATGATTTAAGAAGTCCTTTCAGTTCGCTTCTAAGTTTCTCCGAATTTCTTATGGAAGACATTCAGATCCTGTCGAAAGAAGAGATTAAATCATTCGCAGAAAAGATTAACGAATCTGCAAAAAGTGTTTTCAGTCTGCTTGAAAATCTTTTGCAGTGGTCACGAATTCAATCTGGTAAAATTCCTTTCCAGCCGGCAAATTTTAATATCTCATACAAAATAAACCAGGTAATTAGTCTCCTTTTAAATAATGCGCAGAACAAGAATGTCAGAATTATAAACGAAGTACCTTCGGGGATAGTAGTGATTGCTGATGAAGACATGATGTATTCGGTTATACAAAATTTGCTTTCCAATGCAATAAAATTTACGAGAGAAAACGGATTGATTATCTTTCGCTCTGTTACAAAGGAAACAGAATACGAAATTACTATTCTCGATACAGGCGTTGGAATTAGAGAAGAAGATTTACAAAAACTTTTTCGTATCGATTCTCACGTTACAACAGCTGGTACCAATGACGAGAAAGGTAGCGGGCTGGGTTTAATATTGTGTAAAGAAATGATAGAGCGAAATCATGGAAAAATATGGGCTTACAGCAGACTTAACGAAGGAACATCATTTACATTTACACTTCCAAAAGCCTGATATATTTCTGCATTGTATTTTCTTTCAACCCGCCATCTTGCTTAATGATACTTCTTTAACTAAGTTCATTTATAATAATCAATAAAACTGTTTACAAACTTCAGAGGAACGTTCAATGTCAAAAGAAATGATTCTAGAAAAAATAAATCAAGCTGTTAAAATATTGAATGAAAAAGATATTGATATGTGGATGACTTTTGTCCGCGAAACAGGCAACATGAAAGATCCAATGGTAGATATGATAGTCGGAACTAATGCCACCTGGCAGTCTGCGTTCATTATTACTAAAAGCGGTCAAACACACGCAATAGTTGGCTCGCTTGAAGTTGAAAACATGAAAGCTGTAGGGACATACAAAAATATCCATAGTTATTTAAAATACGTTAAAGATGCTCTTATAGAGGTGCTTAATATTTATAAGCCGGAAAAAATTGCAATAAATTATTCCCGCAATTCAACTCTTGCCGACGGGATGACATATGGATTGTATCTTGAACTGTTAGATCATTTAAAGGATACAAAATATGCCGCGGCATTAATTTCTTCTGAAGACATCGTTGCGGCGTTGAGAGGAAGAAAATCACAAACAGAACTTGAATTTTTGAAAGAATCTATAAAAGAAGCATTGAAAATATTTGATGAGGTAACAAAATTTATTAAGCCCGGTTTATCAGAAAAAGAAGTTGCTGATTTTGTTATTAACTTAACCCGTAATAAAGGACTGGAACTATCATGGGATCAAGATTACTGTCCTTCGGTTTTTTCCGGACCGGATACAGCAGGTGCGCATTCAGGTCCAACAAACAGGGTTATTGAAGCAGGGCATGTAATCAATATGGATTTTGGAGTTAAGTTCAAAAACTATTGCTCGGATCTTCAAAGAACCTGGTACGTGCTTAGACAGCACGAAGATAAAGCCCCGGCGGAAGTTCAAAAAGGGTTTGATGTCATTTATGAATCAATCACACGTTCAGCAAATGAGCTAAAACCCGGCAAAAAAGGTTATGAGATTGACGAGATTGCGCGTAATTACATTCAAATTCAGGGCTATGAAGAATTTCCGCATGGATTAGGCCATCAGGTTGGCAGAGTATGCCATGATGGCGGGTGTCTACTTGGTCCCAAGTGGGAACGTTATGGTAATTTGCCATACCTTGAAGTTGAGGAAGGAAATGTTTTTACAATAGAGCCCAGGCTTACAATTCCAAATTATGGAATTGCGACAATTGAGGAAGAAGTTGTAATAACAAAAACAGGTTGCGAATTTTTATCGCAACGGCAGAAAGAAATTTACCTTGTAAGATAGTTTTTCCCATTCAATCAGCCCTTTTCTTGTAGGAAAAGGGCTGATTTGTGGTATTAAATTACAAATACGAATTTAAAGTAAATTCCTAATACTTATTATGAAAATTTCCTTAAACCTCAAAAGTATACGGAATGTCTAAAAACTAATTCCATTTGATTTTAATTTAAAAGGCGAAAAATGAATACTCAACGTTTTATTATGAAAATTGTTGTTTTTTTCACCGCAGCTTTTGTACTTTGCATTTTGAGCGGTTGTAGTTCTTCACAGTCAATAGTAAGTACCTGGAATAAGCAGGAAATTAAGATTGACGGGGACCCTTCAGAATGGCTGCCTATAATGCAGCAAATACCGGACAAAAAAGTTTCTGTGGGATTTAGGAATGACGATAAATTTTTATACCTCTGTTTAATGACAGAAGACAGGTCTAAGATTTTTCAGCTTTTAAGAAGTGGTTTTGTGGTATGGTTTGAAACTGAGTCCAAAGAATATAAAACTTACGGTGTAAGATACCCGCTGCCTGTTGATTTTTCTGAACAAACGCCAAGGAATAGAGAAGCCGGTATAAATGGGCCGAGGGAAATGAATAAAGATTTAGGACAAATGGAAGATTTGGAAAAGTTAATTCAAACATTTTTTCAAAAGCAAAATGAGTTAGAAGTCGTTAATAAAGACAAATTTCCTTTAACAGCTTTATCTCTTCCAAATAAAGAAGGAACTGAGGCTAAATTCGGAGTTTACAGGGGAATGCTTGTTTATGAACTAAAAGTTCCTTTGGCGGTTGGAGGGGATTATTCTTTTAGCGCTGGCGCTGTACCCGGGGATAATTTGAAAATTAGATTTGAAACAGAACCTCTTGCAGTAAAACCAACGGGAGAGCAAGGTGAACGCGGAAAAGGACCTGGTGGTGGTGCGCCTCCTGGAGGTGGACCTGGCGGCGGCGGAATGCGCGGTGGTGGAGGCCGTTCTGGCGGCGGTAGACCAGGCGGAATGGGTGGAGGTCCATTCTCAGGTGCTGGCGGAATAGATCTTTCAGTTGAAATAAAGCTGGCGGCTCAACAGATAAACAAATAATTTTTTTAGATGCAGTACAGAAAATTATTCAGGGATTGCCGCAAGGTACTTTTCCAGCCCGTTTAGACATGTAATATAAGTTACATCATCAATACCGGCAAAAATGTTGCTATAGTCTTGTGCCAAAGCCTGCCCGCCAACTATAATTGTCTGAAATGGAAATTCATTTTTAATGTCGTTAATTAATTTTACCAATCTCGATAAATTAACATAGAAGCTGATTGAAATACCAACCAACTCAGGGTTCCTTTCACGGATCATGAAAAGAATTTCATTGGCGGGAGTATTTGAACCGGCAAAAAGCGTGTCCCATCCGTTAGCTTGGAGAAATCCTGCAACCATTCGCGCACCAAGCTCATGGAATTCCTTATCAACACACGTAACTAAAGCAATCTTACCGTTTTTTTTACTGCATAAGTAATTTTCTGAAACAAGTTCAATCAATCCTTCTGTAATTTTAGTAGCAACGTGTTCTTTTGCAATTGAGCATCTTTCTTTTTCCCACAACTGGCCGATTCTATACATAGAGCGCTGGAACAACTCCATGTAAATTTCTTTTATGCTAACCCGCTGCTCAACAAGATTAATTACAATTTGTACACATTGCTGCTTATCCCCATCCAATAATGAATTGAGATAATGTAAATAAACCGCTTCTGAAATCATTTTCATGTTTAGCTTTAATGTATTCTAAACCAGAATACCAATAAAATAATTCCATATTTGCTATGATTTTTTCTGACATTTATCAGTCGACTTTTTACATAAATTCTTTTTAAATCACTTTTGGGGAGGGGAAAGAAAATATCAATTTAATGGGCTGCTTTAAGAATTTGTTTTATTGTTTTTTCTGAAACGCTTTATTAACAGTCGGGAAATCCTATAGCTTGTATATGCAAAAAAAGGTGCGGTGACAACATCAATTGTGTAATGAACGTGCTGAACCAGAACACAATAACCCACCAATATTGTACAAGCTAAAAAAATTGGTTTTAAAGTTTTACTGGGACTAGTTAAGAAGAATAAAAACATAGTTGATGTATGACCCGAAAAAAATAAATCGCGTAGAAGTGTTGTTCCCCCGCCAAAGAATTCAATGAATGGATCTTTCAAAGGAATAATTGCATGCGGCGCGCTTAGTGGAAGGAAATAAATTGTAATCAATCTTAAAGATGCAATAAGAGTATAGGATTGCAGCGCTATCAGCAACCTTTCGGGATAAAATGCAAGCGAGGCAAGAGCAATAATCAAACCAATATAAATTAATCCAAAAGTAAGCCATGTTACATCAATTGGTGTAAACAAACTTATAAAAGGATCGTTAAATGAAAATCCCTGCCGTATTTCATTATACGCTAAAAATTTTGCGAAAACATATAATGTAATAACAAGTAAAAATAATGTGGCTGCAAACAAGTTGCGGAAATATTTTTTCCCCAGCTCGTTTAGCCAGGCAGACTTAAAATTGTTATATGTATATATTTTATTGTGCATCTATTGGAAATTTTACGCTGATAAGATAATCACGAATGGGAAAACATCAAAAGAATTTCTAACTATTCTCCTCTCTACGCCTGTCGGCAGGCAAGCTTCATAAGGAGAGGGAGTTAGGGTGAAGTCAAAAAATGAAAGGAATAAACATTTTTGTGCGTTTCATATATTTCAAATATCCATCACCAAATTTGTCTATCATTTCCAGCTCTTCAACTTTAGCTGTTTCATATAGGGCAATAATATTTACTAATGCAAAAAGTAAAGTATTAACAGAAATGTATTTAAGAAAAATTCCGCATCCAAGAAGCAATAAAGAACAATACAACGGGTGGCGGATATATTTATAAGTTCCCTGGATAACCAGCCTGCTTGTGTTTTCAATTTGCCCTGCCGGTCTTCCAATCTTCTTTAATAAATAGAAACCATGTATTGCAAGGATTAAAGAGGCAAATAAAAGTAACCATGAAAATATTTGAAAGATATTGAATGGGTTTTCGAACCAATAAGGATAGTTAAATAAGGTTAAGGCGAAAAGGCTTTCAAAAGAAAAAAAACGGTATATACCATGGTAGCGCTTTTCTTTAATTGAAAACCACCATGAGAAATAAGCTATTAACAGAGTACCAATTACAAATATTATAATTTCCATAAAATACACGGTAAGAATGTTTATTTCTGCTTTTAAGTTAACATCAAGAACAATAAACATCCATAAAAAAAGCAGTACTGTAAAACCTCACCCCTGCCCCTCTCCTTGTGAAGGAGAGGGTATCCCGCTTGACCTCAACCTTTCCCCCTCCTTTTCAAGGAGGGGGATTAAAGGGGGTGGTTAATTATGCTCCAGTTTTTACAGATGCTTGAGTACTTGTAAGATTCTTAGTAAGAAAAGCTGATAGGAGACCGCCAATGTTGTCGCTTCCCTGTACTAAAGTATCCGGTGTAACTTTTACATTGCCGCTTGCAATCTGTTTTGCAATTTCAATTGCAGTAACACCCTGCTGTCCAACAGCTTTATTCTGCATCTCATATGCTTTCGCGGTTGCTTCGCCCATTGCAAGAATTTTTGAGCCTTCGGCATCGCCTTTTGCCTTTATACCTTTTGCCTCGCCTTCTGCGCGCAAGCGGATGCTTTCTGCTTCACCTTCTGCAAAACGGATCGCTTTCATTTTATTTTGTTCTGCAATCTTAACACCGATTTCAGCTTCAACAAGATTTTTCTGCTGATCGGCTTCTGATCTTGTTTTTTCTGTTGCAATTCTAGTCTGCTCTGCCTTCTGCTGATCCTGATACATTGCCTGCTGCTGCTGAGCTATAATTTTCTTTGTCTGAGTATCCATCAATTCCTGGGGCAGATTGATCTGGCAGATTAAAACAGAAACGCACTCAACGTGATATTTTTCCAATTCTCCTTTGGCGCGTTCTTCAGCCTTGCGCTGTTCTTCCTGCCTGTCTTGCATAAAATTCATTGCTGAAGTTGATGAAGCCTGGTTGCGGAAACTAGAATCAATCATTGGATGAATAACGTGCAGAATCAAATTTTCAATAGAACCGATCTTTGCAACCATGTAAGGCGCCTGGTCGGGCCTGATTCTAATAACTACTTTAACAGAAACGCTAATTTCAAAACCATCTCTTGAAATAACTTTAAGAGGGTCAAAACGTGTTTCTTTTGCATCATCCCAATCGATTGTAATGTTGGTTGTATCAACAATGTAAACGATATAAGCGCGGTGGTTCAGGTAATAAAAACCGGGACCGGCAACTTCCTGCTGAATTCCACGAAAACCTTTTGGAACAACGTAACGTTCAATGCCAATATTCAATCTTTTTTCAATGTCTTTATATGCCTCACTTCCCGGCACAACGTTTTCAAGTCTTGCAGCTTCTTCAATTGCTTTTTTAACTTCAACCGGTTCTTCTCCAACGTTTGAAACAACAACAGCAACCTGTCCGCGTTCAACAATAGCCGCGTCATCAAGCTCTACTTTGAACATCATTGGGTTGATATAGTAAGTACCGGGCCGCAGTACATCAAATTGCGGGCCCCGCTGTCCGCCGGCGCCTAAAAATTTTGATGCATCCTGAAAATCTGTATGACCTATAACCGATTTTGCAACATATTCTGCATCAGGCAACGGTTCGCCATCCAAAGCTGTGACCAGTCCAACTTTATTTGCGGGAATTATTGTTGCATCCTGAATTTCTACATGGAATAAATCGGTATTTATTCTGTACGTACCCGGCAGAAGTATTTCAATTTGCGGTCCTTTCTGTCCCTTGTTGTTTAAGAACATTTCACCATTTTCAAAATTGTAATGTCCCTCTGTTTTATGTGCAAGTAATCTACCTACAGGGATCGGCTGACCGTCCATCGAAGTAATTAAACCAATTTTTCCTTTGTCAATTATTATTGAAGGATTCTTCCTGATTGTAAATAAAATGGGATTAATTCTATAAACTCCGGGAGGAAGTATTTCAATCTGAGGTCCTTTCTGTCCGCCGTTCTGTAAAAATTTTTCTCCATCCTGAAATGAATTATGACCGGGAACAACTTTAGCAAATATTTTTCCCGGCGGAACCGGATCACCGTCAATGGATTCGATTATGCCGATCTCTTTTTCCGAAATAACCATAAACTGATATTTTTTCGGCGCATATAAAAATGGAATTAGGAAATGAAGTCCCGGTCCAAGTGTTCTTGCCTGTATACCAATTTCATTTGCCTGGGCAATTACTCTACCCTGCGGCATCTTTTTGCCAAAATATCTTCTTTCAACAACCGCAATCTCCCTGCCGCCAACAAGAACTACAGATTTGAAAAAAAGTACAATCGCAAAAAAGACAATAACGTAAGGAAGCGCGGATGATAAAAACAGTTCGAAATTTGTCATTTGTTTCTCCCATACTAATGATTTGTTTGATTAGTTAATTTGTTTTTAATGTATGTTAATAAATGATGTAATTATTCCTGAAGCCCAATCAGGGCTTTTTGCAACAAAAAGATTTTTAATCAAAAGAAAAATTGGAAAGAGGTTTATTCTAAATTCCCGGAGAAATCCGTGATGAAGTTTTAATGCTTGTGGTTGAAAAGAAATTTAAGCGAAAATGATTCTTACACATTGATAACATTTCTTTCCCCCTGGTGGTTGATGATATTTCTTCTTGCCCTGTCATTTTGTTTGTCATTTATTTATTTCACTTTATTGAAAAACGAATTCGCTTCACTTGTTCCAGGAAATCGTAAAAATCGGTATGCAGTGTTAAAATTCCTTTGTTTTCAAATTATTTAATGAAACAGATAATTTCTCTTATTAGAAACACATACATTATTTATAAGTAACTTTGCGTATAATTTCGTTATTAGCTTACATCTTCATCTATTTTATATGGGCTAAAGCCCTTTTCTTTTTTATTGTCTTTTTTTCCACCTTAACGGTGGAGTTATGGAGTTATAAAATCAATTTGTATAAATACAGTTTTTGCGTAACGAGAGTTATAAGTAACTTTTCCTTAATGACATAACATTAGACGGGCTGATGCTGATTTAGTTTTTTTGATTCATGGACTTTCAGGTGGAATCCCGGAGTTTCAAAAAAGCATTATTACTATTAACCGGCCCTGCAGCATATATTCCTTAAATTAGATAGGATAATTAATTTCTCTTGAATCCGATTTTTGAATTTCAGCTATCCATTCTTTTTCAAGTGTTTCAATAGAAATTCCAAGAATTCTATCCGTTTTTGATATACCATCTTCCCAGAATTTCTTTGCTTTCTCTGGACCGTACTTTTCATAAATATATTTTACCAGACTGCCCGCTTCGGGATAATTAATCAAACTGCTGTAAGAATTGAAATTTGAAGTTAACTCCGTTAAAGAAATCCATTTCCCTTTTTGATATATATATTTTGAAATTGCATGCAAATCATAACCCCACCAATTATTATCTGCAAAGACGGCATACCCATCGCTTAACCAATAGTTATCAGGCGGGCCCCACTCATTCCATGATAATACATGAAATATTTCATGACAGCCTATAGCGCGGACCGAATCATTTAGTGTTGCACATATTATTTTGCTATTTGTAAATGTGCATGCGTTTGCATCCGTACCGGTTAATAGAATGATTCTATTTTTGTCTTTCACAAAAAAATAGTACATCTTTTCGTTGTATTCTTTTTTGCCAATTATCGCTAAACATTTTAATAAGTCGGCTTCTGCTCTTTTTTTCATTGTCTCAATATTTTTTGCAGCCAATGAACCTTTTTCAAAATAGTACTGAAAATGTTTGCTGGTGTCTGTTATCCATTTAAAATTTGCGTTGTCTCTGAAATATTCTACTGAATGATGAAAAAACGGTAGTAAACTGCAGCTGTTAAAAGAAATTATGATAATAAAAATTGAGAGGGTGGGAATTAAACGTTTTTTCATAAGCCGCTCCCTAATTTAGTTCTTATAAAAACCCTGTATTAATATAAAAAGGAATTGTTTTAAATGTTAAAGAATTAGACAGGTGTATTGAAGTTTTGTTTTTCTTTTACTTTTGCGCGCTGGAAAATTTCTTGTGATTGTGTGAAAAAAGGATGTTGAGAAATTAGTGGAATAAAAACCCCGGTCATTGCTGGCGCAAACTTGCCAACCAAAATAAAGGCGGCCGTTTATGACCGCCTTATATCTAAATACTCAATACTCCGTACTAATTACTTGATTAGCAGCATCTTCTTGTACAATGTCTGATTCTTAAAAGTTACACTATAAAAATAAATACCTGAAGCATAATTTGATGCGTTCCATAATACGCTGTGTGCGCCTGCAGAAATTACATCATTAACTAATGTTGCTAACTCTCTACCCAATACATCAAATACTTTTACTACTACTTTTCCATCTTCAGGAATTGAATAATTTATAGTTGTTGAAGGATTAAACGGGTTGGGAAAATTCTGATCGAGCACAAATCGTTTGGGTAACTGAATTGGATTATATTTAATACCTGTTATTCCGCCATTAGTTGTATGGTAGATCATACCGTTTTCTCCAACCGCAGTCCCAGCGTAGTCATTGGAGAAGCAGATTCCATGGAAATTGTTACAAGCGACCAACTGAAGTATCCAGTACCCATCACCATCTTTCAAAGAATCAGCATATAATTTAACCCCACCGTTTGAAGTATGGTAAACTTGATTATATAATACAACAGTACCCGTTTTGGCATCTATGAAGGAAACTCCAAAAAGAGGGTCTGGGTAACACTGCTTGCAAAGTGAAGCAATACTATCCCTATTTGGTGTTTCATTTATCCACGATACCCCGCCATTTATTGTACGGAGGATTCTAGGACCGTTGTCATAACACGGGGTAATACATGGATAATGTTGATAAATACCAACTACAATTCCGGTGTCGGCAGATGGGAATGAAACTGCACCCAAGCCATAATCTTTTGAGATCGATCGGGTTGTCCATTTTATTCCACCATTTGTTGTACGGAGAATTGTACCTGAATCACCGACTGCAGTTCCAACATTAACATCAGTAAAAAAGACTGCATTGAGAGTGTTTGATGTTCCACTTGATTGACGCTCCCACACTTTTCCTCCGTTTGTTGTATGAAGAATAATACCTGAACCTCCAACTGCAGTTCCATTATTGAGATCAGTAAAAGAGACTGCATTGAGAGTGTTTGTTGTCCCGCTTAATTGATGATCCCACACTTCGCCTCCGTTTGTTGTATGTAGAATAATGCCGGAATCTCCAACTGCAGTTGCTGTGTTGACATCGGTTGCAGAAACTCCCCTGAGCCAATTCATCGTTCTGCTTAATTGACTGATCCAAACCGTTCCTCCATTGGTGGTGTGGAGAACAGTACCAGATCCTCCAACAATGAAACCCGTATTTACAGTAACAAAGGATACACTAAGAAGACTGATACTTTGAACTTGTGAAGGTGTATATTGACGAACCCAGCCTGATTGTGAAGAAACAATCCCGCTAAACATCATTAATATATTGAACAATAAGTAATAAAAATTTTTTTCCATAACTTCACCATCAAAAATTTTCAATTTCTTTGTTCTCAGAAGAACGGAAAGTCTTAATTAAACCCGTTAATAATTTTTTAGCAGCATATAATTCCTCCTCTTATTTGTTATTATAATTTCTAAATTATTTGTGTTAATTATTACTGAAATTATTTATCAAGCAAGAATAGGAAATTGCTAATTTAGCTTACACGCAGAACAGGAAATATATTTAAAAGTACTCCAAGAATTTCCACCCATAAAAAAAGCCCCAAGAAGAAGAATAAAAACTTTTTAAGTTTCTAAAAATAAGGTAAGGGAAATCAAAGCCTCTGTCAATACCAAAAGATACGCAAAAAAGACATTCTGTGTTCTGGTCATCATAAAGAAAACAAAAAATTATTATTTAATTAACAAGCTGGACTGAATTGCTGAAGTAATACACAGAGGCAGGTAAATAAACGAACGCGGCTCATCTCGATACTCTCTTCGCTACGCTCAGAGAACTCGATGACCGCCGCTACTCACCGCACTGCATTACGTTACACCATGCCCTCGACAAAAAACGCGAAACAAGCGTGATGGGCTGTGGCGAGTTTGAAAATAATCTATTCTGGTTAAAACCTGCCCGTGTAATAATAGGCGTATTAATTTTTTTTAAGCATCATTTTTTTTACTTAATTTAAAAACATTAATACTCAAAAATTAGAGCTACCCCATGAAACGTCTATTACAAAATTCAATTTTAATTCTGTTTGTATTAACAACAATTAGTTTATCGCAGCAGGATCCCGTCATTCAAAAGATTTTTGAAATGGGAAAAGCTGATAACCATGTGATGTATTACCAGGATATTTTATGCAACAGGATCGGCGGCAGGGAAACCGGAACGGATCAATATCTTACTGCATGCAACTGGGCTGTTAGCGAATTGAAAAAAATGGGCTTTAAAGTACAGTTGGATGAAGTAGGCGAAACTCCTGTTGGCTTTTTAAGGGGGCACTGGGCTGGTAAAATGATAAAGCCTTCGGAAAAAGTTTTGGATTTTGTAACTCCATCATACACTGCAGGCACAAAGGGAATTCAAAGAGGACCTGTAGTAATTATGCCAAAGACCGATGCCGGATTTGATTCTGTAAAGAGTAAAATGAAAGACGCCTGGGTTATGATCGATGGAGAAAATACAGGCTGGCCCCGCGACCGGGATTCTGTTGTTGCACTTACAAGAAAACTTATGGCAGTTGGGGCGCTTGGCACAATACAGCTTACACATGTGCCAATACGCACGCTGGATTCCCGCTGTGTAAAATCATGGGATGCCCTACCAACTTTGTGTGATATTAAACTTGTTGATTCGCAATACAATGAAATAAAATCTCTCGTTCAAAAAAACGAGGAAGTGATCCTTCAATTTGAGATCAGAAATTTCTTTAAACCGGGTCCAATAAAATATTATAATGTTATAGGCACTCTTCCGGGTACAAAATATCCAAAAGAATATGTTGTACTTGGCGCGCATTTGGATTCTTATGATATTGCAACCGGCGCTATTGATAATGGTTCAGGTGTTACCACAATGCTTGAAGCTGTTAATTTGTTAACTAAGGCGGGGGCTAAACCAAAACGTTCTATAATGATTCAGCTTTATGCTTCGGAAGAGCAGGGATTGGTCGGATCAAAATCATGGGTGAGCAGAAATAAAAAATTATTGGATAAAATTTCACTTGTAATAAATAAAGACAGCGGAACAAATCCGGCGGTAAGCATTGGTGTTACAAAAGCTATGTTTGATGACATGAAAAAAATTGCAGAGCCTATTGAAACAGCAGGATTAAAATATCCTTTCAGTATAACCGAAGTGCCTCCATTTAGAAGAGCGGGCCGCGGCGGTACCGATAGTCATTCATTCAATATGGAAAGCGTTCCCGCACCGGGACTTCAACTTAAAGGCCCGCATAATTACGGCATTACATGGCACACTCCTCTTGATACTTATGATGAGGTGATCCCGGATGCGCAGGAACATACTTCAATTATAATAGCAGTTCTAGCATACGGCACGGCAAACCTGGATCATATGCTATCACGCAAAGATGCTTTTTTGCCGGACGGTGTTTATGCTGATCTAAATACAAATAAAGGAAGAATTACACTCAATTTGGATTACGAACATGTTCCATTAACTGTTGCAAATTTTGTTGGACTTGCTGAAGGAACAATAAAGAATGACGCACTTGCAGAAGGAAAACCATATTACAATGGAAGTATCTGGCACCGAGTTGTACCGGGACATGTTATACAAGCAGGCATGCCCACAAACGGAAAAGAAACCGAAGGACCCGGTTATGAATTTCCAAATGAGATTTATCCAGGCTTAAGCCACAACAAGGCAGGAATGCTTGGAATGGCTAACTCGGGACCAAACACAAACGGCAGCCAATTTTACATTACACTGGGCGACCGTTCATACCTTGACGGCAACTATACTTTGTTCGGTTCTGTTGTTGACGGAATGGATATTGTAAATAAAATTGTCCAGGGCGATACTATTAAAACCGTTACAATAACACGTATAGGTCAGAAGGCAATTGATTTTAAGGTAACAACAGATTCATTCAAGAAAATGGTTGAAGACGCGAAAGTAAAATTGAAAACTGATGAAGAGAAAAAACAAAAAAAAGAATCAGAACTAATTAAAAAGAATTATCCGCAGACAAACAGAACTGCAGACGGATTGGAATATTTAATTAACAAAGAAGGAACAGGAAATAAACCTGTTGACGGTTCCTTGTTAAGGGCAAAATATAAAGGAACATGTCTGTCGGGCGGAATGGAATTTTTCAGTACGGGAGATGCAGGCAAACCAAATAATATAAATGCTGCCGAACCGTTTGATTATATTACCGGGAAAACAAAAATAAATCCTGGTGTTGACGAAATACTTGCCGGTATGAAAGCCGGAGAAAAAAGAACCGTTGTTGTTCCGTCAAAATCAGCTTATGATGTTAATGGTTTTTATGGAAAAACGGTTGAAGGTAAAAACCGTTTTGTAATTTCTCCCAATACAACTATAATTTATGAAATTGAAGTTCTGGAAGTGAGATGATTATTTAATAAAAAGCTGGTGGTAAATAACCACCGGCTTTATAATTATATAAAAAAAATAAACAAAGCATAACGTAGTTACACCAATTATATGCAGCATAGCTTTATTGGAAGCTGTGTCTCTAATAATAATTGGAGAAAGGAGAACACTCTTATGCTTAATAAATCCGATGTAATTAGTTTTGTTGCAACCAGTAACGCCGCAAAGGCTCGCCAGTTTTACGAAAAAAACCTCGGTTTGACTTGCGTGAGCGAAGATCAATTTGCATTAGTCTTTGAAGTGAACGGGACAATGCTTCGAATTCAGAAAGTCGATCAGGTAAATCCACATGGATACACTGCTCTCGGCTGGAAAGTTGCCGATATCAAAAAAGAAGTTGATGTACTGTCAAAGCGCGGAGTAAAATTCAACCGGTATGAAGGAATGAATCAAGACGAAAACGGAATTTGGACGGCACCAAGCAAAGCAAAAATTGCCTGGTTCCCAGATCCGGATGGAAATATATTGTCGCTGACTGAGATGTAGTAATATAAGTTGTTGGGAATGCAAACGCTTATATGCCATTGGTGGATTGCGCTCCCTGATTTATAAAACTCAATTCCATTTTAGAACCTTTCTGTTTTAATGATAAGAAATTATTAACTGGGAAATCTTTTTCTTTTACTTTCTGTACTGCGGCGGGTAAACTCACTACAAAAAAACTGGGGAAATTATTTTGAACTGTTCAAAATTATTTATTAAAGAAGTTTTGCATATTCGCAGCGGACTTCACCCTTCGGCGTTGCTCAGGGCAGGCTCCCAACCCTCTACTTAAAAAAGGAGGGGATAAACCATGCCAGTTGCTGGTAAAACGGGATCGAAGGTCTTGTTCTTTGACATATTGACTATTTAAGAAATGCCTGAAAGAATAGGAAAAAACGTGACAAAATCAGGCTAAAAACGGGTGAAAACCGGGTGAAAATTGGTGAAAATGGTGTAAAAAATTTTGATGTCATTTTGCCTCAGAACCGTTACCGAAATGCAGAAGAATTACACCTCGGCTGATTGCGATCCCAGCCTTATAAATTTTCATTTACTCAATTCATAAATAAATCTAAACTTTTATAAACTAATTCTGAGCCTCTTTCAAATCCATTTTGGAAATCTTTTTTATCTGCAAATATTTCAGCAATTTTCTCGCCATATAAAATATGTTTCTGCTCGTTCATGTGCTCATCAAAATATATTGTTGTTTCCAGAGTAAAGCCGTAATAATTTATTAATCCTTCTTTTTTTGTCTTTGCAACTGCCGGCTGTTGAATTTCAAACGCGTGAAGCGCACCTAATAATTCAGACGGATTCATTTTTTCAAATTCACCTAGAACATTTGTCATTGCTGGAAATGAACTGACGCTTTCTAATTGCGATGACCATCTTTTCCATAGTGCGATATGCTCTGTTTCTTCTTTTACAATCTCGCTGCCTGTCTCTTCTTTAACACCTAAGCAGTCAAGAACTTTTTGCCAATAAACGGGCATTCTTTCAATAAAATCCAAGTAAGAGTGTGAATATTTTGAGAGTTGTTCTGTAGAAATTTCTCCGTTCATCCATGCCTGGTAGAACGGGTGTTCAAGTAATTTATATTTCAATTCCATTTGATAACCTTTCTGATTAAATGATGAGAAATTACCCGTGAAATCTTTTTCTTTTATTTACCGCACTGCGGCATTCTGCCGAGCAGCAGTACTCATTTTCTATTTTACATTCATCACAAGTTACAAGCATTTTATCACATTCCTGGTTGTGGCAGTTTATATAATAGGAAGATGCTTTGCCACAATAAAAACATTCTCCAATGTGCTTAATATTCTCTTGGGTGTTGGGTGTTACAATGCGGCGTTCATCAAAAACAAAAACGCTGCCTTCCCAAAATTTATCGGGATATTTGTTAACGTAATTCCAGATGCCGCCATCAACCTGGTAAACATTTTTGAAACCTTTCTCAACCAGATATGCCGAAGCTTTCTCGCACCGTATACCGCCGGTGCAGTAAGTAACTATTGTTTTCTCTTTGAAAGGTTCAAGCTCGTTTACAATTTTTTGCCAATCGCGGAATGTATCCATTGTCGGAGTAATTGCATTCTTGAATTTTCCAATTTTACTTTCATATTCGTTACGCGCGTCAATAATTATAAAATCCCGATGGTTTTCATAAAGATTGTTTAATTCTTCCGGGGTTAATTTTTTAGCAGCCATTGAAATGTCAACTTCTCCAAAACTTGAATTTACTATTTCCGGTCTTACCCTAACGTGAATTTTCTTAAAGGCGTGTTCAGTATATTTATCTTCCTTGAACCAAATATCAGAAAAGCTGGGGTATCTTCTAATTTCTGCTTCGTATTTTTCAATATTTTCTTTGGTTCCTGAAACGGTTGCATTTATTCCTTCATGTGCAATCCAGACCCGTCCCATAATATCGTTATCAATGCAAAACTTCAGATGTTCTGCCTGGAATTTATCCGGATTTGGAAAATCTGCATATTTATAAAAAAGTAATATTCTATAGTCCACGATATGCTAACAATACAAACCGGCAAATGGTTTACAATATTACAAGAATTCGGAAATAAGTATGACAGGATTTTGAAAAAGAATAGGATGGTAAGGTTATTATCCTACCTAATTAAACATTACGTTGCTATATTTGCTTTATGTTAATCAAAATTTGGTTTATGGAAGAGCCCAACGTCAGCATTGGAATACTAAGCGGAAAAGAGATTAGTTTCGATCTTTATGGTGAATTTATTGTTCAGGGAGCAGATAAAAAATTCAGCGGAAAGTATAAAGCTAAAGCGGATGGAAATAGAATTAAGATAATACAGGAATCAAAAGAAGTCGATTCGGCGGCAAATATTATTTTTTCTCCAAACGATCTTGAATCGGAATCATTTTTACTGCGCGAAGTTATAATTGGGAAAAATTTTCACTGGGAGCGGAAAGAAAACCAGCGGTTCCGCGGCAGCTTGAAATTTATTAGAGAAAACGAATCATTAACAGCACTAAATATAATTCCAATTGAGGAATACCTTACCAGCGTTATCTCATCGGAAATGAGCCCTAATAGTTCAATTGAGCTTCTGAAGGCGCATGCAATAATATCACGCGGGTGGCTGATTGCACAGCTTAATAAGAAAAATAAAAATGCGGTTAATGAAAAAATAAATAATGAAGAAATAATCCGCTGGTATAATAGGGAAGACCATTCAAATTATGATTTTTGCGCGGATGACCACTGCCAGCGCTACCAGGGTGTTTCAAAAATTAATAACGATAATGCAATTCATGCTATTACAGAAACTCGCGGATTGGTTCTAAAAAATGAAGATGAAATCTGCGATACGCGCTATTCGAAATGCTGCGGCGGTGCTACGGAAGCATACGAAAATGTGTGGGATGAAGAATCACATCCATATTTGAGTTCAATTATTGATTATAAATTTGAAATGGAAGAAAGTGGAAATGATTTAACCAATGATGAATGCGCTGAACAATGGATAAAAAGAAATCCGCAAGCTTTCTGCAATACAGACAATAAGAAAATTCTTTCCAGCGTACTTCTGAATTTTGACCAGGATACGGTGAATTTTTATCGATGGAATATCGAATACACACAGGATGAACTTTCGCAATTGATAAAATCAAAAAGCGGAATTGATTTTGGAAACATAATCGATTTGAGCCCGGTTGAAAGAGGAAAGTCCGGAAGAATTATAAAATTGAAAATAGTTGGAACAAATAAAATACTTACTATTGGGAAAGAACTTGAGATTAGAAAAATACTTTCACAAACGCATCTTTATAGTTCTGCATTTATAGTATCAAAAGAAAATATTGTTGAAGGAATTCCAGGAAAATTTATCTTGCAGGGCGCAGGATGGGGGCATGGAGTCGGTCTTTGTCAAATTGGAGCGGCTGTTATGGGCGAACTCGGATATAATTTTGATGAAATTCTTTCTCATTACTTTAAAGGAACATCAATCCAAAGAATTTATTTATAAATGACATTTCTTAATCCCGCAATTTTATTCGGCTTATTGGCAGCTTCAATTCCGCTGGTTTTGCATTTCCTGAATCTGCGGAAGTTGAAAACAATTGAATTCAGCACACTGACTTTTTTAAAGGAACTGCAAAAAACAAAGATTAAACGAATAAAGTTAAAGCAATGGCTCCTTCTTTTATTAAGGACGGCAATAATTATTTTATTGGTAATGGCATTTGCGCGTCCGACACTTAAAAACATTGCATTCGGAAATTCTTCAATTGCGAAAACTACCGCGGTAATAATTATAGATAACACATTCAGCATGTCTGTTGTTACCGATAAAGGCTCCTATTTGAATAGGGCAAAACATCTTGCAGGGAATTTGTTAAATAATTTTCAGGATGGTGATGAAATTGCAGTTTTACCTGTTAGTGAAACAGCAAAAGAATTTAGTATACCAACAACAAATTTTAAGCAAGCTGTTCGTACAATAGATGAAATGCAAACATCCTTTATTTCAAAAACTCTGAATGAATCTATCATAAAAGCTTCGCAAATTTTATATCAGTCCAAAAATTTTAATAAGGAAATTTACATTTTAACTGATCTTCAGAAAGGGAGAACATATAATTCAAACGATCTTTCAATTCTTTCAAAAGTACTAGACGCCAGTGTAAGACTATATTTAATGGATATTAATGGGAAAGAAGTCTTCAACCTAGGGATTGATGATTTTACTTCCGTGAACCAAATTTTTGCAAAGGATAAAACAGTTGGATTTACAGCGCGTGTAAAAAATTATTCCCGGCAGTCTGTAAATAACCATGTAATTTCTCTTTTTATAGACGGAAAACGCAGCGCACAGCAAAGCTTAAATCTTGGCGCAGGTGAAACGAAAGAAATTTCATTTGAGGCAACTCTTTCTGATACGGGACTTGTTGAAATTTCCGCAGAACTTGAAGATGATGACATTATTCAGGATAACAAAAGGTATTTTAGTGTTTATGTACCGGGTAAAATATCAGCTCTTATTTTGAGCGATAATAAAGATGATTCAAAATTTGTTAAGCTTGCAATTGAAGACCCTTTGCAGAAAATAAAAATTACCGAATACAACCTATCGCAGACAGCATCGCTCAACTTAAAAAATTATGATGCCGTTTTTATTATTGGTTCCGAAAAGGAAGCTGATTGGAGAAATTTATCGGCTTTTGTGCAACAGGGAGGTAAAATAATTTTAATGCCGGGCTCACAAAGTACAGTTCAAAATTTCAAAAAGTTATGCGGCGCTATGGGTATTACCCAGCCGGATAATTCTATAGGAAAAATAAACTCGCAGCAGTCCATTGCCCAAATAGATAAAATAGATCTTCAAAATCCCCTCTTTGAAGACTTTTTTGATAATAAGAAACTTCCGCAAATTGAGTCACCGGAGATTTATTATTATTTTAAAATAAATCCGGGAGATGCCGGGAAAAATATTATCGGCATGTTTGATGGATCTTCCTTTTTGAGTGAATTTAAAGTAAAACAGGGCAAAATATATTTATTTAATTCCGCACCTGTTCTTAGCTGGAATAATTTTCCGCTAAAAGGATTTTTTGCACCGTTCATGAACAAACTGGTTTTAACTTGTGCTTCAAAAATTAAAGCGCAAAACTCTTTTATGGCAGGAGAAGAAATTACGGCGGATATCTCAAATCATATTTCACAACAGATTAAAATTCAAAAACCGGATGGTTTAGATGAATATCTTAATTCTGATTCATTAGCGAACAAGAACTTCATTAATTACTCCAAAACTGCTAAAACCGGCCTATATACATTCATTTCCGGCGATAAATTGCTTGATTACATCTCAATTAATCACGATCCGCGCGAGTCTGTTACTGAAAAGAGCAGCATTTCTGATTTTAAAGACTATCTTAAGCTGGTAGATTTTGAAGGAAAATTTTATTCTCTTTCAGCCGATGAAGATTTTTCAAAGGTAATTTATGAATCGCGGTTCGGGACAGAGTTATGGAAATATTTTTTAATCGCTGCTCTTATTCTTGCTATGATCGAATCATACGTTGCGCGCAGTTCAAAAAAAGATTTAATAAATATACAATCCAATTAGACGGAGTTTAGCTTTTAGTATGATTGAATTAAAACCGGTACCTAAAGAACGTGCAATTTTAATTGCTCTTGTAAGCGGCTATGATACAAAAGATATGGTAGAAGAACATCTTGACGAACTGGAACTGCTGACGGATACTGCGGGCGCGGAAACAGTCTTTAAAATAATCCAGGACCGGAATAGGCCCGACCCGGCTTTTTTTATTGGAAAGGGAAAGGCAGAAGAAGTTGCGCAGCTTATTGAATTGAATAATATTCAGCTTGTAATATTTGATGACGATCTTAACCCCACACAGGCACGTAACCTTGAAAAACTATTTGAGCGTAAAATTTTGGATCGCAGCGGTCTTATACTAGATATCTTTGCCTCTCACGCTCAAACACGCGAAGCTAAAACGCAGGTAGAACTTGCCCAGTTACAATATATGCTTCCGCGCTTAACTCGCGCATGGACGCATCTGTCGAAACAGTATGGTGGAATCGGGACTAAGGGTCCCGGTGAAACACAGATTGAAACCGACAGAAGAATTATACGTACACGTATAAGCAAGCTGAAAGAAAATTTAAAGAAAATTGAAGCGCAGCAGACAACTAAAAGCGCAATGAGGAAAGAACAGATTACCGCTTGCCTTGTAGGATATACAAATGCCGGAAAATCAACGCTGCTTAATAGATTAACTAAAGCAGGGGTCCTGGCAGAAGACAAATTGTTTGCTACTCTTGATTCAACAACACGCTCTTTTGAAATAGAAAAGAAAAAAAATATTTTACTGAGCGATACTGTTGGGTTTATACGCAAACTGCCGCATCATCTTGTTGCATCTTTCAAGAGCACGCTTAATGTTGTTAAGGAAGCTGATGTTATTCTTCATGTGATAGACGTTTCCCATGATTTTTTTGAGGATCACATTAATGTTGTTGATTCTACTTTGGAAGAACTTAACAGCAATAAAAAAATTCAGATTAAAATATTTAATAAAGTTGATGCGTTAAAAGATAAAAACAGAATAGATTACGTTTTAAATAAGTATCAAAACAGCATTCTGATTTCTGCCGAACGCGGAATTAATATAGCTAATTTGAAAAAGCTTCTGATTGAAATTTATGAGAAAGAATTTGTTGAAGGGAAAATCGTACTGCTGCACTCGCAGTCAAAACTTGTTTCCCAATTATATGACATGGTGGAAATTATTTCTGCCGATTATCAGGATGAATCAATTGTAATTACTTACAGGACAAATTCATCAACACACAATAAAATTCAAAGAATGATAAAAGAGAAATAAGTTGTAAATATTTTTAGGATAAATTTCTTGGGGGATTTTGAAAATATCTAAAGAAGAACCCTCTTTGTATAAACTTTTGGTTATGCCATAATTAATTTTTAGTATAAGGCAAATTATCACAAATAATTTCAAAAATAAATGTTAATGATTCCGGAGAATATACATTCCCACGCAAACTTTGTACTAAATCATGAAAAATTCTTGGTGATATAATTGAACTTGAATCCTCGAATCTATTTGTTTCACTACAGCAAATAGCAAATCCCATATGTAAGGCAACTAATTCGTTAATTGCCAAGAATTTTTGTTTATTGTCCTCAAGGTAACTAATAGGTTTTAATTTTCTTATCCAAAAAGACATACAACCTGCAATTTTGGATTTATTAGGAGTAGCGACCCCTAATAATATAAGGGATTTTAATGCCCTTGCTTCTACTTCATCCAAGATATTAGTATCGGTAATCATATTGCACTTAAATAATTTACTATAAATCACTACAATTTTATAGAATATTTTTTTCCAATCAATTACCGATATAATTTCTTCGATAGTTGCTGATTTGTGAGATTCCATTTTTATAAGAAGTTAATTTTTTCTTTTTTTTTGTTTTATAAAAAGATTTGATGCTAATAACTGTTCAACACATTTATCATTGATGATTTTTTTTGCTTGAACAACGCCTTTTAATATACTTTTCGTTGTTAATTGCTCACCACTATTTCTCAATGAATTAGTGTTAAAGTTAGTGACACTGAAGTCTGAATTACGTATGCCTATTTTTTTAACAATTGAGTTCCCCAATCGTACGCCCTAGTTTCTAAATATTAAATTATTATATTCTATAACCATATGCAAGAAAAAATGCTATCCAGAATTAGGACAAAACATCGTTTAAATTGGGGGAGATACCGTTTATAGTTAGTCTTAATAATAGATGCCCTAAATCATCACATTTTAGCCATATATCTTCATTGTCTAAAAATTTTACTTTACCCAAGAAATCATCTCCATTATAATAATAGTCTGATTGTTTTTTTATTACTCTAATACTTCTTTTAACATTCATTGAACTATTCTCTTGAAAGAGTAATTCATAGTTTATTATCGAAAAATCATCACTGAAAATTAATAGTTCTGAATATTTATTTCTATTTATCCATGACTCAAACTTACATATATTATTATTCCTCTCAGTAATTTCAAATCTTATATCAGGGTTGGATTTACTTAAAATAATACTAGCTTTTTTTATCTTTTCTTTAATGTAAATTAATAATTTATGAGTTTCTTCAGTGTTGAGTAAATATTCTTTATAATTAGCGTAAATACTAAAGCTTTTTTCATCTATGATTTTGTTGACTAATTCCGTAAAATAATTTTCAACTTCACTTTTATAAATAAGTTCGTATACTACTATAGTACCATATCCTTTCACCAATGCCATCTGACCTAATTTAATGCCGACAATATTCTGCACATTAGTGTTTCTAAAATGTCTATAGAATAAATCTGAACAATAGATGTGGTTGCTTTTTGTTATTGGTTCCAATCTAGCTGTTAAATCTATTCCCTTCCCAATAACTTCTGTTTTGCCCCCTTCATTTATTATTATTATCTCTGCTACATTTATTGCAATTCTGATTTGTGGAATAAATCCAAGATCAAGGTATTCTTCCTTTAAGTTTATAAAATTCTCTTTTAACTCAAAAGCAAATTCTACACATTGGGCACACTTTTCAAAACAAACCAAAACAGCATCTCCCCATGTTTTTTCATGGAAAATTGTTTTTTTATCGTTATTTTTTTTTATGCATTTATGAAAAAAATCTGATAATGCAAGTTTTTTACTGTCATCTTGGATTTTTGAAAATCCCGCAATGTCAGCAAATAATATCGGTGTAATTCTAGTAATCATAGACATGTAAAGTTACTCGCCAACTCACTTTTTCCAATACTATATTTATTATGAACTTTATATCTTAATATATTGTACGCATACTCATAATGAATCAATATATATATTATTCAGTTTTTTAAAATCGTGAAAAATATTTTAGTGTATGGAATTTATAGTCACTAATTAATTTATTATCATTATTGTTAAATGTAAATTATTTATTGTCTTGAAAATCCGGTTTTTGAGTCTTTGATTTATCCTTATAAAGACTCTCTTTGCCTAGTCTTTCTTTTCTGTCAACCCATTTGTCAATTTTCATAATCAATAATCCAAACAAAGCCAGTCCAATAAGAACAAGTAATGTAACAGCTATAAACGCAATTGTATAAATGCTCATATTTTTCTTTTATATTTTAGACGCTTGAATCATATAAAATCCAATATTAAAGTACAAATTCATTAATAAAATACTTAGATGCTTTTTAGTTAAGTCTTCTTAAGTTTCATAAGACAATTTTCCAATTTTTGGAGGTAACTGTATGTCAATTGTTCTTGATGGAACAAATCTAACAGTAGAAAAAGTAGTTGCAATTGCCCGGGGAAATGAAAAAGTGGAGCTGCATCCTCAGGCTCTTGAAAGAATAAAAGTATGCCGCACTATGCTGGAAGATAAAATTAAAGCTCACGAAATAATGTACGGAGTTAATACCGGAATCGGTGAGTTTTCCGAAGTTGTTTTGAATGATGAACAGGTAAAAGATTTTCAAAGGTATCTTATATATAACCACGCTGCCGGAATTGGCGACCCTGCCCCAATTGAATATGTACGCGGGGCAATGGCTGGAAGAATTAATGTTCATGCACACGGTATGTCGGGCATCCGGCCTGAAATTACTCTTACACTAATTGAAATGCTCAATAAAGGAGTTACTCCTTTTGTTTGCCAGAAAGGATCTGTTGGCGCATGTGGAGATCTGGCGCCAATGAGTCAAATTGCTTTATTGTTGATGGGAGAAGGAGAAGCATTTTATAAAGGAGAATTAATTCCAGGTAAAGATGCATTTGAAAAAGCAGGAATTAAAATTCCCGGGCTGCAGGCAAGAGATGGACTAGGAACAATCAATGGTTCTAATCTTCTTACGGCAATGAGCGCCATTCATATTTATGATATGAACAGGTGGCTGAAGCAGGCAGAGATTGCATGCGCAATGACGCTTGAAGCTCTGTTTGCTAATTTAAAACCTTATGATTCACGCCTTCATGAAGTGCGCGGATTTAAAGGTGCAGTTAGAAGCACAAAAGCAATCATGAAGTGCATTATGGGAAGCGACCTTCAAACCGGAAAACTTAAAACAAAAGTCCAGGATGCATATTCAATGCGCTCATCGCCCCAGGTAATTGGTTCAGCACATGATGTAGTGGCTTATGCAAAGAGCCAGGTTGAAATAGAATTAAATGGAGTCGGTGATAATCCTATTTTTATGCCTGAGTTTAACCTAACGCTTACGGGTGCAAACTTTCAGGGTTCACCTGTTTCTCTTCCAATGGATATGGTGGGAGCGGCAATTACAATGGTGAGTGTCTTATCCGAAAGAAGATTGAACAGGCTGCTGAATTCTGCATTGAGCGTTGGACTGCCTGAATTCCTTACAAAGGGCGCCGGTATGTTTTCAGGATTGATGCTGAGCCAGTACACTGCCGATACATTAATTGTTGAGCAAAGAATTTTATCCATGCCTGCATCAGTTCAATCAATTCCCGCAGCAGCAGACCAGGAAGACTTTGTTTCAATGGGAATGAATACCGCAATAAAGAACGGACAAATATTAGACAACGCTTATGGAATTTTGGGAATTGAATTTATAGCGGCAGCACAGGCGCTTGATTTTAGAAATTTTACAAATGGCAAAGGCGTTACTAAAGCAAGAGAAATTGTAAGAAAATATGTTGAACATCTTGACGTTGACCGCCCTTTATATCCCGATCACACAAAAATGAAACAGGTTGTTAAAAGCAGCGAAATTTTAGAGGAAGTAGAAAAAGCAGTCGGTTCTTTAGAATAAATTGACGCTGGTTTTTGAATTATGAATTGGGCTTGACAGATCAAGCCCTTTTCAATTGAATTAAGAATGAAGCAATTTGCAATTATATTCTTTTTATTTACGTTTATAATTTGAGGAGAAAGAGTGAAGACAATTACTGCAACAAAAGCACGTCTAAATTTTTATAAGCTGATAGATGAAATAGCAAAAACCAATCGCCCAATTCAAATTACCAGCAAGCGTACTAACGCAGTCTTAATTTCGGAAAATGACTGGGGTGCAATTCAAGAAACTCTTTATCTTTTGTCAATTCCTGGTATGAGAGAGTCAATTGTAAATGGTATGAAAACACCAATTGAAAAGTGTTCATCGGGAATTAAATAGTAAAGTGGAAGCTTGTTTATACAAAGCAAGTACAGCAAGATCCCAAAAAATAACCGCGGCTTAGCCTAGTATCAATCTCCTTTTTTATTTGCTCAACTCAAAAAAACTCCACAAAGAAGCGCTCTGTTTTGAAAGTTCGTCCTTAACATTAAAAATTACTTTATAAGTCCCAGGTTTATAGCTTGAATCCAGCTTTAATTGTGTGCTGACTTCTATTTCAGAAATTTTTTCGTCTGCTGTCTTGTCAACTGTTCCGGAGTCAATTCCCGTCAAATACTTATCGTCAACAGTAACCAGGTCAATTGTATAAGAAAGTTTGGCAGAGAATTTTTTGTCGTTTTCGTTTTGCTCAAAACCTTTTGCGCGTACAGTGCCGTTCATTTCCCAGCCTTTATCCATTGAATACGCAAAAGATTCCGCGCTGAAAAGCTCAAATTTTTCCTGCTTCTTTGAACAGGCAACAACTAATAGCAAAAGAGCAATTAAAAAAAGTTTTTTCATTTGGTTACCCTAACAAAAATTTAAGCATTAATTATATTTTCAACTGAAGCTAATGCCTCATCAATTTTTGAAACATCTTTCCCGCCGGCTGTTGCAAGATGCGGGCGCCCGCCCCCGCTGCCGCCGACTATTTTTGCAACTTCTTTAACAATATTCCCGGCTAGAATTTTTTTCTCTTTTATTAAATCATCCGATACAACTGAAACAATGCCAACTTTACCGTCGATCTCTGAAATCATAACACCGATTCCGCTTTTCATTTTTTCGCGCAGTTCATCACCCATTGATTTCAATTCATCCATGTTTGAGGCAGAAACCCGGCCTTTAAATACTTTTATACCCTTAACTTCAACCCATGAAGAAACTATAGCGTCAATTCCGCCGAGCTTCTCTTTTAATTTTAATTCAGCCAATTCCTTCTCTAATTTTCTCTTCTCGTCATTTAGTTCCCCAATTCTCAATTCTCCATTCTCAATTCTCAATTGTATTTCTTTAATGTACTTTTCAACACCCGCGCCGGTAACAGCTTCAATTCTTCTTATTCCGCTGGCAACGGAAGACTCACTTAAAATTTTGAACAAGCCGATTTGAGAACTGTTTTTTACATGGGTGCCGCCGCAGAATTCCATTGTGAAATCGCCGAACTGAACTACATTTACTTTGTCTCCGTACTTATCGCCAAAGAACATTAGCGCGCCCATTTTCTTAGCTTCATCAAAGGGTGTATCCTTATGATGATTAAGGGGCAAATTCTCCCTGATCTTTTCATTCACTAAAAACTCTATTGCTTCAAGTTCTGTTTCGCTCACCTTCTGGAAATGTGTAAAGTCAAAACGCAGGTAGTCCGGGCCAACATAAGAACCGGACTGCTGAACGTGCTGACCAAGAATTTGCCGCATTGCTTTATGCAAAAAGTGGGTTGCAGAATGGTTGCGCATAATATTCCATCGGCGTGCTGAATCAACTTCAACAAGAACTTTCATTCCGGCAATTAGTTCTATACCGGATTCATTTTCAACTACATGAATAATTTGTGCACCTACTTTTGCAACTTCAACAACACGCAAATGTGTATCGTCCAAAAACAGGTTCCCTTTATCGCCAACCTGTCCGCCGGATTCTACGTAAAAAGGTGTGCGATCTAGAATAACCAGAACTTTATTGTTATCATTCCGAACATCAATAATTGTGGCATCTGACCGCAGCTCATCATAACCAGTAAATATCGTTGGCTTTATTATTTGATCTACTGTTGTGATACTATAACTTAAATTCAAATTGAAGGTTTTTGAAATTTTAGTCGCTGTTGATTTACGCGCGCGCTCTTTCTGCTCATTCATCAATTCATTAAATCTTTTTTCATCGATAGAAAATTCCTGCTCGCGTGCCATTACTGCTGTAAGATCAACAGGAAATCCAAAAGTATCATATAACTTAAATACATCATCCCCTGGAATAACTTTTTCATTTTTAACATTTAGTTTTTTAATAAGTGCGTCAAATAATTCAATTCCCCTATCAAGAGTTGCGTTAAAACTTTCCTCTTCGGCTTTGATAATCTTTTCAATGTTCGACTGGTTTGATTTTATCTCCGGAAACACATGACTGAAATTTTCAACAACAACATGCACCAGTTTATTTAGAAAAGGTTCTTTCAAATTAATTTTTCTTCCATAACGTGCCGCACGGCGCAATAATCTTCTTAGGACATAACCGCGTCCTTCGTTGCCCGGAGTGGCGCCGTCAGCAATTGCAAATGTCAATGTGCGTATATGGTCTGCAATTACACGCATGGAAATCATATCGTCTTCATTTTGGTAACTTATGCCTGAAAGCTTTTCAACTGCATTTATAAGAGGCATAAAAACATCTGTATCATAATTTGATTTTTTCTTTTGCAGAACTGCACATACACGCTCAAAACCCATTCCGGTATCAACGTGTTTAGAGGGAAGATCATGCAGTTTTCCTTCAGAATCCCGGTTGTATTGTATAAAAACAAGATTCCATATTTCAATACATAACGGAGAGCCGGCATTTACAAGGCTTCCATTTTCTAAATCATCGCTTAAATTAATATGAATTTCAGAACATGGACCACAGGGACCGGTTTCTCCCATTTCCCAAAAATTATCTTTTTCATCAAACTTTAAAATATGCTTGGGATTTATATCAGTTTCGCTACTCCAAAATTTCAAAGCCTCATCATCAGTTCTATAAACGGTTGCCCACAATCTTTCTTTGGGAAGTTTCCAAACTTCCGTTAACAATTCCCACGCCCACTTAATTGCTTCTTTTTTATAATAATCTCCGAAAGACCAGTTGCCAAGCATTTCAAAGAAAGTGTGGTGGTACGTGTCATGTCCAACTTCTTCAAGATCGTTATGCTTACCCGAAACTCTTATACATTTTTGCGTATCTGTTGCACGTTTGTATTCCCGGGAACCGGTTCCAAGAAAAACATCCTTGAATTGATTCATCCCTGCGTTTGCAAAAAGTAATGTTGGGTCTCCGTGCGGAACTACCGGTGCGCTGGGAACTATTCTATGTCCCTTGCTTTTGAAAAAATCTAAAAACTGCTGACGTATTTCATTTGAAGTCATAATCTTTTTTATTGTTTTTAATAATCAAATATAATAAAAATTGTTTTTCTCTCTGCGGGCTTTAATGATTGTATTTGTTAGTTATTAAGCATAATCAGGCAGAATATTACCGGAAACGAAGAATAATTTAAGTAAACGGCAATTCAATCTATTCATTAATTGCAATTTTGTCTCAGTAGTTATACTTTTGATTGCTTAATACTGAGTTTACTGGTAAATGTTAACCAAGTTTAAAGGATTATCCGATTTAGAATTAATGCACGAGATTTCCCAGTTTGAATCCCGCGCCCTTGAAGAATTGTATGACCGTTATTCATCTCTTCTATACACAATAATCAAGAAGATTTCTCCCGACCAGGCAACAGCAGAACAAATTCTGATTGAAGTATTTGTAATGGTTTGGCGAAAAGCTGATAAATTCAATTTTAGCATCGGCAACATTTACGCCTGGCTTGTTACACTTGCGCGCAACAGAGCCGTAGATGCTCTTAGAAGAGAACGTGAATCAAACAATACAATACAATTTTACGATGATGATTATGAAGACTATTTTATACTTCCAACCTTCCCTAAGGATATGGATAATTTAGATTTTAACACAGCCTTTACTATCAAACCTAAAATAGAAAAGTCTCTTTCAAAACTGACTGACACGCAGAAATACGTTTTGCATCTTGCTTATTATGAAGGATATACAATTGATGAGATTGCGGATAAGTTAAATGTTCCAATTGAAACAGTACGTTCTAAGGTTATGACCGCACTTCAGAGTTTAAGAGATTATTTGGTGAAGCAATGAGCAAGACTGAAGATCAAGCAATTCATGAAATGATAGCTGCTTTTGCAATTGGCTGTATGGATAAAGCCAATTACATGCAGTTTAAGGATTATCTTTCCGAGGGCAGCGAACTGCCCAAAGGTGAATTAGGAGAACTTCAAAATATTATATCAATGATTCCAATTATACTTGATCTGGAAGTTCCGAATACTACAATCAAGGATAAAGTTGCAAAAAGATTGATTGGAATGAAGGAAGAAATAAAAACCAAGATTTTTGAAGATAAAAAAAGGTCTACCCGGCCATTAGCAAAAACAGCCTGGATAGACCCGCCTTCAGCGCAACCATCAGTATCGTTTTCAGGTCAGCCCAAAAAAGAGGATTTCACATTTGGCGGTAAAAAAGCTCCGACCGGAACATCAGCGTTTCAGTTCGGAGATGATCAAGTTCCTTCAATATTTGAAAAGGACGGACAAAAAAAGGCTGAACAACCATTACAGCAAAAAGAGTCCGACTCAATACCCAAAAGGATGGAGCAAATACCTGAACCTGAGTCATCAAAGTCATTGTTCCAATCAAAACGTGCAGAACAGGAAAAACCTGTTCAGCAGGAAAAAGTTTCTTCCGGCGCTGTTGGCTGGATCGCAATTCTTATAACAATCATTCTTTTTTCAATTATAGGCTATTATACTTTTTCAACTACAGAATCTCTGCGTAGGCAGGTTGAAGATCTTAAAAGTGATGTTACAGTTTTGAGAACTCAGCAGGCAACGGCAAATAATTTTATTGCCAATTACACGTCATTAATAGAATTCTTTTACTACAAAGACATAGTTGTTTATAACCTTGTTAGTTCGGAAGTAAATGAAAAAGCATCTGCACAATTACTTATTTCTTTTAACGAGAAAGAAGGATTAATTCAATTTAAAAATGCAAAGATGCTGCCCCCGGACCAAAGCTTTCAGGTTTGGGCTGTAAGTAAGGGGCAGGCTTATTCAATTGGTTCATACCAGCCGATGGGTAGTGAATACATTAAAATTACTTCATTCCCGTTCTTACCAAAAGAAAAGATAGATTCATTTAAGGTTACACTTGAACAAAAAGATGGTGCTCAATTCCCTTCGGCAAAAATTTATCTTACTTATTCACAAGCCGGAAATCCTCTGCACGGCAAAGCACGCTGATCTTATTTTTTCCTGTTTAAAAATATGCTGATTCCCAGTACAAGTAATAAAACAGGCCAAAAAACATCAAATATATTTCCAACTTTGTTTACAAGATTGAATAATCCAATGTTTTTTAAAAATATTATTGAAACAATGCTTAATAAGAACATTATAATTGAGGGAGCCAGCAATATTTTCTCTTTTGGATTTTCAATAAATAAAATAAACATTACAGCGCCGGTAATAAAAAGGATAGATGAGAATATAGTGCCTCTTGTATCGGTTATCTTGTAATAAGATTTGACTAAGAATATTACACCCGCCAGGAATAAAATAGTTGCAAAAACTAAACTGGCTCTGTCCCCGCTTCCCAGAGAAATATAAACTGTTATTACCGAGTACAGGATAAAAGCAATTGCGATTATAATTTCAACATCTACCGAAATAATTCCCAAATAATTTAGAAATGAAAATACGCCCATTAAGCAAAAGCAGGATCCCAGTACTAATTTTTTTCTATTCAAGATTATTTCCCGCTTCAGAAGAAGTTAATAAAACAATTAAAATATATAACAATGAAAAAGCGCCAAGTGTAAGCAGAGTCATAAGAATAAAAATTATTCTTAATGAAGAAGAATCTATGTCAAGGTATTTTCCAAGTCCTCCGCAAACGCCCATTAACCGTCGGTCATTTTTTGAACGGAAGAGTTTTTCCGCGCGGTTTTTAGGATTTTCTGACGCTCCATAATTTTTATTTATCAAAATAATAACACCCAAAAAGAAAACTGCAACTGGAAATAAAAAACTGTTAGGGAGAAGAAATATTCTTACGGAACTGCTTAGTCCAAATGCAATCAGTGCATAATGAAACCCAACCAGGAGTAAAATTCCGCTCAACACTACTCTAAAATTTTCTTTACGTTGTGCAGTTAATTGCTTATCCGATAGAACCGGTGGTGACGTCTCGATTGACATTAAAGAGGCTGTAATCAGGTAGGCAATTATACTCCATCCGCCCAGTAATAAGGTAAACAGGGCTATAAGCCGCAGGTTTCCAACGTCGGCATTAAAATAATCTGCAATACCGGAACAAACGCCAGCCAGCACTACATTATTTCTTGAGCGCTGAAATCTTTTAAATTTTGGCAACTGCTGTGCGGAATCCATCTTATCAAAAAGATTCTCTTGTTGCTCCGGTATTTGTTCATTTTCCATAAAAATTCTTTTTATTTAGAAAATCCTAAAATTTATTGCCAGTGATTGTTAAGAACATTTAATCTTAACCTTTACAAGCCAACACAATAACCCTGGTGAAAGTTCTTTCATCTGTTTTCAATATACTACGGTAATCATTTAGAATAGAAAGTTATTTATGATGATAACTATATCCAAGAATAAAATGCAATTCTCGATTTTTACTGATAATAAGTCTGATTAAACTATAATTAAGAAATGAAGAAAAATTTAGTAATTAAGGCGTAAAATTAGGATATTATCAAAAAAAAATATTAAATTCATTTAAGATTTTGATTACGCCTCGTTTGCGTCAATTCTTTAGTGATCTCAAGAAATTGAACGAAATATTTAGGAGATAAAATTATGTTGATAGCTATAGCCATATTCGCACTCATTATTGTAATAGCGCTCGTGTTTGAATATCGTTTTAGAAAGCCGGACGAACTGGTGCTGTATGAATCTAATAATAAAATTATACAGCGTAAGTCACGTTTTTACCCAAGGCATTTTAGTCTTGCGCTTCAAAACACTACTCATTCATTCCAGCTTAACGTGGATGCTGCTGCAAAAGGCAATCTTGATATCAAGATAAAACTTTCTGTAACCGTTGCTGCCGCTATAGGTAATATTCCGGCATTAATTCGCGTTGGAGGATGGAACAGCAATGCTGTTATTGGATCTGCAAAAGAATTGGAAATTATTATTCAGAGCATAATAAAAGAATTTGCTGAGAAGTACGAAATTGAGGAATTATCATCCGAAAAGATTTACAATTATCTGCGCCCTAAAATTGATGTAAGCAAAGAAAAACTTGGCCTTGAAGTTATTTCTCTTACTGTACAATCTTTCGAGGCTCTGGATCCTAAAATATCTGAAGCAATGCGCCAGCAGGAATCAGCTAGGATATTGGAACAGACGGAATTGCTTAATCAAAAAGCAAGAATAGCTGCGTTTAAAACAAAACTGAAAGCAGACGAAGAAATTGCAATAATGGAAAACGAACTTGAATTAAAAAAATATGAGCTTAAGAAAACAGAACTTGAAAAAGAAGCTGCATTAGCACAGAAAAGAGTTGAAGATGAAATAAAGAGAAAAAAGATTCAGCTTGCATTTGATAAAGAGGAATTGGAGCTGCTAAAGAATAGTCCGGAATTATTAATGCTGACTCCACAGGCAGCCCGACTTGCAGAGGCGAGCCAATCTTTGAAAAATGCAAAGACTGTGGTTTCTCTTTCGCCAAATGAAGTTTCCCAGGGGATAGACCTTGTGGGTATGTTCCAAAAATTTTTACAGAATGCAATGAACGTTTCTTCAAAAAAGAGTAAAGACTAATAAATTATTGAGGGCGCAGTTTAGAAAATGTCGAAACATAAAGACCCACTTGAATATTTTAGATTAAAGCCGATAAAAGCCGCAAAGGTTTCGGAGGTAAGTGAAACAACCGCTTCTTCAGGAGTGCCTGCTGAAGAAAGAGTAAATTTTCACATCGGTAACCCTGTGCAGGATAAACAGCTTTCTTCGGCTTATTTGCGGTTGATATTGGGCGTGGGAATCGAAAATCAATTTTTAACTGATGATAATCTTGATGACGTTGTTAAATATCTGGATAGAGGTGTGGATGAAAAAGTTAAAGTTGAATTCTTATCAGCTCTCATAAAGAAAAGCGCGCCATATATGCCGCGGGGCGGGTATACTAAAAGCAATCCAAATTTTTTGATAAAATCATTTAATGAATGGCTTGTAAAAGATCAACAGGAACCGCTCTCCTATGATCTGGGCGAGGTCTCCGGCAAGCGGGAAATTATTTTAGCTTCAGGTGGCGTTGATGAAGCACTGAGAATTCTGTTTCTTGCTTTGCCTAATTATTTTTTAAACCAAAACATAAAATTTCTTTTATACGAAAAAAATCTTCCCAAACATCTTTTGTCAATACCGTCTATTCAATTTGAAAGTATTGCACAGGATGAGACAAAGCTTGTTAAAAATGTTAGAGAACAATTGATTAATTCCCAGGGAGTTCCAACATTTTTAATTCTAGGGAAAAATACAAGTGAAGGAACAAGAAGGAGCCTTCGTCATCTTAGTCTTGAACTCCCTCTCTTTTTTATAGAGGTCAATGATGCTCCTAATCATTTATCTCTTTCCCGTGAAGCAAAAATGATGAACAGGGTTCTGCGTTTTTTAACACCGCAAATTTTTTCTTCCAAATTTGCAAATCTCTCAACTGTTTTTATAGTCGGCAATTCCGAATTTATAAAGGTAATAGAGACAATTCATTTCCAATTAAAAGGCACCCCTTCAGCCTCAGAAGTGGAATTTCTTTCGTTTCTAATAAAAGAAAATCTTGTAATTGAAACCGGTAACGATAGAAAAATAGAAATTGAGCCATCATACGAAAGCAGCCTGTTGAAAATTGCCGGCGAAAAAACTACCGGGCCCCATGCAAAGTATATTGAAAATAAATTATCTAATGCTGTTGAGCGGGCATCAAATATTTTAGAAGGCACTATTGGAAAAATTTCGATTAAAGAAAATGCAGTTGTAAACCGGTCAAAGAAATTATTGTCATTTTTTTCGTTTGATAAATTTTCAGAAAAAGATGCTTTAGTGTTGCTTGATGAATTTATTGAAAATGTCGATTCATTAGCTTGGTTTGAAGAACTTATTGACAGCTTTCTTCATTCTTTTGTTAAGCACCATCCCGAATACAATATTAAGAATTGTGTAATAGCCAGCGGGTCATCCCGCACAGGTCTTGGACTGCTTGGTTTCCACTGCGGCATAAAGGAAGTTATAATTCCGGATTTAAGCTGGACTTACGAGCATTGTTTTCCCAAAGTTACTGTTGTTGCTCTCAAAGAGAATTTCGAAATAGATGTTGATGCTTTGATTAATGCAGTTGAACATGCTCTATCGGCGGATCCTCACTGGAATAATTATGGCGCAGTTGTTTTGAACAATCCTCATAATGCAACGGGACAGCAGTTTGACAGCAGTGAGTTGAAACGTCTTCTTAAATGGGCGCTTGAGAAAAATATTTTTGTTATAGATGATCTCTCATATCAAAACGTTGAACCGGTTGATGCTTTAAATCAAATAAAAACAATCAGGCAGCTGGCAGACGAACTTTATTCGGCAGGCTACATAACAAGAGAGCAGTCAAATTTAGTTATTACTGTTCATTCGGTTTCAAAAACAGATTCACTTGCAGGCGCACGCCTTTCCGTTATGGAAATCCGCCATGAGGAATTGTTTAAAAAAGTTTCTGAAATTAATTCGACAATTAAACCGAACATAACGGCAATATTTTTAACATACTTGTTTTATAGATGCCACGCAGAAAATGTAAATGCATATTGGCGTTTACGCAATGTGATATTCAAAGAAAGAATGGCTTCACTTAGTGAAGCTGTCGACATTTTACCTAAAGAACGGAACAGGTTCAGCATAGAAATTAAACCGCCCAAAGGCAGTATGTATCCTCAAATGATTATTAAAAAGCTGCCGTCAGGATTATCTCTGGATTGGCTTGCAACCGGTCTGGCAAGACAAGGAATTGGGCTTATTCCGCTTTCAACATTTGCACGAACTGAAAAAGGATTTGAGGCAGGAAGGAAAACATTTCGTTTAACGCTTGGCGGGACTGATAATTCTGAAATACTTCTCAAAAAAACGAGACGTGTTCTAATTGATTTAAACAGGATGATTGCCGAAGAGGCTGCAAATTATAATTGCAAGCAATTTAAAGTAATTCCACGAATTACAAAAAAATTATTTATTCATAATGAACAAATAGATAAATGGAATCTGGTTGAAAATAAAATAATTGAATTGTGCAAGGAGAATGCTGCCGGGACTATTAAGCAGCACAATGATGAATTTTCAGACGAAACATACTATAAAAGATTTGCGAATGAATTTATTCCAGAAAGGCTATATCTTTTTAAAAGACGTTTTGATGAAAGATTGAACATTGCAAACGAGCTTATGGAATCTGCACTGGCTGATAAGGGAAAAAATCTTGCAGCAGTTCTTGAACGTGAATTTTATAAGGACAACCTTGAAAAGAGAGAACGGGCATTCAAGCTAAGATTATACGACAGAACTGTGCATCCAACTCAGATGTATTCTTTAAAAGTTGACCTGCTCTTCCAGGAAATTATTGAATTAATAATTAGGAATAAGAATATTCCGCTTGTCCTTATTCAAAAATTGGCGGCAGAATTAGCCAAAGAATTCTTTGGACTGAATGTCTCAATTATTTCCGCTGAAGAACCTTACGAATTGATTCTTGATCTAAATACAATTATTGCCGCAGAAAATTTCACAAACTTACATTCGGACCTATCATTCCAAACATTTATATCTTTTTGGGGTGACTGGGATGGAAGCACCCGTCCATCAGGACAGGGGCACAGTTTAGTTGCTGCAGTGTTAAAAGAAAATGTTGCACGCCAATCAAGATTGATTCAACTGCTGGTAAAGAGCGATAAATCAGTTAAGATTGATCAGAATCTTCTTTCGGAGATAGAAAAACTGCCTGAAAAGAATAAGCGGTTTTCAAATTTGCTAAATGATATAACGTCGCTTACTCATCAGTTGGAAAAGAGATACCGCGGAATTCTGCCTTTCAATTTAAAACCGGGGCGGGTAAGGGAATTAGGAATGCGCCTGCACATTGCGCAGGACCCTTTAACTTCCCTGTGGCATCATAATGACCGGCTTGAAAGAAAAATGCTTGAACTTCGCCTGCAAAGAAGAAACACGCTTGAATATTATTTCTCATTAAACAAACAGATGAGAAAAGTTCTTCATTCATTAATACCTTCAATAATAAAAAACATTAACAATGAAGAATTATTTCTTGAAGCATGTTTGTTTAAAGATTTACTTAAACGTTTTGTTGTTACTCCGCGCATTCATCAAAAATTGATTACAACACAGGATCAATTTGCAATAGACACAACTGTATATAACATTAACGAGATTAACGAAATTTCCGGAAAATACGGTAACCCCGGTATGGTGCTGGCATTGCAGGTTAGCATGTCTACTAAAGCTGATGCATTGATTTCAATTGATAGAAAAATGCGTGCAAGACGCGAACAAATTTTGCGTGATGATAATGAAACTGAACTCCCGTCCCCATCAATAATTCCTTTGTTTGAAGATACTGATTCAGTGAAGAACCTAACCAATTACTTAAATAAAATTTGGGAATATGCTCTTCAAAGCAGACGCATGAACCAGGAAACAAGTGAAAGATTTTCCGAGATTATTGCAGAAGTTTTTGTTGCCGGTTCCGATTTAAGCCAGCAGGTTGGGCAGGCAGCGGGAATGAATTTATATAAAGCAGCAAAACACCAGTTGACTTCGTGGCTTGCTGAAAAGGGTTTGATTGGTAAAGTTAGAATGAAAATGGGCAGCGGTGAACCAATGCAGCGCCAGGGAGGTTATTATTCAAACGTTGTCGGCAAATCTGCTTTTATAAAATCTGCAGATTCCTTGAAGAGGTTTTCTCAATATCTTAAAGCTTCAACTAGAAAAAGTACAGAGTATGCAGCAACACCGTTGATTGGAGTTTTTGCAGGAGGGGATTTACGCACTTTTCAAAGCAACATCTCTGAAAAATTGAGATATATTTCTGTAAATGAATTATCGCAGCTTCTTTACCATGTAAAAGAGTCCCAAAAATTTTACGAAACAGAAATAAAACGCGCAGGTGAACCGCTTGTTGAAACCAGGCTGCAATTTAAAACCCGGGGCTTAAAAGAATTAGAACGTCTTACCATCGGCAGAAAAGACGAACTGTTTGATGATTTCTTGTCCATTCTTACGGAAAATTTCCGTCAAATTTTATATGGCCGCGAAGAAGATGTTGTGGGAATACATGTTATTTCTTATTTCATTGCTAGAACAACCCCAAACCTGCGTGATAGACCCACCGTACGACCAGTACAAGGCGCTTCAGGCAGCGAAGGACAAAAAATTCTGGAAAGGATTGCACAGACAATACCGTTCTCCCGTTATGGAAGTCTACTGAGGGCAATTGCCCATAATCAATCGCAAACTGTTGTATTGGGAATTAACCAGTTGACTTCTGGATTATTCCGTGCACTTGATAGTTTTTCGCAAAAGCATTTTAGCGAAGGAGAAACAAGCTCTTTAATTGAAGATAGAATTCTTCCCAATCTGCCCGTTTATGAAATTCTGCATACATTGCGCACCTATCATGATGTGGATTTGATTTATTTAAATAAACTGGAAAAAGCATTCCCGGCGGGTAACTCTGCATTCATTGCATTAAGAGAAGATATCGATTCTTTAAACAAGTATTTAATTTTATTTCAGCGTGAACTTTTAAGGCGCCATGGGCTTAATGTAACAGACTTTTTTGACGAAGATCAGTTTATTGCAGATCTTTTACCAACTCTGCGCCCTGATCTGGCAGTAATCTTACAGCAGGATTTTTTCAATACCAATCCCGAAAAAGTACTTTCATCTATCAGCGGGCACGTAGACTCCAAATGGATGGAAGAAACAAGGAAAATTCTTGTTATACCGGACCAGGTAAAATATTTTCGTTCAAAAATCTGGGATCTGCTGGAGCAGCCGGTATACCAGCGTGTTGCAAGCTTTAGCGAACTTGCAATTGCCCTGCATTCTCTCTCATCAAATGTGCAGACTAAAGAACTTCCATTTGCACCAAAAAAAATAAAGCCGTCTGCTGATATATCAAATTTCTTCAAGATGTCCGGCGATGATAATATGCGCCAGTTCCTTGCTGCAGCATTTGAATATCTATCTACTGTTTCCGAAGGAATGGTTGAAGTACCCATAAATATAATTCGTGCAATGAAAGAAGTTGAACGTATTATAAAAATAGAAGAACTTGCTCTTTCCCACAAACAGCAGGATCTTTTGCGGTTTTATTTATTGCAGATAGCACGCCTAACCGGCGAGAACGGGTAATTCCTGCCCGTTTTTTAAGAATGCAACTTCCACACAATTCTTTTATATTACTTGCACACAAAAAGTATTTTTCAATGAATGAATTGCAGCCGTTTGGTAAATATTTAATTATTGCCGGAATCTTAATTGTGGCGGTTGGAATACTATTATCGTTTTGGGATAAAATTCCTCTTCTTGGAAAACTTCCCGGCGACATTATCATTAAAGGAAAGAATTTTACTTTCTACTTTCCAATTGTCACATCAATAATTTTGAGTCTTCTTTTTTCCTTAATTCTTTACCTGTTCAGAAAATAAATTGTCAGTTAACCTTCATAAATAAAGCTATTGAATATTGAGAGGTAATCATGATTGAAAAATATTTTCATCTGAAAAAACTTGGTACAACTGTTAAGCAGGAGATAATTGCAGGCGCTACAACGTTTGTTACAATGGCTTATATTATTATAGTAAACCCCAAAATTCTTGAAGCCGCCGGAATGCCGTTCGGGGCTTCAATGGTTGCTACAATTATCAGTGCATTCTTTGGTACGTTATTAATGGGAGTTTATGCAAAACGTCCGTTTGCAATTGCACCCTACATGGGAGAAAATGCGTTTGTCGCTTATACTGTTGTAAATGTTCTTCATTACAGCTGGCAGACGGCTCTTGGCGCAATTTTTATTGGCGGGGTTTTATTTACGCTGCTCACAATTCTAAACATTAGAAGCTGGCTGGCTAATGCAATTCCCGAAAGTTTGAAAATTGCGTTTGCCGCAGGGATAGGACTCTTCTTAACTTTTATTGGATTAAACGATACTGGCATTGTAAGAATTGGAGTTCCGGGCGCGCCTGTTCATGTAGGAAATTTCCACGAACCGTCAGTATTGCTTGGAATATTTGCCTTTTTATTCATTGGCGTTTTGATGATAAAAAAGATCAATGGGTCAATTTTAATTGGAATTCTTGTTACAACTCTTTTGGGTTTTATATTCGGAGTCACTCGAGTCCCGGGTGTATTTGTAAGTTTGCCTCCAGATATCAGTCCTGTATTTTTACAGCTTGATATTTTAGGAGCATTAAGCTGGGGCTTCTTTGCAGTTATACTTGTTGTTTTTGTAATGGATTTTGTAGATACAATGGGCACACTGCTTGGGTTGGGTTATAAAGCAAAAATGCTGGATGAAAAGGGCAATCTGCCCGAAATTGAAAAACCAATGTTGGTTGATGCACTGGCAACAGTCGTAGGAGCTCTTTGCGGAACAACTACAAGCGGGGCCTATATTGAATCCGCAACAGGTATTGAAGCAGGTGGTAAATCAGGTTTTACTGCCGTAGTCACTGCAATATTATTTCTCTGTGCTCTTTTCTTCGCGCCTTTGCTTTCTACTATTCCGCCTTATGCATACGGATCGGCATTAATAATAGTTGGTCTGTTGATGATATCATCAATGTCGCATTTAAAATTTGATGATCTGGCAGAAACTATCCCGGCATTTGTTACAATGACTCTTATGAGCTTTACCTTTAATCTCGGTATTGGTATGACTGCTGGATTTGTTGTATATCCTCTAACAATGCTTGTTGCAGGAAGAATCAAAATCGTTACACCTGGGATGTGGATTCTTTTCTGTTTCTCTGTTTTGTTTTACATTTTTTATCCGTATTAATTTTCACTTAAACAAATTCTGAAAAACGAGGAAATTATGACAGATCAATTTATGCGCGCCGCAATTGAAGAAGCCAGAAAAGGACTAAGTGAAGGTGGAATTCCAATCGGCTCCGTTCTAATTATTGATGGCAAGATAGTAGGACGAGGTCATAACCGGCGTGTTCAAAGTGGAAGCGCTATCCTGCATGCAGAAATGGATTGTTTTGAAAATGCCGGAAGATTGACCGCAAGGGATTATCAAAGAGCAGTTCTGTATTCAACGCTTTCTCCATGCGATATGTGCAGCGGAACAGTCCTGCTTTATAAAATTCCTAAAATTGTTATAGGGGAGAACAGAACCTTCCGCGGACCTGAAGATTATGTTAAGTCACGCGGTGTTGAACTGGAAATATTAAACGATTCCGAATGTATAAAGCTGATGGAAGATTTTATTGCAAGCAATCCAAAACTTTGGAATGAAGATATCGGGGAGTAAAAAAGTAGTATCTAGTATTTAGTACTCAGTATTTAGAAAAAATCTTTTTAAAATATTTCACATCTAATACCAAAAGGATAAATCTGAGGTTTAAGTGGCGGTAAAAAAAGCGGTAATAAAACATATAAAAGGCGTTACATTTATTGGCAAGGCAGATTCAAACCATTGGATTACAATGGACGGACCTGAAAATTTTGGAGGAAGCAATGCCGGAATTCGTCCGAAAGAATTGCTGCTTGTGGCGCTTGGCGGCTGTACGGGAAGTGATGTTGCGACTATTCTTCAAAAAAAGAAAGTTAAGCTTGATGGCTTTGAAATAAATGTTTCTGCAGAAATGCAGGAAACTCACCCGCAGGTTTACACAATAATTGAACTGGAGTATGTATTTTACGGTAAAAACATTCCTAAAGAAGCTGTTGAGCGGGCAATTGAACTTTCTCTAACAACTTACTGCAGCGTTACTGCAATGTTAAAAAAAGCAATCGAGATAAAGCATTCATATAAAATTGTTGAAACAGATTAAACGGAATAATTTGCGGTTAAATATTTTCCTGCTGGATTAATTTACGCCCGATAAAGCCATCATCCAATCCATGATAATAAATTATATCTTCTTCATCACTTCGCCAGCATAATAAAACTTCTTCCCCGTTAATTATGGATGGAAAGTCTACAATGCCAATTTCGAAATTCCAATCCTTATAAATACAGCCAATATCTTCAAGTTCTTTAATGAACGAATTGATTTTTGAGGTCAGAAACTCAATTTTTTCTTCAGAATCAACGTTGTCAAAATTTAAGTCAGCGATGTTTTTTATCTGGAAAGAGTGGTTCAGAATATCACCAACTATCTGACGCACAAGTGGAAGAGTCCTTTGCGCCTCTTCCGGTGTAAAATATTTTACCTCTGTCTGTGACATTAATTTCTAAAGTTTTTCTAATTGGTAAATGAAATAATCCATCAATTAGTTCCCAAGATTAATTTAAGAATCTTTTATGCACTTGACAACTAGTTTATTATCAATTATTTTAATGTCGTAATATCATACATAATAATACATGCAGTCTACAATAAAATATAGTAAACGGATAGATCTTGCTTTGATTACCTGGGTAAAGCTGGCAAGAGCATTTTCATCATTTGAAAAAAAATCAAACGAGAGTATTCGTTCGTTTGGGTTAACGCAGGCACAGTTTGCTGTAATTGAGGTGCTGGGGCATTTGGGACCCTTAAAAATTGGTGAAATTTGCAAAAAAATGCTGGTTACAGGCGGAAACATGACTTTAGTTTTAGATAATATTGAGAAAATTGGTCTAGTTGAACGGGTACCAAGCAAAGATGATAGACGGGCTATTGACGTTCAGCTCACCGACAAAGGGAAAAATCTGTTTGATGAAGTATTTGAGAAGCATGCAGAAAACATTGCAAGGTTTATGTCTGTATTAACTCCTGCGGAACAATCAACACTGGGTTCGTTGTTAAAGAAGTTAGGGTTGTCTGTTAGCAAGCAGGAATAAAAATTTTTTAAATATATATAACGAATTAGTAATATACAAATTCGTAGAAAGAGGTCAGAGAAATGATTGAAATAAGAAGAAGTGATGAACGCGGAAGAACTAAAATTGATTGGCTGGACAGCTATCACAGTTTTTCATTTGGCGAGTATTATGATCCCAAGAATATTCACTTTGGTCCTTTGCGTGTTCTTAATGATGATCTCATACAGCCAGGAGAAGGGTTTCCTACTCACCCGCACAAGGAAATGGAAATAGTAACTATTGTAACTGAAGGAACCGTTACTCACAAGGACAGTTCCGGCGGACAGGGAACCATTACTATGAATGAAATTCAGCGTATGACGGCTGGTAAAGGCGTTTTTCATTCAGAGTATAACGATTCAGATTTTGATGTACTAAAGCTTTTTCAGATATGGTTTATTCCCAATAAGCAAAATCTTGAACCATTTTACGAACAAATGAAGTTTTTTCATCAGGAAAAGAAAAATAAATTATTAAAGGTTGTAAGCGGAAAAAAAGAAAAGGGAATAATTTTTATAAATCAAGATGCGGAAATTTATCTTTCCGATCTTGACGCTAATACCTCAATACAGTATGATATTCCCGAAAAGCGCGGTGTTTATATTCACATTATGGATGGAAGCATTTCAATTAATGGAATTGCTCTTAAAAAAGGTGACGCTGCAAAAATATATGAAGAAGATAAAATATCTATTCAAGCTGAAAAAGATTCCCAAATAATGCTCTTTGATTTGCCAATGGATTTTTAAAATTTTATTTATACTTCTTTGAATAAATACAAGTTTGCTCAAGCCAATTTAATTCGATTCAATTCCATCCAAATCACTCCAATTTCATCCCATTTTACTCTCACTTCTTTAAGTGCTAATTTTCAATATAAAATTTTATAACAATGGAGAGGTTATGGCAGTTATTAAGCCATTTAAGGCTGTTCGTCCTGCTGAAAAAGTTGCACATTTGGTAGCAAGCGTTCCGTATGATGTAGTTAACCGCGAAGAAGCTGCAGCTCTTGCTAAAGGAAATCCTTTGAGTCTTCTGCGCGTTACCCGCTCTGAGATCGAGATGAATGAAAATATAGATGTATATTCTAAAGAAGTTTATCAAAAAGCAAAAGCAAATTTTGATTCGTTAAAAGAGGACGGTTTTTTTATCCAGGATTCCAAACCTTACTTTTATATTTATAAGTTAACAATGGGCAGTCATTCCCAGTCTGGAATAGCCGCTGCGGTTTCAGTTGAAGATTATGAAAACGATGTAATAAAAAAACACGAAAAAACCCGCAAGGTTAAAGAAGACGACCGCACAAATCATATAATAACAACTGAAGCTCAAACGGGTCCCGTATTCTTGACATATAAACCTGTTGTGGAGATTGATAAGATTGTAAGTGAGACCATTAAAAAAAATAAGCCAATATATAATTTTACATCTGCTGACGGCATCACGCATGAAATTTGGATTCTTCCAGCGGAACTCTCAGATTCCATTATTAAAGCAATGAGCGGCGTAAAAAATATCTATATAGCCGATGGTCACCACCGCGCAGCCAGCGCTTGCAGGGTGCAGAAAATTAAAAAAGATAAGAACCCCAATCATAACGGGGAAGAAGAATATAATTTCTTCCTTGGTGTTTTATTCCCTGCCGATCAGGTAAAAATTCTTTCGTACAACCGTGCTGTACATAAACTTAAAATGACTAAAGAAGAATTCTTTGAAAAAATTAAAAAGAATTTTTCAGTTGAAGTTACCAAGATGAATAATCCTAAAGAGAAAAAAACGTATGGTATGTACATAGATAAAAAATGGTACCTGTTAAAGCCAACTGATAACGTAAAACCCGGAAAAGCAATTGGTGATAATCTTGATATAAGCATACTGCAAAATTATCTGCTGCACCCAGTTTTAGGAATTGAGGATCCGCGTACAGATACTAATATCGATTTTATCGGCGGAATACGCGGAGCAGAGGAATTGGAAAGACTTGTTGATAACGGTATAGATGAAGTTGCATTCTCATTATTTCCGGTAACCGTTGATGAACTTATTAATGTATCTGATGCAGGTGAAACGATGCCTCCTAAATCAACATGGTTTGAACCAAAACTAAGAGACGGCTTGCTCGTTCATATTATCTGAAATTATAACTGAAGAATAAATTGGAGAAAAAAATGGAGAAACGAATTTTTAATTTTAGCGCCGGCCCGGCAATTTTACCTGAAGAAGTGCTGCTTGATGCACAGAAGGATTTTTTCTCTTACAAGAGTTCCGGAATGAGCATTATGGAGATGAGCCACCGGGGTAAAATTTTTGATGGTATTATTAAAGAAGCCGATGCTGACCTTAGAAAACTTTTGAATATTGGTGAAAATTATTCTATACTTTTTTTACAGGGCGGGGCAACTCTTCAATTTTCTATGGTTCCTCTGAATTTGATGCCTCCTAAAAACAAAGCTGATTATATTGTAACAGGCGCCTGGGCAGAAAAAGCAGTTAAAGAAGCGAAGCGGGTTGGAACAGTTAATATTGCCGGTACAACAAAATCAGATCTCTATACTCGCATTCCAAAACAATCTGAATTGAAACTTGACCCGGATGCTTCATATGTTCATTTTACTTCCAACAATACAATTTTTGGTACACAATGGAGATCAGAACCGGAAGTTGGTAACGTTCCGCTTGTATGTGACGCTTCTTCAGATTTTCTACATAAGAGTATTGATGTTAACAAATATGGATTGATTTATGCCGGCGCGCAAAAAAATATTGGTCCTTCCGGTGTGGTAGTTATTGTTGTAAGAAAAGATTTGCTGGAAAGATCTTCCGATACTTTACATACGTACATGAATTACAAAGTTCACGCGGAAAACGAAACAATGTATAATACGCCGAACACATTCGGAATTTATATTGCCGGGTTAGTATTTAAGTGGCTGTTGAATATGGGCGGACTTGATGTTATGTACAAGCGCAATTTGGAAAAAGCAAATGTACTTTATGACTATATGGATGAAAGCGGTGATTATTATAAAGGCACTGTTGCCAAAGAAGACCGTTCGTTAATGAATGTTTGTTTACGTCTGCCTAACGAACAGCTTGAAGAAAAAATTATTAAAGAAGCTTCGGCAAAAGGATTCAGCGGAATAAAGGGACACCGTTCTGTTGGAGGATTGAGAGTTTCTATCTACAATGCATTCCCTAAAAAAGGCGTTGAAGCCCTGATTGAATTTATGAAGGATTTTAAGAAGAACAACTAAAATATTATTATTAGATAGTTAATAAAAAAACCCGTTCCTTATTCAAGAGCGGGTTTTTTGTTTGGAAATATTTTTCAAAGAATGATTGCAAATAACATTATTGACACACTCAATTTTTTATTTTAAGTTGCATCTGTAACAAAGAGAATCCTGCAATGGGAGAACGAAATGGCGTTATCCTTTCTGATAAACACTCGCTTATCATAATTGTAAGACTTTATATATAATAAAGAAAATAATAAGTTTTTAAAGAAATTGGGAAGTAAATATGTAGCTAAGTGCATATCTACGTTCTCTCGATAAATAACCCGTTCAGCAAAAGTTACATTAGGCAAGTATATAAGGAGAAACAAAATGGATAGTGAAAAAAAATCAAATGAAAATTCTTTACTTGTTGCGACATATAAAAAATGGCCTGCGTGGGAACGTGGTATTTTATATTTCAATTTGGATGGTGTTTCGTATTTTCCTATTGCAAGATCTTGGGCAAATGTAATCGCTATTGCTTTGTTATTAATATGGTTCAGTTTAGTAGGAATACTAGCCGAAACCGAAACCGAATTCATTGGTGTGATACCTAATATTATTGTTACATATGGAATATTTCTGGGATGTTTACCATTTAGCTCAGGTGTCCGTAAAAAAGCTAATGAGATAGAAAAAGTTGTAAAATTGAATGGTATAAATAATATTAGACAACTAAATGGGGGACTAAAATGGAGTTGGGAAAAGATAGTAAATATTACTGCGAAAAATAAGGCTCCATTTTCCTTTAAATTGACGGAAACAAATGGATTAACTTCTCATTTCCTATTATTAGGCAAAGCTAGTGCTTTTGATTTTGCAAGTGGGGTGGATACAGTTGAAGCAGTTAAAAATGTAGTAAATACTCTTTCTCATAAAAAACTTATTATAAAATAAAATATTTATGTTAAGAATATTGCCTAAGTAGTGACACATTACCACAGCGCTTTTGCAGATTGCTATTGTACAATTATAAAGTTAGTTGCTCTTTGAAGTTAGTTACACTAAATAATTTTTAATAATTATTGGCATTTGTTTTCTTCCGAAGAAATCCTTTCGGGAAAAGCTGCATTGTTGTTACGGGTAGCGGGTGTAAGACGGCAGTAAGAGAAGAAATTTTTAACATCTTCAAAACGGTTAGCGTCATCAACTTCGAGAAGAATAGTAAAAGCGTTCATTTTACTTATACCGAGAATCCAGAAAAGACGCTGTTAGAATCAGTTCTCTTTAGAAGCCAATTGACAATACTTATATTAATAATTATTTTATATTTATACCTTTCCTCTCAATTTTAGAAGATTAGCATTCATATAGATTTCCTTTCCAGCGTATTATTGAAGAAAAAGAATTTCAATGTGGGAACTAATGCTTTGAGTATTAAAAGCAGGACTGTATAAATAGTTTTTTTTCTTCGGCTGCCTAATATGAGTTTTTATTTAATTGAGAATAAAGACAATATGAAGATACAAAAATGAAAAATAGAATTTGTATTTCTTTAATCATAATGGGATTTGCATTAATTCTAATGAATAGTTGCAAGACAGACGATTCAATTAACTCCGCAACATCATCACAAAATGGTGGGCTAATATTTAATCCCAATCTGACTTATGGTACAGTAACAGACGTTGATGGTAATATATACAAAACTATCAACATCGGAACTCAAACATGGATGGCCGAAAATCTACGCTCTACACATTACCGAAACGGTGAAACCATACCTGAGATAACAGATTATTCTACATGGACACAACTAGACTTTCTAACAAAAGGGGCATATTGTAATTATAGAAACACAAGGAGCAATGATACTATTTCTACTTTTGGAAGGTTATATAATTGGAGTGCAGTGAACGATCTCCGAAGTCTCGCACCAATTGGATGGCATGTACCTTCTGATTCCGAATGGACAGTCCTGACAACTTATTTAGGTAGCGAAGCAGGAGCTAAACTTAAAGAAAAGGGCAATACGCATTGGTTAGTTCTTAATAAAGAAGCGACTAACGAAAGCGGCTTTACAGCAATTCCTGGCGGTTATCGTATCAACAATACCTTTTACGAATTTGGCAATTCAGGTTACTGGTGGAGTTCTACTGATTATAATACTGGCGATGGATATATTTTATATGCATGGTACCGGGGAATGGGCTGCAGGAACAACACTGTGGACAGATTTTGGGAACCGAAGGAGCTCTGTTATTCCGTCCGTTGTATCAAGGACGCGACTCCAAGATTTCCAACGATAACAACTTCTCAGGTCTTTGCGGTTACTAATACTACAGCAACAAGTGGTGGTCAAATCACATCTGAAGGAGGATCTCCGGTAATATCACGTGGAGTATGTTGGAGTACCAATCCAAACCCAACTACTGCAAATAATCATACTTCAGAAGGAACCGGAACCGGATCTTTTACAAGTTTAATAACAGGATTATTACCTGGTGCAACTTATTATTTAAGGGCTTATGCTGTTAATAGTGTTGCGGGAACAGTTTATGGAAATGAATTTAGTTTTATTACATATCAAGGAACTGTAACAGACATTGATGGAAATGTCTATAATACCATTCAAATTGGAACACAAGTATGGATGGCAGAAAATCTTAAAACTACAAAATACCGTAATGGAGATTTGATTGGGACAACGACCCCCGCCACATTAGACATATTAGATCAAAGTGCTCCAAAATATCAATGGGCAAATGGTGGTAATGATAACAGAGTTGCAACTTATGGCAGGTTATACACATGGTATGCTGTAAACGACAGCCGTAATATATGTCCAATCGGATGGCATGTTCCAAGTGATGCAGAATGGACTGCCTTAACCACTTATTTAGGTGGAGAATCTATAGCGGGTGGTAAACTTAAAGAAGCTGGCACAATTCATTGGATAAGTCCTAATACTGGAGCAACAAACAATAGCCGTTTTACAGCCCTTCCAGGTGGCAGTCGTAGCTGGAGTGGAGTCTTCGGAGGTTATGACGGTTACTGGTGGAGTTTCACTGAATACAGTACAGCCTCTGCCTGGTTCCGTTTGATGTACTACGATGCAAGCAATGTATTCAGAACATATAGCAATAAGAGAGACGGTTGTTCTGTACGTTGCATTAAGGATTAAGCTTAAGTGAAATAGCAAAGTAATTATTACCCTTCCACAGAAAATGTTGAAAGGTGAATTAGGAAAGAACATTTAATTGTGATCTTGAATATTTTGTATTAGAATAGAAAGAATAGGAAGATATTCTTTTTAAATTGAGATGTGTAGTAATACTTAGTCTGTGGTGTTCAATTATTCTATTAGGAGGACAAATGAAAATTATTTTTAGATTATCGATCATCTTAACTCTTTTCTTTATTCCCTCCGTTCTCACATATAGTCAATCTGCTGATTGGACAATAATAACATCTTCAAGGGATACTCTGAGGTCTTGCATCATACGGGAAGTAGTAGGCGGTGATGTGAATTTAATCTGTGGTGTTTCTTTTACTCATATTTCAGTTGACTCTCTGAGCATATTGATAAAACGCAAAGGATCGCCCTTGTGGAAAGGAGCAATTAATGGATTATACGCAGGTATGTTAGTAGGAGCTGTAGCTGGATTAGTATTTTACCCCGAAACACCTTCAAAGTGGGAAAAATACTTTGGAAAAGCTGGGTATGCTATGTACGGTAGCCTTGGCGGTGCTGCTGCCGGTTTTCTGCTTGGAGGAATTGTTGGAGCTATAGTTGGTAGTAATGATGACAAATATGATTTATCGAAGAAATCAAAAGAAGAAAAGATTGAGTTTCTTCGTAATCTTATTGATAATGACTGATCAGGTGAATTATCATTTTTTTTATTGTTTCTATTATATAGCTGAGTTGAATTAATTACGTAGGGCAAGAATGTTGCCTGATTCCATTATAACGAATACATTAATTGTCGCTAAGAGTACGAATAATTGGTTGTTATAAATTCTTCGAGTAGGTATAAATAATAAACTTAGTAAGAACTAAAACACGGTGTTGCTGATCTTTAACAACTTGTCCCGCTTTAAATGAAGTTGTTACTTAGGCATTTACATATAAGGATCTTATGAAAAAGATTACGATTATTATAATAGTTTTAACTACTGTAACGATGAAAATTCATGCTCAATTACCTAACGCCGGATTTGAAAGTTGGACTAACGGCAATCCTGATAATTGGGGGGTGGCTGTAAGTACTGGTACTGTTACAAGAACATCTCAGGCTCATTCGGGTAATTTCGCTCTGCGAGGTGAACCTGTTTTAATATCTGGAAATATTATCGGCCCCATATTACAATCAGGAGTAGGTGGTACAGGGTTTCCAATTAATTATAGCCCTACATCAGTAACAGGATATTATAAGTTCTTTCCTGCAACCTCATCTGGAGATAGATTCGTTGTATCAATTGGTTTGACAAATGGAGGAGTATCGGGAACACCAATTGCTAGCAATTTAGTCTTCTTATCTCAAACAATGGATAATTACTCTCAATTCTCCGTTCCATTTATTTATGTTGCAAGTGATGCCCCGGTTACTTGTGTTATACACTTTTCAATTGTGGGTCCATCGACTGCATCACCGATGCCAACAATCGGATCATATTACATTCTTGACGATCTTGGATTTTCTGGAACAACTAATGTTGACTCAAAAAGAAACAGTCTTCCAAGCAAGTTTAAAATTTTACAAAACTTTCCGAACCCGTTTAATCCAAATACTAAAATAATATTTGAGTTGCCTAAAGCGTGTAATGTATTGCTGAGGATTTTCGATTTATTAGGACAAGAAAAATCAGTACTGATTAATAAAGAACAATCAGCTGGTAATCACGAAGTAAGTTTTGATGGTTCGGAATTACCAAGCGGAATATATTTTTACACAATTAAAGCTGATAATTTTATTCAATCGAAGAAAATGATATTGCTCAAATAAATTTGTCTAGTAATTGAAATATAAAATTATTAGCTAAAAGTAAGAAGAGTTATAGTTTACAATAATAACTTCCACTCCTAAGTTGCAAATGCAACAAAGAGAAACCCGAAATGGGGAAACAAATTCTAAATACCTTTTCCTGTGGACAACTCCGATTTATTAGTCTCAAGACTATATATATATAAATAATTATTTCCTTTTCTAGATTAATTTAATTCAGACTCAAAAAATGGTGAGTGAATTAAGAAATCTGTAGGATATTATTCTTTTGTAGACGGAATGATATCATGCCAAAAAGAAGGATTATAAACAAGATATAAGTCGGTAGATATCATGCTAAAGACGATATATCAATTGGCGGGTTAATTAATAGTTAGGCAATAGTTCAGGAAAGATTATCGATAAAGCTTTCTCATACTCAATGGTCTTTTCACAAAACTAAAAGGAGAATCATCTTATGTTACAGTGTTCATTCACCAAAATTCTAATTGCAACATTTCTTTTCACTATAACTCTATCTCAAATAGTACATACGCAAGAGAAAGTTTCACAGTTAGCCAGTGTTGTTACTCCAAAATATGTAGACCTTAGCTCTAATGTGCAAACACTCGAGGTCAAGTATGGTATCCCAACAGTTGGCGAATACACGATAGAGACACTCGGATATTCAGAGATCCGTTTCTTTGTAAGTGTATTTGCTGACAACTATAAGACCACTCCGATAAAGGACGCAAAGTTAAATATGCGTTTCTTTAATAATATACAAGGAGGTTCTTGGGATTATGCCGACTACTCAATAAAATCAATTGTCACATCCTACATCCAGGGATGGACGATTCAAAAAGTCTTCGGGAAATCAACTCGAATATTGGTTTGGGCGGAAAACATGCCTCTTGGTCCATATACTATTGATGTCACCTATTATTTAATTCCATGAATTTTAACCATGGTGATTGGTAAAAGCGTTTATTCACAGTTGCCTAACCTGCGTCTCAGCCCGTCCGCTCCTATCAAGTCGTGATCGGTCGTAAGGTTTTATTAGCGGGGCCGGAAAAAATCTTGATATGATTAGGTAAGAATTTTCGGACAAATCGGTAAAGTCACAGAGCATTTTTTAGCTCGCCACAGCCTGCCCCGACGTTTTTTGTCGGGGGCTGTGTCCCGACGTTCTTTGTCGGGGGTGTACCGTGGCGTACTAGAAATAAAACGCCCTCCTTTTATTGTGAACGTCGAATATTTTTCCTTTCCATCAGCGCTGGCAATGATCGCCTTTCTACTTACTCCTTATACATTATACTGTCCTTATTTTAAGAGTATCATCATTATAAACTAGCTATTCCCACCTTAAAAGATGTAGTTCCTTTTTCATCCTTTTATCCGTTGAATCTTTGAACTAAATACTGCATTTACTATAACAAATTGGTTGGTATATATGTAAATGATCAATAAAAAAATGTAAAATCAGATTAGTACGCCCATCTCAAAAATTTTAAATGATCATGCCAAAACACTTCAAAAATATAGACAGTCAAAGCAGTAAGGAGAATCACCATGAAAATACTATAATTAAACCTATAAGAGTAATCCCGCATCTAATAATAAAATGAAAGAATTGAGGTAATGAAAATATTTTACTTTGCTTTTTGGTTTGTATCTTTTTCTTACTGCTTTGAAAGCTCGGAAATTATCGCCGGCATACACAGTAATGATCCACAATTGAAACAGTTGAATATGTACAATAGCGAGGGTAATTCGACTGAGACGGGATTCTATTATATTTCTCCCAGTCAAGGAAGTATTTTTAACTCGCCTTCGACATCAATTATTATAAAGAATAAATATCCCTTTGACCAGGCAATGCTGACGGCCGGGAATATTATTACTGTTAAAGGTTCGCTATCAGGTGTTCATATGGGAAGTGTGAAGCTTGCAGAGAGGGGACAGACGCTTATCTTCATTCCCGATCAGATATTTACTCCCGGAGAAAAAGTGTTTGTTCAAGTTAATATTCAGGGAGCCAATAAAGTTTCTCTGTCAGCCGCTATGAGTTTTGATTTCAGCATCTCAAGTGGAAGTATTAGCGGGGCCGGAAAAAATCTAGAAATGATTAGGCAAGAATTTTCGGACCAATCGGTAAAGTCACAGAGCATTTCAGCACCCGCTGGAGGAGCCGGAATTATTAAACTGAATAAAACTACACTAGCCCTCCCCTCAGATTTTCCCTCTCTTTCTATTTATTCCAATAACCCTAGTCCGGGGCAGATCTTTATTAGCAATTTTACAGGAACGGCTACCCTCAATAATACTCCATTCCTGCTGGTACTGAACAACGATGGTACTCCTTTCTTTTACAAAAAAATGCCCGCGGAGTGTCTCGATTTTAAACTTCAGCCGAACAGCCAGTTCAGTTATTACGATTTCATCAAAGGTTTTTTCTGTATAATGGATTCAACTTTTACAGTTGTGGACAGCATTACATGTGCCAACGGCTACTCTACGGACGTTCATGAGCTTTTACTTGAGAAGGATGGGCGCGCTTTTCTTATCGGCGACGATTATGAAACGGTAGATATGAGCCAGATTGTTCCAGGTGGGAATCCTGCGGCAGTTGTTATGGGGATTATAATTCAGGAATTTGATAAAGAAAGAAATCTCATTTTTGAATGGAAGAGCTGGGATCATTTTAAGATCACTGATGCAACTTCCGATATCGTTCTAACTGCGGCAAAGATAGATTATGTTCATACGAATGCCATCGAGCTTGATAACGACGGCAACCTGATGATAAGCAACAGGCATCTTGATGAGATTACAAAAATAGACATCAGTACTGGGAATATCATTTGGAGAATGGGAGGAAAAAATAATCAGTTTCGGTTTATAAACGATCCTGTCGGATTTTCACATCAACATGCAATCAGAAGAATTCCAAACGGAAATGTGACACTTTTCGACGATGGAAATCTACATTTTCAGGTTATGGGGTCGAGAGCTCTGGAATATAAGTTGGATGAAATCAATAAAACTGACGAGCTTGTTTGGCAGTATAGAAATAATCCCGAAATTTATTCCACTGCAATGGGCTATGTTCAGCGACTCGACAACGGTAATACTTTGATTGGATGGGGACTGGTAAATAATCCTACAGTTTCAGAAGTAACTCCGTCAGGAGAAAAAATAATGGAGATGTCGCTTCCTGATCAGATAATAAGTTACCGCGCCTTCAAATTCAATTTAGGAAATTCATATTATTCCTCGCTCGTTCCCAAACCAATTTATCCGCCAGACGGAACTGATCTGCTGTCGACCTCGATAAAGTTGGTGTGGAATAGAGATAAGTATGCAAAATCGTATTATCTGGAAATTGCAACGGATTCGATGTTCAATAATGTGGTTTACCATTATTCGGCAATACTTGATACAACCGTGACCGTTGGTTCGTTAACGCTTGGCATGAAATATTACTAGCATGTCGAAAGCGATAACCTTACCCCGTCGATAGGCGGCTATGATGGATTTTCTGTACGCAGAAGTTTTTCCGGTATGGTTACGGGAGTCTTATCTCAGGATAACCTTCCTGCTAATTATGCTCTGCTTCAGAATTATCCCAATCCATTTAATCCAAGCACAGTTATTAGTTACGAGCTGCCCGTAGGCAAGCACGTTACATTAAAGATCTTTGATTTGCTTGGCAGGGAAGTAGCAACACTTGTTGATGATTATCAGAATGCTGGTCGATATAATTCTCAATTCTCCATTCTCAATTCTAAATTATCTTCATCGGTTTATTTTTACAGAATTCAGGCTGGAGATTTTACACAAACAAAGAAAATGATTCTGATGAAATAATTTCGGGCCATTTGGTTATAACGGTCTGTTTTATTCAATGCGGCATTTTCCAGAACAATGTTATCGGTTCAAAAATAAAGCCTAAGACAACACTAAGGATTTAGGTTCCATAACCAACCCTGCCAAATGTAATTCAGGTATACACCCACATACCTCGTCTAGTAAATTTTTTGTTTGGGAAATTATTTCATTGAAAAGATGTATCAGATTGTAGTTTGATGAGAATGATACGGAAATTACTCATGACGTTTAGAAGGAATAGTTAACTCATCATTTGGTGTGTTAACTGAGCTTTTCAAGAGTATTGTTGAAAATCTATTCCATCCATTAGTAAATGTATTTATAATCACAGATTTATTATCCTAAAGTTGACAAACGTATCCTTTATTAATATTTTATTATTGATAATTGGAATGTGGGCAAGGATTTAAAATTCCAATCGATATCACTCATAGCTATATAAAATAGATTTCAGAAAGAATTAATTTGTATTGTTATTTAACATAACACATTCTCAGAGTCTTTTTCATTGTCAATTTTTACAATGGAGGAAAAATAAATGGAAAACGTATGTAATATGACTCCAAAGATTTATCACCCTGGTCAAGTACTTTGTCCGAAGTATTCATTTTTAAAAGTACACATATCCATTACAACACTTTTATTATCAACGGTTTTATGCGTGCTTATACTCACTGGATGCAGCCCTTCCGTTGAAGAACGCAAGCGTATAGTAGAATCGACTAATGATCAAGCAGTATTGACAAAGATGGTAATTGAAGATTCAGACGAGGATATCCGTTTGGCAGCAATCGAAAAGATCTCAGACCAAGTATTCTTATCAAAGATAGCCACTAATGATTATTCCATTAAGTTGCGAGAGGTCGCAATCAAGAAGCTGACCGAGCAAGCTGTCTTATATCGTGTAGCCTGTGAAGATAAGGAACTGTCGCTACGAATTCTAGCCATTGGCAGGATGACAGATCAGCAGTTGTTATCCAGGTTGGCTTCCGAACCGCCTGCTGCTGCTATCCGTCTGGCTGCAGTTGCTTTGGTGACTAATGATGATTTCCTTTTGTCACGTAGCCGCTTGGACATTTCCGACGCAGTGCGAACAGCGGCTGTGGATGCAATTAAACAGGAAACTTACTTGGTACGTGTGATCATCGAAAACGATATTGAGGCTCAACGAGAAGCTGCACGCCGGCGTGTAAACGATCCAATGCTTCTCAAGCAAATCAATGTTGCAGACCAACAGCGCGCCGCTAAATTGGCGTCGATTAAGAATCAAACCAATAATGATAAGCTGGCTGAAGTCGCATTACATGGTGAATTCGATCTTTTACGTTTAGAGGCAGCACGACAGCTTAATCAACAGGAAGCACTTGGCAAGGTTTCTAGCGAGACAAAAGACAGAGAAGTTTGTAAAATTGTCTTTGGCAAGTTGACAGATCAGAAAGTCTTGCTTGTAGTCAGTGCCAACTCATCGGATAACGCTGTTCGAATTGCAGCTAGTATTAAATCAGGGCAAACCACTTGGGAAAATGTATTTGACAAAGCTTCAGCGAAAGGGGCTGGCTTGGTTGCTATTGGAGAAGCTTTAGCAGCTGTAGATCTCTTCCCCGAACAAGCAGGTGCGAAAGAAGGTGTTGTCCAAGCATGCTTAAACTTTATTAAACAGGGTGATGAGACACGCATTCCGGAATTAGCCGATTTGCTCGATCTCTATGGAGATGTATCGCTGACCGAGGACTATCTGAACTGCGGTCAACCAGATCTAGATGTCGCGGGCCGCAAATGGGCTGGAAATCATGGGTATGACGTAGGCAGTGGGAACGGCTCAAATCGTGCTACATGGGGTAGCAACAAATAGTATTTTAAAAAGACTCTAACTTTATTAATAAATAAAAAGTCAATGGGTAAAAAAATATTATTTGAACAATATAATTCCTCCCTCCTGCCGAATGAGGTCGGCAAGATGAATTTTAAGAAAGTCTTGTGACCGGGCGGAGATGTTTAGTATAAATGTTGATCTAATACAAATTCCCATTCCTCAAGAAAAATTACTAAATTACTTTCAGTAATTAAGGAGTTCACTTATGAGAAATCTATTTGCAATAATAGTTTTATTATTATCGGTTTATATTCTAAAAGCTCAGAATAATTTCCAAACGGATATAATAAAAACATCAGCCGGTGATTTGAAAATAACTTTCATTGGCCATGGCACATTAATGTTTGAATTTAAAAATATTATAACTCATATCGATCCGGTCAGCAGGTATGCAGATTACTCCCAATTACCAAAAGCCGATTTAATATTAATCACTCACCATCATGGAGATCATTTGGATCCGAAAGCAATTGAAACGATAAAAAAAGATGGTACGAAATTATTTTGTAATGAAGCGTCCCTTCAAACAGCGAAAAGTGGCTCTGTTCTAAAGAACGGTGATACAGCTTCATTCAATGGGATTAAAATTTTAGCAGTCCCTGCTTATAACATCATTAACAAAAGTGAAACAGGGCAAGCTTTTCATCCAAAGGGAATGGGAAATGGTTATGTACTGACTTTTGCAAACGTAAAAGTTTATGTGGCTGGTGATACTGAAAATGTGCCGGAGATGAAAAATCTTAATGGTATTGATATCGCTTTTCTGCCAATGAACTTGCCTTATACTATGACTCCGTCAATGGTTGCAGATGCAGTAAAAATGTTTAATCCTAAAATTCTTTATCCTTATCATTATGGAAATACCAACGTTAATGAGTTAGTAGAACTATTGAAAGATAAAAAAGATTGTGAAGTACGAATTCGAAAAATGAATTAGATATTATGTCTTGTCTTTGAAATTAATCGTTGCACTTTCCAGGCAGTCAAGGACCACTCCTTGACTGTACAAACATTCTCTGTCGAGGAATGGTCCTCGACAGCCGAGGAAGTACGGATTCGAAAAATGAATTAAATATTATGTCTTGTCTTTGGAATTAATCGTTGCACTTTTTTCCATTATGGAAGGCGAAAAATCCTCACGTCCGGGTACTTACTTTCACGCTAAACGTATTTTATATGGGCTGTCATTAATCGGTTTTTTTTATTCGGGAAAAATTATTCTTCATCAATAGTTGCTGTTCCGGTTCCTTTACTTGCATCCCAATGCAGCGTAATTTTTACAGCCTTGCAAAGATCTAAGTCTGTCCATTCAAGAGAATTACCGGATGAGTCTTTAACTTTCAAATCCCATTTACAAACATTTTCTCTGGGATGGAATTTGATATCTAATGATTGATCGGTATCAAGAGCATCCTGGCCTAAAATGTCTGCTCCCCAGTCATCGGATGAAGATGGAGAAATGTGTAGGTTGTTAATAACCACGCCTGTTTTGTTCACGAGCGTAAAGTCCTGCCTGCCTTGTGCAAAGGTTTTTGTAGCAAGTGAGACTAGGATTAAAATGAATACTTTGATTAATGTTTTTTTCAGTGCACCCTCCGCATAATTTAATTTGTTATTTAATAACTGCTCGATCAGATCTATTTTTTTTAACCCAGCTCAAAAATTTCTCTTATAATCACAAAGACTATGCCGCAAAAATATATCCTAAAAATATTAAAACGCAATTAGAAAATTTTAATCTTGTTCTATATAAAATACTTTCATTTTACTTTATTAGACACTTATTTCAAAACGATTTTTTTGGGGGTGTAATTTGTAAGATGAATGTAATCACAGGGATATAATGAGCTTAATACCTGAAGCACTCTGTAATATGGTCATTAACCATTCCGACAGCCTGCATAAATGCATAACATATTGTCGACCCCGTAAATTTGAATCCACGCTTTTTTAAGTCCTTGCTCATTGCATCAGACATACTGGTTTTGGGCGGTATGTCTTTTAAGCTTTTATAATTATTCTTAACAGGTTTACCGCCAACAAACTGCCATATATATTTATCGAAGGAACCAAATTCCTTTTGTACTTCAAGAAAACATTTGGCGTTTTGAATTGCAGCCCCTATTTTCAACCTGTTGCGTACAATGCCTTCATTTTGCAATAGCTGCTTCACTTTTTTAGCATTATATGCTGCAATTTTCTTTGCGTCAAAATTATCGAATGCCGCACGGTAATTATCCCGTTTGCGTAAAATTGTAATCCAGCTCAACCCGGCTTGCGCTCCTTCAAGTATTAACATTTCGAATAGTTTTCGGTCGTCATGAACAGGCACACCCCATTCTTCATCATGGTATTTTTGATATAGTGGATCATTACTTGACCACGGGCATCTTTGCTTCATATTACCTCAACAATTTTAATTCGGAAGTCTTCCAAATATTCCTTTGATCCATCTGTGAGCTTTATGCCCGAATACAAGCGGCTCTGCAAACATAAGTATGCACTCATTATGCACAACATCAATATTATTTTTTTTACAATATTCTATTGCTTCAAATGATTCGGAACCCTGCTGCATCCAGATATTATTAATTTTTAATCCGGCAGCTTCTTTAACAACTTTTTCTGTTTCATCCGCTTTAACGCTAATAAAAACTCCGCCGGGTTTCTCCGGCAGTTCATGCAAATTAGGATAGCATTTTTCTCCGTTTACTTCGCTCATGTTGGGGTTTACAGGATAAACTTTGTATCCTTTGCTTTTAAGTTCTTTATAAGCAGCGGTTCCAAATTTCCTTTCATTTCTCGAAACACCCACAATTGCAATAGTCTTTTGTGCTAAAAAAATTTCCACCGATTGTTTACTTGTTCTCATTTCATCCCTCATTTATTTTATCCAGATTGTTTTAATATTCATAAACTCTTTAATGCCGTAATGAGAAAGTTCTCTGCCGTATCCCGAATTTTTTATTCCGCCAAACGGCAGGCGCGGATCGGATTTTACCATACCATTAATAAATACTGAGCCGCTTTCTATTTTGCAGGCAAGTTCCTTTGCTTTAGCAATATTGGAAGTCCAAAGTGAAGCGCCAAGACCAAAAAATGAATCGTTGGCAATTTTAATAGCTTCATTTTCATCTTTAACTTTTATTAAACTTGCAATAGGTCCGAATATTTCATCGTCATATGCAGGCATACCTTTACGGAGATTGGTTAATATGGTAGGCTCATAAAAATATCCTTCCCTTAAAATTCTCTTGCCGCCGCAAAGAATTACACCTCCTTTAGAAACAGATTGCTTTACCAGTTCTTCCAGTTCGTTAAGTAGATCTTCACGGGCAATAGGACCCAACTCTGTCGTACGTTCCATGGGATCGCCGGTCTTAACGGACTTCATCGCAGCAACAAATTTATTCTCAAAATCTTCATAGATCTTTTCAACTACTATAAATCGTTTTGCAGCTATGCAGCTTTGACCGTTATTAATTAATCTTGCTGTGACTGCGGTTTTTACTGCCTCGTCAATATTCGCATCTTCAAGAACAATAAAAGGATCGCTGCCGCCCAGCTCAAGAACCACCTTTTTAAGACGTTCTCCGCATAATTGCGCCACTTTTCTGCCGGCAGGCTCACTCCCTGTTAATGTAACGGCCTTTATTGAGGAATGATTTATAATTTGCTTAACATTAGAGGAACTTACAAGAAAGGTCTTAAAAATATTAACCGGAAAACCGGCATCAATAAATATTTCTTCTATTGCTAGTGCGCTCATTGAAACATTGGATGCATGTTTAAGAATGCATGTATTACCCGCCATTATTGACGGCGCCGCAAATCGGAATACCTGCCAGAATGGAAAATTCCACGGCATAATCGCAAGCACTATTCCTATTGGATCAAACTGTATATAGCTTTCAGAAGCATCTGTTGTTATAATTTCTTTTGCCAGCATTTCTTCGGCATTTTTAGCATAGTAACTGCACACCCATGCACATTTTTCTACTTCGGCATATGCCTGCATGATGGGTTTGCCCATCTCCAGGGTCATAATTTTTGCAAATTGTTCTTTCTGTTCAAGAAGAATCCGGGAGGCATTTTGCATCAAGTGGGAACGGGTTGTAAAATCAGTTTCACGCCATTTTAAAAATGAATCCTGAACTGCATCGATCATTACGTCTATCTGGGCAGGTGTATGCTCTTTGAATACTTTTTCAATTTTTCCTGAAGAGGGATTTATTGTTCTAAGGTGCATATCCAACCTGTAATCAATGTAAAAATTATTAAACCGAGAAATATTTCGACAAAGAAAAAAAATTTAATTATGTTTTGAGTGAAATTACTTAGAATATTATTCATATAAAATGCGTTCTTTTAATAAAGGGAAGTTTTAAATGGCAAAATCTACTCCTAAAACTTTTGTCCTCGATACAAACGTAATTCTTCACGATCCAACCTGTATAAATCATTTTCAAGATAATAATATAATTATACCCCTTTCAGTAATTGAAGAACTGGATCATTTTAAAAGAGGGAACCAGGTAATAAATCTTAATGCAAGAGAATTTGCGCGTACACTTGATAATATCACCGGCAATGAAATATTCAACGGCGGTGTACCGCTTGGTAAGGGTAAAGGAAAAGTTAGAATTGTAATTACAAAAGGGTTATCGAGCGAAATTCACGATGTGTTTCGTGAAGATAACGTCGACCATCGGGTTCTAAGCGCTGCCGTGGAAGTATCAAGGTTGAATAAGGATAAATCGAAAACAATCATTGTTAGCAAAGATGTAAACTTGAGAATGAAAGCTAAAGCTCTTGGCATTCCAGCTGAAGACTACACTACAGACAGGGTTTCAAATGTTGAAGAGCTTTACAGCGGCAAATCTGTACAAGAAGATTTTAATGATGATATACTGCAAAAACTCTACCAGCCCCCATTTGAAGTTACTGCTAAGCAGATTCTTAAAAAGATTAAAACTGAAGCGGTTCCAAACAAATATTTTATTCTGCGTAATTCAGCCCGTTCTGTGCTTGCATGTTTGGATTCTGATATGGAAAAATTTAAACGTGTTGATAAACAAACAGTTTATGGCATTAAACCACGCAATGCAGAACAGACATTTGCTGTTGATGCTTTAGTAAACACAAACATCCCGCTTGTTTCAATGACTGGTAAGGCGGGGACCGGCAAAACTTTGCTTGCACTTGCTTGCGCGCTGCAGGTTAGAAAAAATTACAGGCAGATTTACATCGCACGCCCGGTTGTTCCATTAAGCAATAAAGATATTGGTTATCTTCCCGGAGACGTCGAAAGCAAACTTGCGCCTTACATGCAGCCTTTGTGGGATAATTTGAAAGTTATTCAAGATCAATTTCCCGAAACGGATAAAAGCCACCAGCTTATTAACTCAATGATAAAAGAAGAAAAACTTGTTATTGAACCTCTTAGTTATATTCGCGGAAGAAGTCTGCAAAGAATTTATTTTATTGTTGACGAAGCTCAAAATTTAACCCCCCACGAAATTAAAACAATTATTACACGCGCCGGTGAAGGGGCAAAGATTGTTCTGACAGGAGATATCTACCAGATAGATCATCCATATCTTGATTCCCAGTCAAACGGGTTGTCGTTTCTAATTGATCATTTCAAAGGACAGAAACTTTACGCTCACGTAAATCTTGAAAAAGGTGAGCGAAGTGAACTTGCGGAACTGGCAAGTAATCTTTTGTAAACACTTGCTTTGCCCCTCAATAATAAAATAGTAGACCAAAGGGTCTGTTGATGTCATAGAAAACGATTGACAACTATTTCCTTTTGTGCTAACTTGAACAAGTACCAACTCCATTTTAACGAGGGTACTTTGTTTCTGATTTTTAATTATACATTACTTAAAAAAAAATAAGGAAATATAAATATGGAACTTAGCGTAAATTATTTAGCAGTATTAGTTGCTGCAATAGTAAATTATATTATTGCAACTATCTGGTATGCGGCAATTTTTAGAAAAACCTGGCAGAAACTTACAGGAATTGCCGACATGCAGCCTTCACCTGTTAATATTATTCTTACCTTTATTGGGTCGTTAGTTCTAAGTTATGTTCTCTACCACTCTATTGCCTTTGGAAACGCTTACTTTAAAATGAGCGGAATAGCCGGAGGTTTAATGGGTGGCTTTTTCGGCTGGTTGGGATATATTGCGCCCGTAACCCTGACTACCAAATTGTATGAAAAAAAACCGTGGGGCCTTTGGCTCCTCGATAATGCATTCTGGCTTATTTCGTTGTTGATTATGGGTATAATCCTTTCCTCGTGGATGTAAAAAAATATTAAACCTGCCTGGTTTTTATGATCTTATTTTTCAGGAGTGTTGGCATTATTCCGTAGGTATACCTTCGGGATAATGCTAGTTGTTTTAAAGATGTGATTAGTAGACAGATTGAAAAAACAAAATGACCATCGTATTCATATAAGAAACTTTTCAAAATTAAAAATTGTTGTAAACTTTAATCACTCTCATCCTGATAACAACCAACTATAAATGCATTTTGAAAGGATAAAAACATGCATCTAATAACATACATTTTTCTGTTAATTTTCGGTCTTAGTAGTGCATCAATAAAAAACACTCCAATAAAACCGCAGGATTTAAATGGTACGTGGATACCGGTTAAGCAGGAAATCGGTGGAGTTGCTATGCCGAAAGCCATTTTTGAGAATGAAAAGCTTGTCCTAAGCGACAGCACCTATACGTTAACTGCTGAGAGTGTTGATAAAGGTATTGTGAAATACAACGACGATAAAATGGATATTTACGGTAAAGAAGGAGTTAACACCGGAAAACATTTTACTGCAATTTATAAATTTACAGATAATGAACTAACAATTTGTTACAACCTCACAGGAGACAGCTATCCTGAATCATTTGGGACCAACGGAAAGCCAAAGTTTTTTCTTTCAGTATTCAGAAAAGAATAATTGCGGTTACAATTGTTGAAACGGATAACGCAGTCTGCAAATTTTTTTTAGTTTTTTTATTTATACCCTTGACAAGTGAACAATTTTATTTTAGCTTTGCAACAAAAGTAATCAAAGCGGAAAAATGAGTCTCCTCATAAAAAATAACAACAGCAAAAACTTTATGCATGGTATGATGTGTATGATTATGATGTTATTTTATATGAAGGGCTAAACTTCATTCTAATAGACTATTAGTCAAAGCCCTTCAAGAAATTTTGAAGGGCTTTTTTGTTATATATAAGTGAAATATGGAAATAGAAATTAAAAATATTCCTTTACTAAAACCTCCTGATGCAGGCAGGCAGCTTGTTATGTCTATTATGATGTTCATTATGGATATGTCCGACCTCATGTGAAGGGGCTGCGTAATCACAATTTTTTATAAATGATTATAAGCTCTTCACAAAAAGAAGGGCTTTTTTATATATTATTAATTAATAACAAATCTGAAAGGAAACAAAAATGAGCGATACAAAAACTAACAATTACCGTTTTGAAACTTTGCAGCTTCATGCAGGGCAAACGCCAGATCCTGTAACAAAATCCCGCGCGGTACCAATTTATCAAACTACTTCTTATAATTTCGACAGCGCAGATCATGCTGCAAATCTTTTTGGACTGAAAGAATTTGGAAACATCTATACAAGAATTATGAATCCTACTACGGCAGTCTTTGAAGAAAGAATTGCAAAACTTGAAGGAGGAGCTGCGGCATTGGCTGTCGCTTCCGGACACGCGGCACAATTCATAACTATTTCTACAATTGCACAGGCTGGCGATAACATTGTCTCAACAAGTTTTCTTTACGGCGGTACTTACAATCAGTTCAAAGTTACCTTTCCGCGTCTTGGAATAAATGTAAAGTTTGTTGCAACCAACAAAGCGGAAGATTATGAATCTGCAATTGATGATAAAACAAAAGCTCTCTACATTGAAACTATTGGCAACCCAGGCTTGAACATTCCTGATTTGAAAAAATTTGCAGACCTTGCACATAAACATAATATTCCATTGATAGTTGATAATACATTTGGTGCGGGCGGTTACATCGTCAGACCAATTGAACATGGAGCTGATATTGTAGTTGAATCTGCTACTAAATGGATTGGCGGGCACGGTACTTCAATTGGCGGTGTAATTGTTGATTCCGGAAAATTTAATTGGGGCAACGGAAAATTTCCTTTATTCACTACACCAAGTCCATCTTATCATGGATTGAATTTCTGGGAAGTCTTTGGAGAGGGCGGACCATTTGGGAATATAGCCTTTATAATCCGCGCCCGCGTTGAACAATTGCGCGATGTTGGTCCGGCTTTAAGTCCGTTCAATTCTTTCTTGTTTTTACAGGGATTGGAAACCCTTTCGCTGCGTGTTGAACGCCATTGCCAGAATACACTTGCACTTGCAAAATGGCTTAAGAAACATCCAAAAGTTGCATCGGTTGTTTACCCGGGCTTGGAAGATAATCCTGATTACGCAACAGCCAAAAAGTATTTTCGAAAAGATTTATTTGGCGGAATTTTAACCTTTGAATTAAAAGGCGGTTACGAAGCAGGAAAATCATTTATCAATAATGTAAAATTATCCAGTTTGCTTGCTAATGTTGGTGATGCCAAGACTCTGGTTATTCATCCGGCCTCAACTACACATAGCCAGTTATCCGATGCGGAGAAAATTGAAGCCGGAGCTACTCCCGGATTGATCCGCGTATCACCGGGACTTGAACATATTGATGATATAATTGAAGATTTTGAGCAAGCCCTTGGTTAATAAGAAAGTAGTTATATTTAAAACCAGAGAATAAAATGAATAGCAAAGAAATTATGACTGAAGAAAGTGTTTCAGAAAGAAAATTAGTCCATTTTGATGAACCATTCACATTGGATTTTGGTAAAGTGCTGCAGGGTGTTACTGTGGCGTATGAAACGTACGGTGAGCTTAACGCGGAAGGAACTAATGCGGTTCTGGTTTGTCACGCTCTCAGCGGTGACTCGCATGCTTCAGACTATTACTATAAAACTACAGCGCCGGATTACAATCCGGCGCCTAAGCATAAAGGTTGGTGGGATGGTTTAATAGGTTCCGGAAAAGCATTTGATCCCGGTAAACATTTTGTTGTTTGCTCAAATATCCTTGGAAGCTGTTACGGTACATCAGGCCCAACATCGGTAAATCCCGCAACTGGAAAAAAATACGGAATGGATTTTCCCATTATAACTGTTCGTGATATGGTTAAGCTTCAATATCAGCTGTTACAATATCTGGGCGTGAATGAAGTGCAGGCAATTTCAGGCGGTTCGCTTGGCGGTATGCAGGTTCTAGAATGGGCATTAATGTATCCGCAAATGGTTAAAAGAATTATTCCAATTGCCACTGCCTCTCGGCATTCAGCATGGTGTATAGGGCTTAATGAAATTGCGCGAAAAGCTATTATTGATGACCCGGTTTATAAAAACGGATATTATTCAGAGCAGCCGCGTGCGGGTCTTTCAACGGCACGTATGATTGCAATGGTTAGCTACAGAAGCGCCGCAAGTTTTCAGCAAAAGTTCGGAAGGGACGTAACAGTTAATAAATACCCTACTGCAAAGACTTGCGAAGAACTTTTCCAGGTGGAAAGTTATCTGTACCACCAGGGAGAAAAGTTTGTTAACCGCTTTGACGCCAATACATATTTTTATATAACTCGCGCGCTGGATTCGCACGATGTTACAAGAAACCGTGCCTCTTTACAGGAAACACTTGGAAGCATAAAAGCAAAAACTTTATGCATGGGGATTAATTCCGATATTTTATATCCCGTTTACGAACAAAAAGAAATTGCTTCGCTAATACCGGGTTCTGAATATTTTGAAATTGATTCAATTGCCGGTCATGATGCGTTTCTAATTGAGTTTGATCAAATAAACCATGCCATAATAGAATTTTTAGATTCTCATAAGGCTAAATGAGAAAAGAGATTAGAATATAGCCGGAACTCAATAATGTATGACCATGTAAGGAACTTTGCTATTTTTCAAAGAGTTTATCTCTAAAAAGTGAATTAGATAATAACATGGTATCTGTTAATTAAGTAGAGATTGAATAACATTTTATTTAATTTAACCATAGAAACAAAAAGAAAATGAAAACAGATTATTCAATTAACATATTGAAATCTGGCCTTTATACTCTTAGAGAAGCAGCGAACTATTCCCGTTTACATTACAAAACTCTATATCGATGGGCTGAAATTAGTGGCATCAAAATCCTTGATGATAATAAAATCATGTCTTTTTTGGATTTCATTCAGGCCCTAGCAATTCGAGATATCCGCCGGCAACATAACATTCCACTACAAAAGATTAGGGAAGCTTTAGAAATTGCTAAAAAAAAATATAATGTTGATTATCCTTTTGCAAAAGAACATACAACATACCTTTTTGGTAAAGACATTTATATTTCATTAGAAAAGGAAGAAAATCCGATACAACTTTCTGGCAAAGGTGAAGGTCAGCTAGCAATGAGGAAAATTATTGAATTATATATGAAAGACTTGTGTTTTGGTTCAACTGGCTTTGCAATTGAGTATAAACCAATTCAAGGTATCATTATGAATCCAAAATTTAGATTCGGGGAGCCTCTTGTTGAAAGAGTTAAAATTCCAGCGATTGTTCTATGGGAAGCATTTCAAAGTGAAGGTAGTCTGGAAGCTGCTTCTGAAGCATATGGTGTTACTATTGAAGATGTATATACTGCTTCAAAATATATAGAGACATTAGATCTAAAAGCTGCTTAATGGCACAATTAAAAATACTTATTGATGAAAACATCGGACAGCCGATTACTGTATCATTAGCCAACCTTCTTACTTGGCATGTATTAAAACCTGAAGTAAAGCACATTCAAGAATTTTACGAAAAAGGAACACCCGATGATGAATGGATTCCACAGTTATCCAAAGATAACTGGATAATTATTTCGACAGATCGCGGACAGAAGTATGGGGGACCAAAACTTCCAACAATTTGTAAAAAACTTAATATTAGCCATATTTTAATAAGCGCTTCTCTTCACAAAGAAAAACAATTTGAGAAAGCTAGAGCAATAGTTTATGTTTGGCCGGAAATAATAGGGATTCCCAATGATCCACCTGGGACGCGATACTCGCTTCATTATTCTTCTCATAAAACCCCAAGTTTATCTAAACGATAATATTATAAACCTATCTGCTATAAAAAATATCCATGTCCATTTTCCGGTGGAACTGCTTTTTGCTGTGACGTAATATTGTGTAAGTAATTTTGAAGGGATTTAAAATGAACACAAAAAGTAGTGAAAATACTTTTCCATCCGTTAAGGAAATGGAACAGGCTTATAAAAAAAGTGATGCCTCCTATGATGGTATTTTTTATCTCGCGGTAAAAAGCACTGGAATATTCTGTCGTCCCTCCTGCAGTGCGCGCAAGCCTCTTCCTAAAAATGTGGAGTATTTTCCTTCGGCACGTGAAGCTGTTTTTGCCGGTTACAGACCATGCAAACGCTGCCGGCCTCTTGAAGCGCATGGCACACCGCCTGAGTGGGTTTCTAAATTGTTAAAGACAATAGAAGAAAATCCAACCGCCCGTTACAATGACGCTTTTCTCCGTTCAATTAAAATAGACCCCGCCCGCGCCAGAAGATATTTCTTTAAAAACTATAATATGACTTTCCAGGCATATTGCCGCGGTAGGCGTCTGGGGATTTCATTTGAGCAGATTAAAAACGGAAAAGATCTTGATGATGTTGCGTTAGGATACGGTTATCAATCTCACAGCGGATTTCGCGATGCGTTTGTAAAAACCTTCGGCACTCCTCCCGGAAAAAGTAAAGAGAAAGATTGTATTGTTACTGCATGGATTGAAAGCCCGATGGGACCATTAATTGCTGCCGCAACAAGCAAAGGAATTTGCCTGTTGGAATTTTCAGACCGCAGGATGCTTGATGCGCAGTTTACAACCTTGCGGAAAATATTTAAATGTCCGGTAATTCCGGGAACGAATAACCACATTGAACAGTTAAAAAAAGAACTTAAAGATTATTTCTCAGGCAGGTTAAAACATTTTATTGTTCCGTTAATTTTTCCAGGCAGCGAATTTCAGCAAAAAGTTTGGAATGAACTTTTAAACATTCCGCATGGAAAAACAATTTCATATGAGGATATGGCAATAAAAGTTGGCGTTCCTAAAGGTCAGCGCGCCGTTGGACATGCAAACGGATTAAACAGGATTGCAATTGTAATTCCCTGCCACCGTGTTGTAAATAAGAACGGAAATCTTGGCGGTTACGGAGGAGGATTGTGGCGTAAGCAAAAACTTCTGCAATTGGAAAAAGGGATTCATAATTTATAATCTCAAAATTATTTTATTGCCATTAAAGGTTTAAAATGAAAAATGATAATTCATTTCGTCTAATCCTTGAAAAAACTCTTCAGCATGCCCTTTCACATCTTGAAAATCTAGATAGTAAATCTGTTGCGGCTACCAGTACATTGAGTGAATTGCGTTTGAAGTTAAATAAGCAATTAAATACTGAAGAATTTGATGCGCAAAAAGTGATTGATGAACTTGTGTCTGACACCGAGGGCGGTTTAATAGGAAGCGCAGGAGGCCGTTTTTTCGGGTGGGCAGTTGGCGGTTCCGTACCTGCCACGCTTGCAGCAGATTGGCTTACATCGGCGTGGGACCAAAATGCTTGTTTGGTTGCAAGCGCCCCGGCCGAAGCTGTAATTGAGGAAGTTTGCGGTAACTGGTTAAAAGATTTATTAGGCTTGCCCGCACAAGCAAGTTTTGCATTTGTTACTGGCTCCCAAATGGCTCACGTAACCTGTCTGGCTGCTGCGCGTAATTCTTTATTGTCTAAAAGGAATTGGGATGTTGAAAGCAAAGGAATGAACGGCGCACCGCAAATTAGAATTCTAACCAGCAGCGAAAAACATGGTTCCGTTGAACGTGCAGTTCGTTTGCTTGGATTGGGAATTGATTCAATAATTAGTTTGCCTGTTGATGATGAAGGAAAAATTAAAATAGCTCCTCTCTTTGAAGAATTAAAATCCAATAAAGAAACGGCTACAATTCTTGTCCTTCAGGCCGGAGATTTAAACATTGGTGCATTTGACCTGTTCTCAGAAATTATTCCCGTTGCACATAATTACAATGCATGGGTTCATGTGGATGGCGCATTTGGTTTATGGGCTGCGGCAAGCGAAAAATATAAACATTTCACCAATGGATATGAACTTGCGGATTCCTGGGTTACGGATGGTCACAAATGGCTCAATGTTCCTTATGACTGCGGGTATGCATTTATTGCCGACAGCAAGGCTCACCTTAATTCTATTTCTCACAGGGCAAGCTATTTAATTCATGATGAGAATGCACGCGACGAAATTAATTGGACTCCTGACTGGTCGCGGAGAGGACGCGGGGTTGCTACTTATGCCGCCATACGCCAGCTTGGCAGAAAAGGAATTTCTGAACTAGTTGAAAGAACTTGCAAATTTGCTCACTCACTTGTAACAAAAATTGGTGAATTAGATGGCGCTGAAATTATATGGACACCCACAATTAACCAGGGACTGGTAAGATTTAAAAATTCAAAGAACAACGCAACTGAAGCAGATCATGATGATTATACAGAAATGATAATGGAAGATATCAGGAAATCGGGAGAAGCATTTTTCAGCGGAACAACCTGGCGCGGAAAACGCTGCATGCGAGTTTCAGTTCTGAATTGGCTGACAAACGAAAATGATATTGACCGAGCAGTAGCGGCGGTTAAGAAAGTGTTAAGAGAAAAGTAGTAAGGAGACCGGAGTAAGTAGAAAGGAGAAAAAAAATTGGAAAACTCAGCCAACTAACCACCAACCACTAACAACTAACTGACAATAAGCAGAACATCGGTAAC
>PMDS01000035.1 GCA_003155655.1 Melioribacter sp.
GATTAGTTATGCAACAGACTCTGAAGGACGTGGTTAATAATATTATAACTCCACCGTTCATGAAGAAGTGGCAAGCTAATAACGAAATTATTTGTCCATTGAATAACTCCGCCGTTCACGACGGAGAAAAAGAACAACAAAAAAGAAAAGGGCTTTAGCCCAAATATTTATCAACGACTTAAAGAGCCTATATTAAAAGTGTCAAAATTGTATGAGATGGATTTGATTTCATTTTATAATCGAAACTTTTTGGTGTTAAAAATCAATTTTCACACACTCTCTGAAGGATGTGGTTATAAATTTAATTATGTGTAAGGTAAATTAATAAACAATTTTCCCCACCCTGCTTAATCTAATTGACGAAAGCAGGTTAAAGAAATCTGAAAATGGTATATCGCTGTTCCATGACCAATACACAAAAAGCGGCTTGCCAATAACATTTCTTCTCGGAACAAATCCCCAGTACCTGCTATCTAAACTGTTATCGCGGTTGTCTCCCATCATAAAATAATAGTCATCTTTAACAGTATACTCATTTGTTTCTTTGCCGTTAATAAAAATTTTTCCGCTTGATATTTCCACAACATCATTTAAAAACTCACGGTCTATAAAAGTTTTCCATTGGTCAATATTATCAAGCGAAAGCACAATCTTATCTCCCTTGCTTGGAACAACAAGAGGGCCATAATTATCAGAATTCCAATTTTTGCTTATTGGAAAAATGTCAGAATCAACAGATTCTGCGGGTAGTGAGTAACTCTTTAAATATTGAATATGTGCCGGGCGGGGAAATTCTTTTCCGTTTACATACAACACACGGTCAACAACGCGCAGTGTATCTCCCGGAACAGCAATGCAGCGCTTAACATAATTTTGAATTACTGTGTCTTTTATCTGGTCTCTCATTCCTGGAAATTGAAATACTACAATATCATTTGGTTTAGGATCACCCCACTTAAAAATAGTAACGTGCGGAAGTTCAATATTTGTAAACGGTATATTGCGCGGTGTTGTTAACTCAAATGCCAGTTTGTTTGTCATCAGCCAATCGCCGGTCATAATTGTAGTTTCCATTGAACCGGTTGGAACACGGGAACCCTGAATTATGGAAGACGTTATTACAAATAAAATCAAAAAATATTTCCCATATTCTTTGATTGTATTGATAATTGTTTGACGTGTTAGTTTTCTTTTTAAATTCTGATTTTTCATAAGAATTAATTTTTGTTTAATAATATGACGAGTTGAAGACGAATTTGTTTGCTAATTTATACTCATTCGGCAAGAAAGAAGTTTCAAGGGTTACCGGGATAAAAACAAATTAAAAAAGCGGCAGATACTTATCTAATTCCCAAGGATTGACTTCCAGTCTATAATCTTCCCATTCCAATCTTTTTGCATTTATGAATCTTTCAAATAGATGAGCGCCCAATGCTTCACGCAGCACAGAATCTTTCTCAAGTTCATTTATTGCTTCGTTTAAGGCTTCGGGAAGTATGTCTTTGGATTTCGGCAGTGTGTTTGTCTGCAAGTAAATATTTTCTTCAGTTGCATCAGGTATTTGTAGCTCACGGCGGATTCCATCTAACCCGGCAGCAAGCATAACTGCAAAAGCAAGATACGGATTACAACTAGGATCCGGGCACCTCAATTCAATTCTCGTCGATTCAGGAGTGTGAGCCCTTGGAATTCGAATCAGAGCGGATCTATTAATTCTTCCCCAGCTTAAATAGACCGGCGCCTCATATCCGAGCACCAATCGCTTATAAGAATTAACAAGAGGTGCAAGAATAGCAACCATTCCTCTTGCATGAGCTAACTGCCCGGCAATAAAGTGTTTGGCAATTTTTGAAAGCCCATGTGAATCTCCGGGATCTGAAAATGCATTTGTTCCGTTTGCTTTGTAGATTAAACTTTGATGTACATGCATACCGCTTCCGCTTAAGCCGCGTACGGGCTTAGGCATAAAAGTGGCATACAGACCTTTCTGCTCGGCAAGTATTTTTACCAGAACTCGAAATATAACAGCATTGTCTGCCGTTTTGAGAGCATCCGAATACCGGAAATCAATCTCATGCTGACCTGTAGCAACTTCATGGTGCATAGCTTCTATTTCAATATCGAACGCCGAAAGAGCTTCAGTAATTTGCCTCCAGAGACTTGTTGCAACCAAATCAAGCGGCTGGTCAAAATATCCGGCACCGTCCTGTGGATGCGGCGGAATTAAATTTCCGTCGGCAGATGGTTTGAAAAGAAAAAATTCCAGTTCAGGTCCGGTAGTATAGATAAAACCCATTTTCCCGGCATCGGCAAGAACGCGTAATAACACAGCACGGGGATCCCCTAAGAATGGCTGACCATCGGGAGTATAAACATCACAAATAAGCCGCGCTGTTGTTTCATTGCCGGAGAGCCATGGCAGTACTGCAAATGTTGAAATATTAGGAATCAGATACATATCACTCTCAGCTATGCGCGCATATCCTTCAATAGATGAACCGTCAAACCAGATTCCGTGGTTTAAAGTTGATTCCAATTCCTTTATTGGAATTGTAACGTTTTTTATCGCGCCACCGATATCGGTAAACTGCAGGTCAATAAATTTGACGCCCCTTTCTTTGACCTGTGCCAATAATTGTTCGCTGGAAATATTTTTTGTCATATCTGCCATTTATAATCTTTAATTTATTTATGAAACGATTGCAGTATCAATGCCAAGACAGCAAGAATCAATAAAATCAAAAACCCGGAGCCGATAGCTTTCAATACCGGTGAGCGCCAGAAAGGAGCCGCAGACTGCAAGCCGGTTACGCGATCAAGGATTGTAATATCTACGCCTTCCTGATTCTCGAGCTCGTCCAAAAATTCTTTTACTGTTTTGTATCGGTGATCAGGATCTTTCTGTAAACATTTTGCAACAATAGCGGCAATTTGGGGAGAAACATATTTTATTTCTTTATCGAGACGGGGAACCGCATGCTGAAGATGTTGGGCCATTACAGCAAGATTATTGTCGCCGTGGAAAGGAACTTCTCCCTTAAGAAGTTCGTAGAACATAATTCCTAGTGCATAAATATCGGTCCGTTGATCACCACGGTGTCCTTCAATTTGTTCCGGAGACATATAATCCGGAGTTCCGGCAGCACTGCTTAAATTTGCATAAGTAACGCGATGAGCATTCTTTGTAAGAGCTAAACCGAAATCCATTATTACCGGTTGTCCGCTCGATGTCATTAAAATATTTTCAGGCTTCAAATCTCGATGAATAATTCCGTTCTCGTGGCAGTGGTTTAATCCATCTGCAATCTTTTTAATGAGATTAACGGCGTCTTCAACGGGCAATGGTGCTGATCTACTAATAAGGTCCCGCATCGATTCACCATCAATCAGCTCCGTTACCAAATACGGCGTATTATTGAATTTTCCGGATTCTAATCCTTTTTGAATACTCGGATGATTTAATGTCCGCATTACTTCCAGCTCACGCTGAAATCTTTCGTATTGAGCCGGGTCGCCGATAGTCATTCTATCCGGAATTTTCAGAACGACCTCTTTGCCGCTTAAAAGATCATAAGCGCAATATATATCGCTCATACCGCCCTTGGCGATGTGATTGCGAATTTGAAAATGATCAAATTGATCGCCAATCTGTAGTCTTGTAGATATTGCCATAAATTTATTTACGAGTCAATGAGTTACTTTGTGAATTATAATAAACGTTCATGTTAGAATCAACGTAAGCTGCGTTTATATATTGCTATCAAGCATTTTTCCACGATTCCAAAATAATCTTTTATTTAATAAAACGGTTAAAAACACCTGGTAAAAACCGGAATTTTCTAGATTCTTCAGAATTCAATTTATCTGAAAGCCGTGCAAGATGTATTACAATGATTGATAAATTATCGTCATGTTCCCTTTCCAGGGCCAAATCGAGAACCTCTTGCCCTAAATCTTTTATGTCTTTAATAGAATCGGCTAATTTTGCAAACTCATCGTCTTCAATTACCGACCAAACACCATCGCTGCATAATATTATTATATCATTATCTTGAGCCTGCAATTTGAATACATCGGGCTGAACAAAAAGATTGAAGCCGAGGCATTTTTCCAAAATAGAGCGTTGATTATGTGAACGAACTTTTTGAGGCGAAAGAAGTTTCATACGAACCAACCCGCCAACCCTAGAGTGATCATTAGTTAAACACTTAGCTTTATTGTTTCTTATTAAATATGCCCGGGTATCGCCGACGTGACCAACAAACAGATTTTTACCAACTATATTAACCGCTGTAAGAGTAGTGCCCATATGGCCGACACCCATCTTTTGTGCCGTTTGGTATACATGTAAATTTGCATTTTGTATGCTGATTTTAAATTTCTGAATAGGTGTAGGGACATCCGCAACATAAAATGTGTCAAAAAAAGTTTCTAAAGCTAAAAAACTTGCCATCTTTCCCATTGCATAGCCTCCCATACCATCGGCAATTCCGTACAAGTGACCGTTAGCAGCAGTAAATTCATCATCCGGGTTGCATAATTGTATGGAGTCTTCGTTTTCCTTCCGGACTTTTCCAACATGAGTAAAACTATAAGAGTTAATTTTTACAGCCGTCATCGGCGTTTCCCAAATAAATAGAAAAAGGAGGAGTGATTTAACACTCCTCCGGGATAATTTTTATTCATAATCGGTTATACTTTATTAGCTACCCTTACCGGTGGAATAATATGTTTGCCGCTTCGTTTACTATTCCAAACAAGATAGGCAACACTAATAATTCCCCAACCACCTGTAATCCATAGAGCCATTGTAGTTGCATCTTGCGAAACGCCGGGTGTTGTAAGACCAATTACAACAATTCCCACGAGAAGGGCTATGTTGCCTAACAAACCCAAAAAGGGAACAACAGCATGTTTGATACTGTGGAATTCGCTTCTTCCAACAAATGTTACAAATGTGAAAATGCATATAAGGGCATAAAGAATAAACGTGCCGATATTGGATGCGAGAGTAACACCTGTTAATGCTGTAACACTCAAAACACCAACACTACCAATAATTGCCGAAACAGCCACAAGCATCCATACTCCCATATGAGGAGTTGCATGTTTATCGTGTAAAGCTCCAAGTAAACTTGGCATTTCATCATCCTGAGCCATCGCAAAACTAATTCTTACCGCAGTGTTCATGGCTGCCAAAGTAGTTCCCAATACTGCCAAACCAACAGTTGCGGCAATAACAATCATTAACGCAAATCCGTTTCCGCCAAGCATCGAGTCACCAATTAAACGAGTGAGATCTCCAATTGGCGCACCCGAAGCTGCAGCAGCTGCCATTCCGGTTAATACCGATCCGTCCGGATTTGTAAAAGTTAATTTTTCACTGACAGCATAATTTGCCGCGAAATATTCAAATAAGTATGCAAATAATCCTTGAATGATTAACGATAAAACAACACCGCGTGGGATATCGCGTTTAGGATTTATTGCTTCACCTGCAAGTGAAGTAGAAGATTCAAATCCAACCAATATTAAGATGGCAATGGTTGATTGGAAAAGCATTGCAGATAAATTATGCGGAAAAACAATTGAACCCGTCGATGCATGAGCCCATTGTGTGGCGTGTAAAGGATTTTGAACCCGGAACATAATAGCCAGAATACTAAATCCGATTAATGAAACTAACTGAATTACATTGATGGCAATAGCAACATTAGTTGATCCGCTTATTCCGCGAACAGCAATAAATCCGACAAGAATTGAGAATACAAGGGCGATACCAATTTGTACCAGTATTGGAAGATTCAAACCGAACTGACTGCAAATATATGTGACCAAAACCGCCATCATTGCAACCATCACACCGGGGTAAACCCAATAAAACAAATGAGCCGCCCAGCCGGTTAAAAATTTTGCAAGACGTGCAAAACGGTGATGCGCAGAATTTTCTTTATCAAGAAAAGCTTTTTCGGCAAAATAATAAGATCCGCCGGCACCTGCTTCTGGGTAGCGCCGAGCCATTTCTGAAAATGAAATTGCAGTAAGAAATGCAACAATTAAAGCTGCAACAATTCCCGTCCACATATCGGTATCGCCGCCGTTATTGGAAGCCTGAATTTGGTAAGTAATCCAGAGAAATGCGCCTGGCGCTATAAGAGCCATCGCATTTACTGTTACGCCGGTAAGTCCCAGCGATTTTTTCAAAGTTGGTGTATCAGCCATATCGATCTCCTTTTTTTATTATTCGTAATTAAAAACTATAAACTGCGCCTATCAGAATCGTATTCTGACTATCTTTAACAAATGAACCCGTTTCATCTTCAAATGCGGATGCATTATTGGACCAATCGCGCCTGAATTCGATTCTTGTTAGTAAACTATTTGCAAACTTGTATTCATAAGTAAGAGTGATTTCTCTCAAAGTCTGCATTAAGCCGGTAGTGAATCCAACCTCATCGTCATATATCTCTCCCCGTAATGCGAATGTAGATTTATCGTTAAATTGGTATTTACCTGTTAATGCCGCACCTCTCCAGATTGCATAACCGCCGGTTTCCAGGGATTCCTGACCATAGTCAGCATTAACTGTTAGGAAAAGGGAACTGGTTGCCTGGTAGTTAATAATTGAATCAAAGACATGTCTCTGTTTTGTTGAGTTATTTTCTTCCGGTCCGCCAATCCAATTCTGAATGAAAGTGAAATCAGACGAAGGGCTCCAGGTGATCTCTGCCCCTAAGGTTTTGTCCTTGTTGTTATCAACAATATTATTCCATCCATTATAAACATAAACAGTTGCGCTAAATTGTGGGCTGAACGGATAGCTTGCCATTGCCCCTAAATGGAAATAAGGGATAGCATATGCAAAAAGAAGAGACCTGCTGTAATTAATATTGGATGATGTTTCAATTACTTCGCCACCCATGTGAGTAGCCATTTTTCCGGCATTTATAGTCAATCCATTGCCAATGGGTATAACAGCCGTAAAATAAGCTTGTTCAATGTTTTTCAAGGCTTTTTCAGAGCCGAGACTTGCATCGCTATTAACCAAATCCATAGCGTGCCCGAACGCGATGTCTACTCTAAAACCAATAGGAGCTGCCTGTTTCTGAAAAACAATTTTAGCCAAATTTATGTCAAATTGATTTTCAGTTACGTCGAAATTCCTGTAACCATTAATGTGACTTGCCGGGTTGTTGAAATTTTTACTGAAATACATATCAAACATTCCGGTTATAGTAAGTGGTTTGTTTGTCGTGTCTGGCGCAGCATTTTGTGCTAAATAGGCAGAATTCATATATAGCACTATGAAACTGACTAAAAGAATAAACCGATACTTTGTTTTAACTGTTTTCATGTTTTCTCCTGAATTATTAAAAAAAGAAATGTTTTATTTCGCAAATTCTAAATGGCGCTTTTACCCGATTCTTCAGTTCTGATTCTAATGACTTCATCGATTGAGTAAATGAATATTTTACCATCACCGACCTCGCCGGTTTTGGAAGAGCCGATGATGATGGAAATAGCGCTTTCAAGTTTTTCGTCTTCACAGACAAGTTCAATTTTTAATTTTGGAACAAATTCAATATTGTACTCAGAGCCACGGTAAACCTCCTTATGCCCTTTTTGTCTTCCATATCCTCTCACTTCAGTTACTGTTAATCCGGCAAAACCTGCCTCCAATAGCGCATTATGGACTTCATCCAGTTTGAATGGTCTTATTATGGCTTCAATTTTCTTCACGGACACTTCTAATTAAATTGTTATAAGGGAATTGTTGATAATTTATTAATTAATTAAGGTTATTTTATGCAATTGTATTAATTATTTAGGAAATTGTCAAGAGGGGGCAAATAATTTTTGCGAATTTTTTTGTTTTACACAAAAACAAATAAAATATGGTGAAAAAGAGTATTTTTTGTCCGACAATTAGATGGGTGCTTATATGTCTTTAAACTATCGATCATGTTATATAGAGCATTAAGCCGAACAACTTAAGTTATCGTGATGAATGAAACTGAAGTTAAATTTACACCATGCAAAGATTATGTATACATTTCGCCACCTTCCAATTCTGATTTTATTTCAATTATTATAGAAGATAGCGAAATAGGAATGACCTTTCAGCAATAGCAGAAATTATTTAAAATAGAGAGTGTGTTCAGCCTGAAAGGAACGGAAAGAGAAAAAGAACAGGTCCTGGTTTAATTATAGTTAAGGAAATGCTTGAAAAGCGAATGGAAGCATTTTTGTTGAAAGCCAGATTGGCAAGGGTTCAAAGTTTATAATTAGCCCGCCACTAATTAAGCAACTTTAATATAACTCAATCCCATAGTTCAACAAACCAAATTACGGTATTAAATTTATGTTGTGGATTCCTGTTTCCAGACTTTTTATCTTACGCCGGTAATATTCATTTCGAGTATCATTGAAACTTCTCTTGAAGCAATTTTTGTTTAGCAATTAATAGCTGGAGAATAAAACATGAAAAATTTTTTTGCAGTCATTTATTGTATGTTGACTATTTCGACCTATTCACAAGTTGACTTACCACGTATAAGTCCACCGGCATCCGTATCTCAAACAATTGGTTATACAACTATTATAATAAATTATTGCAGACCGGCAGCGCGGGAAAGAAAAATTTGGGGCGCACTCGTTCCTTATAATCAGGTATGGAGAACAGGAGCAAACGAAGCGACTACCATCCAATTTACGAACGATGTGACTGTGGAAGGAAATAAAATTCCAGCAGGAAGATATTCCCTTTTCACAATTCCACTGGAGAACAAATGGACAATAATTTTAAATAAAGACGATAAGCAATGGGGCGCTTTTAATTATAAACAGCAGGATGATCTGATTCGATTTGAAGTAAAACCGCGTAAAGGAGTTTTTTATGAGAGGTTACAGTTTTCTTTCGGTGATGTAACAGACCTCTCAGCTTCGGTATTAATGAACTGGGAAAACCTTGAAATAACTTTCAAGGTTGAAAGTGATGTATATGTGCAGGCATTTGCAAAAATTAAAGAAGCAATTGCATTACAACCGGATAGATGGCAGAACTATACAGAGGGCGCAATTTATGCAGCTGACAATAAAGTTTTTCTTGATGAAGCTTCTCAATGGGCAGATAAGGCAATTTCGTTTGGGCAGGACTATTATCCATATTTTGTAAAATCCAAAGTTTTATTTGCCCAGGATAATTATAAAGATGCACTGAATTCACTTATCAAATGCAGAGACATCGGGCGTACTGATAAAAATTGGGATACATTTGTTGCCCAGGTTGATTTTTTAGAAAAGCAGATTAAATCATTGATGAAATGATAATATTGGAAATTGTCCAGATAAGGAAGTAATGAATGAAGAAATTTGATATCCCGGATTTTTATAAAAGTCCTATTATTGCTAAAATAAAAGAACTGCGGAAAAATGAAGACCCACGGAAACAGGATTATTCACCAACAGCTTTAGATTTTGGACCTATAAAATTTTTGATAGCCCGCCATTTTGGTTTCTGTTATGGCGTTGAAAACGCCATCGAGGTTGTATACAGGATAATAGATGAAAATCCGGGTAAAAGAATTTTTCTCTTAAGTGAAGTAATTCATAATCAAGTAGTCAATTTAGATTTGCAAAGCCGCGGTGTAAAATTTATCATGGATATTTATGGCAACCAATTGATTAATTGGGAAGAAATTAATTCCGCGGACATTGTTATTATTCCCGCATTTGGAACAACAATAGAAGTAGAAAAAATACTGCTTGAAAAAGGAATTGACACAAAACGTTTTAACACAACCTGCCCCTTTGTTGAAAAAGTCTGGAATAAAGCCACTGAATTAGGAATAAAAGAGTACACGGTTATTATTCATGGTAAGGCGAGGCACGAAGAAACACGGGCTACGTTTTCACATAGTATGCAGAATGCCCCTTCTTTAATTGTGAAAGGAATTGAGGAAACAAAATTTCTCGCCGACTATATTTTAGGAAAAGAAGGAGAACATGAGTTTTCCAATTTCTTTAGTGGAAAGTACTCGCCAGGGTTTAATCCGCAAAAAGATTTACAGCGTATAGGAGTAGTTAATCAAACAACAATGCTTGCAGGCGAGACACAAGAGATTGCCGATCTTTTAAAAGAAGCAATGTCAAAAAAATATGGCGGTGAAAATCTTAAAGACCATTTTGCCGAAACACGCGATACACTTTGTTATGCTACAAACGATAACCAGGGAGCAACATTAGAATTGTTAAAACACAAAGCAGATTTTGCCATTGTAATTGGAGGGTATAACAGTTCGAATACAAATCATCTTGTGGAAATTCTTCAAGAGAAATATCAAACATATTTTCTTTCCAGCGCCCAAAAGATAATCTCAGAAGAACTTATCAGCCATTTTGATATTCAAGAAAGAAAAGAAAAAATAACTGAGAACTATTTACCACTTAAAGAGAAAATAGTTATTGCTGTTACAAGCGGCGCATCATGCCCGGATTCAGTCGTTGATGAAGTTTTGAATAAGCTGCTTTCATTTTTTAACATAAGAAAATTTGAAGAAGTCCTGGAATAGATGCTTAATAAAAAACCCAGCTACCGGTAAGAGTATACTGGGTTCATTTATACCAAGGAGGACAATCTAATTTTAATTTACTTTGTCGCCAAAGTATTTGTTTCGATCTTTTCAGTTATCATTCTGTAGAATTGATCAGGATCTTCTTTACTTACATTTACTTCTTTAAAGAGATCATGATAGTTAAAATACAGGCTTGTTAATTGTGCTTTATACCTGATTGGTAAAGTAGATCCATTGTTTGCCAGTTCATTAAACTTGTCAAGCAATTTATCATAATTCTCGTCTGGAAATCTATCCTTCAGCTCAAGAGTTACAAAGAGTGAAGATTCTACAATTGCCGGGACTTCGTTTTCCATCCCGCAGATCAGGTTTTTAACAGCTTTGTCCTTAAATGTTTTTTGCAATACTGGTTTTTGTGCAAAAGCAGTTGATGTAAATGCAAATAGAACAATCGCTGCCATCATTTTTCCTATACTTCCGTTACTTAGTTTCATTTTTTGTTCCTTTCTTATTTATTAATGATTGTTCGCTATTATCTGATCAATTGGAATGCCAAAAGAATTAGAGGTGTTTAAGTTATTATATTAATTATAGATAGGAGAAAATGAGACGGTATAACCAGGTTAGTTGACGGTGCTACATTCCAGTAACTTTAAAGAAATTAATGCAAAAATGTGGCACCCATTTAAAAGAAATCAGTCTTGCTGTTTTCTGTTCAAACGGTTGTTTAATGCACGTCGTGTTATACCAAGCAGATCAGCGGCAATACTTTGATTTCCTTCGGCTCGTTTTAACGCTTCATTGATAACGGCATCTTCTGCCTCTTTCAGAGTAGGAAATTGTTCGCTGAATATAATTTTTTCTTCATTTTCAGGTGCAGAAAAATTATCTGTAAAATCATTTCCCTTTTGCTTTGGAAATATTTTCTCTCTTATTAACTCAAGAGACATTATCCCGGAGGAGTGAATGCTTACCGCGTTGAAAATAATTCCTTCAAGCTCGCGTATGTTACCGGGGAAATGATAATTAGAAAGCAGAGTATAAAATTCTTTAGGGGGCGTTGGCCGTTTTTTATTAAGCTGAAGCGCTGCTTTATCCAAAAAGTGATTTACCAAAAACGGAATGTCGCTCTTTCTTTCACGCAAAGGAGGAATATGAACTAAATGTGTTTGCAGCCGGTAATAAAGATCCTTTCTGAAAGATTTATCCTGACGCATTGTTTCAATATCTTTATTTGTTGCGCATATTATACGCACGTCGGCAAGTTTAGCTATATCTGAACCAAGAGGATAGTATTTTCCTTCCTGGATTAAACGCAATAATTTCACCTGAGATTCCAGGCTCAAGTCGCCAATCTCATCTAAAAAAAGCGTCCCTTTTTCAGACTGTTCAATCAAACCTTTTCTATCTTGCTCGGCACCTGTAAAAGCCCCCTTTTTATGTCCAAATAAAGTATCGGAAAATAAATTATCATCAACACCGGCAACATTAAGCGCGATCAATTCCCCGGGACGTTTACTTAACTTGTGAATAGCTTTAGCAATCAGCTCTTTGCCAACGCCGGTTTCTCCGGTAACTAAAACCGGCAGAGGAGTTTTGGCAATTGCTTCAATATATTTGAATATTGCGCGCATGGAATTGCTTTTTGTTATAATCTCCTTGAATAATTCAGGATTTTCGAGTTTGTCTTTCAGTAAATAATCTTTCAGTCTACGGTTTTCGTCCTGTATGTCCCTCAAATCGAGCCCGCTTTTAATTGTTCTAACCAAACGAGTATCATCAACCGGTTTTAGCAGATAATTAAATGCGCCCCCTCTAATACTTTTCACGGCGCTGTCAATATCATTGACAGCAGTAACAACAATTATGGGAATAGAAGGGTCGATTTCAACTATACGCGGAATTAGTTCAAGTCCTGTTATATAAGGCATATTCATATCAAGAACAACAATAGAAAATTCTTCTTTTTCCAGAAGAGGAATTACCTCCCTGCTGTCATTAATAGTCTTGATGTTGTTCAAGCCGTTAGCAGTTAAAGTTAACTCAACGCTCAGAAGAAATTGTTTTTCATCGTCAATCAAAAGAATCGGCAATGCGGGAAAAATTGCAGCAGCCATTCTATTTCTCCATCAAGTTATTGGAAGAATTATTTCGCATTTAGTACCCATGCCTTTTTCGCTTGTAACAGTTAAATCACCGCCATGATCCTTAATAATCTTGTATGAAACATACAATCCAAGACCAGTTCCGCCGGAACTTCTTTTTGTTGTAAAAAAAGGATCGAAAATATTTTTCAGATTTTCTTTTTCAATTCCAACCCCCTCATCTTCAATTCTTATTGAAATCACAGGCGGTTGGCCGTAGATACTTATAATAATTAAAACTTTTTGATTTTTATTTGTTAATGATTGGCACGCATTATTAATAAGGTTTATCATCACCTGCTCAAGCTGTTGTGCATTGCCTTTAATTAGTGGGAGTTCTTTTTCGTAATTACATTTAACCGAAAAATTGTCTGTAGAGTTTTTCACGAGGTTTCCTGTAAGCAAAACCGCATTGCTGATAACGTTGTTGATATCAACAGGAAGATCAAGCTCACCGGCATCAACCCGAGCAAAATTAGTAAGGCTTTTTGTAATTTTTTGTATTCGAAGCGCTCCGTTGATAATTCCCTCTAAGGACTGAATTATTTTCTCATTTGATTTATTTGCCGGAAATCCCGCAACAGAATAATCATCATGAGTTTGTGAATATTCCCTCACTATTGGAATAATGTCTTCCCAAACCTTTTGAAGAAATCTGGCATTCAGCAGAATAAAATTATTCGGATTGTTTACTTCATGTGCAATCCCGGAAATCATTGTTCCCAGAGTAGCCATTTTATCTGCCTGGATCAACTGTCGCTGCTTAGCTTCAGTCTTTTCTTCGGCTATTTTTAATTCTGTAATGTCGTTTATCAATCCATCATAAGAAATAACTTTGCCTTTATCATCTTTATATAATACAATACTGTTGCGCACCCAGCGTATAGACCCATCCTGATGAATTATTCTATGTTCAAGAGGCTTCAGATCAATTCCTTGAATTGCCTGCTCGGCGCGTTGTAACACAACCGCCTTGTCTTCATTATGAACCATGCGGTGCCAGAGATCCGGATCAGACGCATAATTTTCAGAAGTATATCCGGTTACTGCAAAACAACCGGGACCATGATGGGTTTCAACAGCTTTTCCATTCTCAATTCTTACAGTATAAATATAGTCTGTCAAGTAACGAATAAGACGGTCGTACCGGTTTTCGCTTGTACCCAAATTAATTTTCAAATTGCTCATTTTTATTAATGTTTTATACGGTTCAAAAAATTATTACACAAGATCAGAAAGTGAACTATATTCAGGATCAAACAGGCGGCGGTACATTCTCATAGCATGAGAATCAGTTGAGCCTGAAATGTAATCGCAAATCATGCGCGCGCGTTTAATTTTGTTTTTTTCATTCCTAATAATTTTATCATTGAAATCAGGGAGCAGTTTATTTTCGCTTATTGAGGTAACATAATTCTCCTCAAAACGTGTAAACAATTTTTCGATCATGTGGTTTCCTTTAAACTCAATTTGATGCAGCTGAGAAGAACGAAACACACAATCGACAGAAAGTTTCTTATATATTTGAGCCCTGTCAAAAACATCTTTATCAATCACAAGAATGTATTTATAACGGTTTGTCCAATCATCCAAAAAAGTTTTTCTTGTGTTTAAACTGCATGCGCTTACAAACTTGCCAATCAATGCGCCAAATTTCTTTTTAAAATTATCGGCTTTTATCCAATCTATTATTTCTTCAACAATCATTGACCGGGATTCATCAAGTTTGTTTTCTTCCTGCCAGCGGGAGAGTTTTTGTATGTTTATAAATCCGCCGGAGATGCTGTCAACTAAATCGTTTATGCAATAAGCTGCATCATCCGCCCAGTCCATTATCTGGCATTCTATACTTTTAAATTGATTCAGCTTAAGAGGCGCGGATAATTCCTTTGGTATTTTCTTTCCTCCAAAAACAAATTGTACCATTTTTACCTGATCATCATAGATAAAATGGTTTAAAGGCTTCTTAAATAAACTGTGCCTGGCTTTATACTTAAAAATTCCGTCAATAAAAGCGCGGGTAGGATTCATTCCCCTGTGGTGATCATCATCCCTGTAAAAAATTTCAGAAATCATTCTTAGCGTTTGAGCGTTGCCCTCATAGCCGCCGTAATTTTTCATTAAAAGATTGAGCATTCTTTCGCCGGCGTGTCCAAACGGGGGATGCCCAAGATCATGTGCAAGGCAGACAGATTCAACAAGGTCTTCGTCAATAAAAAACTCCTCGTTCAATAAATCTTTTTCTTTTGCCAGCAGGTAATTACAGATTGCTCTTCCAATTTGAGCAACCTCGATTGAATGAGTCAAGCGTGTCCTGTAAAAATCATATTCACCGGGCAAAAAGACTTGAGTCTTTCCCTGAAGCCGTCTGAATTCGGAAGAGTGAATAATCCTATCGCGGTCAATTTGAAAAGGCGTACGGTAGTCGTTATCGCGCAGGCTTGGTTTAAGTCTTTCTAAATCAAAATTGTTATAAAAGTTGTTTTTCATCAAGTTCATTCACATTTTTGTGAAGCAATAGAACAATTTAATAAATATTCGGTAGAATAATAAATTGCCACATAACCATTCACATAATAGTTCAAATGAAAAGTTCCTGAATACGACAACAGCAAGACTTGCAATTACTATGCTTCTAAATATTTTGATCTCTGTTGTTCAAATTCTAGGCGGGATAATTTCAGGAAGTCTCGCACTAATCTCAGATGCGCTTCATAATCTTAGCGACGGAGCAGCAATAATTATTTCTTACATAGCACTCAGACTTAAACAAAAGGATAACTCGCAGAGTCACACATTCGGATTAAAGCGGGCGGAAATTCTTGCCGCCGTTATTAATGCTTCTGCTTTAATTATTATCTATGTTTTTCTCTTTTATGAAGTTATAAAAAGGCTTTATCAGCCACACAAGATTGAAGCTGAAACCATGGCTGTTGTTGCATTTATAGGATTAGTGGCAAATGTAACAGGAACAATTTTACTGAAGCGGGATTCCCAAGATAATATTAACATTCGTTCATCATACGTACACTTATTGGGTGATTCAATTTCTTCTGCTGCAGTTATTGTTGGAGGAATTGCAATTGCAATCTGGAATATTGTCTGGATTGATGCCCTCCTGACAATTCTGATTGGAATTTATGTTATAAAAGAAAGCTGGGATATTTTAAGCGAGGCAATTCATGTTTTAATGGAAGGCGCACCCAACAACATTTCCCTTGATAAAGTAAAAGATGAAGTTGAAAAATTTTCCGAGGTGCGGGATATACACCACATTCATCTCTGGATGGTTGGCGATAATGATATACATCTGGAAGCGCATGTAAACGTAAATGATATGAAAATTAGCGAGAGCGACAAATTGCGCAGCAAAATTGAAGTAATGCTTGAATCAAAGTTTGATATTCACCACATAACATTGCAGTTTGAATGTAACCAATGCCTCGAAGAAGGTTTGATAGGTCAGCACAAATAAGTGCAGAACAATGAGGGAAAAGTGTAAAATGCAGAGTAAAGAATAATTAACTTACCTTACGCATAATTTGATTTATAACCATGTCCTTCAGGACGTGGAGTGTTGGATTCTTTTTTGATAAACATTAATTAATTGCCGAGGGATTTCATCCTGTAACCAACTCCTGATGCTGTAATAATATATTTTGGCTGTGCAGCATCGTCCTCAATCTTTTTCCTAATTTGTCCTATAAACACGCGCAGGTATTGCGAATCTTCGGTATGGGAAGGTCCCCAAATTTCTTTTAATACTAAATTGTGTGTTAATGTTTTATCAATATTTTTAAAGAAAAGCGATAATAGAAGGTACTCGGTATTTGTTAGCTTTAGTTCTTTATTGTTTTTATAGATGATTCTCTGCACAAAATCGATTTTTAATTTTCCATTAACAATTGAAACTTTATCATCAAGCTGTTGAGTTCTTCTGATATTAGCACGGATTCTAGCAACAAGTTCGGCAGAGTTAAATGGTTTTGTAATGTAATCGTCTGCCCCAAGATCCAATGCTTTAACAATATCCTCTTCAGAGTTTTTTACTGTTAGAATTATAACGGGTACATTAGACCAGGAGCGGATTTCTTTTAGAACTGAAAAACCATTTTCATCGGGGAGTCCCAAATCTAATATTACAAGCTGGGGATGATAATTAGCGACGGCAACAATTCCGTCTTTACCTTTTGCCGCTTCAATAATCTTATAATCGGCAGCTTCAAGTGTAATTGATAAGATTTTCCTGATCTGTGCTTCATCGTCAATTATAACTATCGTATTCTGGATTGCCATAAGTTTTTAATTTATTGGTAAAAATATAATGAATTCGGCGCCGCCTTCCCTTTTGTTTTGAGCAAAGATAGTTCCTTTGTGAGCTTCTATAAATCCGCGTGCAATAGATAAGCCCAGACCTGTACCGCCAGATCTTGTTCCAGGCGCCCGGTAAAATTTCTTGAATAAATTGGGTATGGCTTCTTCCGGGAATCCTTTTCCATTATCCGAAATATTTATTACAATATCTTTGTCACTCTTGTTTACCGCAACAACAATTTTACTGCCCGGAGGGGTATAGTTAATAGAGTTAAGAAGAATGTTCACAATTGCCTGCTCAAGAAGGGCAAAATCGAACTGTAAAAATTCTCCCTCTACTTTTTCTACGAAAAATATTTCGTACTGGGAAGATTCGTTACTTAATCTTCCTATTGCCGAACTAATCAAATCTGAAACTGAATGCCATTCAAGTTTTGGTTTTAAATTACCGCTTTCAAGCCTCGTCATATCCAGTAAATTCTCAACTAACCTGTTTAACCGTTCAGCGGCAATAGTTATTTCATTTATCAGCCCGGAGAGCAAAGATGCATTCTGTTTTATCTTTTTATCTTTAAGGGAACTTGTAGCGCCTATAATAGCAGTAAGCGGGGTTTTTAGTTCGTGAGAGACGGAATCGAACAACGATTTATAGAGTTTTTCTGATTCTGAAATTATTAAAGATTTTTTTGCCTCTTCATTTAATTTTTCCTTTTCAATTGCTGTTGATAACTGCGTAATAAAAGCATTGAGTAAAGTTTCTTGACCCTGGCTTAAAGGAAGATTGTTTTTGTATTTTAATCCGAGAACCCCTAATGATTTATTAACACTGAATAAAGGGATTTGTGTTATTTCGGAAGAGGGCAGTGTTTTTGTAAATTTTCCTGCGGGCTGCCTGGTTTCAAAAACCCAGTTTGAAATTTGCCAATCGGAATCAGTTATTGTAAATGAACTCTTAATGTGTTCTTTAGGCGATAGCTCCCCATTTGGTCCGCTTAGTATTAGCGCTATATCTAAATTAAAAGTATTACCAATGTTACTAACCGCTATTTCAACTACGTTATCCAAATTGTATGCAGCAGATAATTCTTTGGAAAACTTATAAAGTGCATTTGTTCTTTCTTCCCTGAGGCGGACAAATTTTTCCTGCTTTCTTATTCGCGCCGATAGTACGCCGGTAACCATTGCAACAATGAAGTACATTATCAACATCAAAAAATCTTCAATCTTATAGATGTCTAAAGTAAATTGAGGCGGAATGAAAAAATAATTCCAGCTGAATGCGCTCAATGTAGCCGCAAGAAATATTGGTCCCGGACCAAAATTGAACAATGGCAGAAGCGAAATAGTTAATAGGAAAAAAAATGAAACAGTCTGATAACCTATGCTTGTGTGGATAACATAACAGATAATAGTTATTACTGCAATAACTAATATTGAGGATAAATATTGTTTTAGACTAGATTGAAAAACAAATAGTCTGAAGATTTTTTTTTGGATATTATTTTTATAATTATCCTGCATCGAGAACCATTACTGCAATTATTAATGGTGTATTATTAAATCCAGTTAGCAATTGCAATGGAGGAAAGTTTTGAAATTGTATTAATTAGATTTCTTTGTTCAAGCAAAATTTCCTTATAATTAATCTTAAATCCAATCACACCGATAGTTCCGCCTGAAGGAAGTGAAAGCGGTGTGAAAAACCAAGATGTTTCAGAAAGATTATCGGTACCGCTTCCAGCCAATAAATTTTTATTAAATGCCCAATCTGCAACGCCGCTCTCTTTGGCATCAAGCTGAATCCCTGAAGAGCTTTTTGACAAAACGCGCAGATTATTTTTTTCATCCTTAAGCATCATAATGCTGTCTGCTTTAACAAATTTGCCCAAATTATTAATAACTATTTTTGAAATTTCCTCTTGAACTGAAATATTAATCATTTTCATAACATTATCGCGCTGGCTGCCGGGATCTTCAAAATCCCTAAAAATTTCTTCGTGAAGGGGAATGTTCAAAAGCTCTTTGCTCAAATCTTCAATCAAGCTCAAACTTTCTATTCTCATCTTTAATGCTGAAAACTGGTTCTTCGATTGATTTATCAATTGGCTCACCACAGCAGAGACAGCAAAGAATATTATTAAACTAATGAAATGCTCCGGTCTGTTTACAGTGAAGCTAAATCTTGGATCGACAAAAAGAAAATCATAAGTTAAAACGCTCATTATGGATGTAAAAATTGCAGTGCCAAAGCCATAAAATATTGCCGACGCTATTGGTGCAATAATAAAAATAATTTCATAGGAAGGGAGGAAAAAAATTTTTTCCAATATACCTACAACTATTGTAACCGGCACCAGACTGAGGAGAGAAAGTAAATAATTATTAATATTGAATCTCTTCTTGCTTCGTTTTATAGGTTCTGTTGCTCCGGGTTCATCCTTTTCGGAAAAAGGTGTAATAAGCTGAAGATCGAATGAACTTTGGTCGTACATTAATTTAAACGTTGGAGATCTCTTTAAAAATTCGTGGAAAGGTGACTTGAGCGGTTTTCCAATCAAAACTCTTGTAATATTTTTATCTCTGGCAAAATTTATTATTTCATCAGCAATATCCGATCCCGAGAGAGTATATATTTTCCCTCCTAATTTTTCGGCAAGATTCAATGCGTCGGATAGGTATACCTGCTCTTTCTTCGATAATGTTTTTAATTTAGGAGTAGCTACATAAACAGCGAACCACTCTATTCCAGCATCATAAGCAGCGTTGTACGCCCTGCGTACAATCTGTTTTGAAAAAGGGCTTGGTGAAATGCACACCATAATTTTATCAACGACATGCCAGGGGTTGTTTATGGCTCTGGACTTGATATAATTTAAAAGTTCGCCATCTATTTTTGTTGCAACTTTTCGAAGCGTGATTTCACGTAGAGCGTTCAGGTTTCCTTTACGGAAAAAATTTTGAATTGCGCGCTGAGCCTGTTCTGCAACATAAATTTTTCCCTCTTTAAGTCTGAGGAGAAGCTCTTCAAGAGGAATATCAATAAGTTTAACCTCATCAGCTTCATCCAGGATGCTGTCGGGAATTGTTTCCCGGACTCTGACCCCGGTTACTTGAGCAATAATATCGTTTTGACTTTCGAAGTGTTGAATATTAATCGTAGTTAAAACATCTATTCCGTGTTCCAAAATTTCTTTAATATCAAGATAACGTTTCGGATGACGGCTTCCCGGAGAGTTTGTGTGAGCTAATTCGTCGACAATTACAACCTGTGGATTTCTTTTTAAAATTGCATCAACGTCCATCTCCTCAAGAACCATTTCTTTATATTGAAGTTGATGCCGGGGAATAATTTCAAGTTTATCAAGAAGTGCATTGGTCTCATCTCTTTTGTGAGTTTCAACGTAACCCACTATTACATCGAATCCCCTTTTTTTAAGGGCATGGGCTTCTATCAGCATAGAATAAGTTTTGCCAACGCCCGGCGCATAACCAAGAAATATTTTTAGCTTGCCCCCTTTTGTTTCCGCGCGATTGATCTCGGATAAGAGAGCATCGGGGTCGGGGCGGCGTTCTTCCAGATCATCCATTCCGTAAATTCATTTTATCTGATTCTAAATTTAATAAAAGAACATTAATAACTGCATCACCAAAAAAATTATTAAGTTCTTGGAGCATAATATATTATACAAACACCTATTACCGCAACAACCGCACCGATGATGTCATACTTATCCGGTGTATAATTATCAATTTTATATGCCCATAAAAGGGACATCACAATAAATATTCCCCCATACGTTGCATATACCCTTGCAAAGTTTGAGCTCTGCAAGGTTGCCACAACACCGTAAAGAGCTAGAATTATACCGCCAGCCAAACCGAACCATAAAGGTTTACCATCTTTTAACCAAAGCCATATAAGATAGCCGCCGCCAATTTCGCAAAAGCCAGCAAGTATAAAAATTAAAGCTGAACGTAATACTTCCATAATGGTTTTATTCCGGCTTAACAAAAACTTTGGTTAAAGATGATCTCTCGATTTGAACTTGCGATCATCATATTTTATCCAATTCCAGATTTAACAAAAGAACATTAACAACGGCATTACCTAAAAAGCCGAATTGAGGCTTCTCGGTCAAAGAATCAACAAGAAGATACAGCTTATCTTTTTTAGATTGATCGAAATTTCTAGCCTTTGAAACTCTTTCCACCTGCAAAATAGCAGATACCGGGGAAATATGCGGATCCACTCCGCTGGCTGAGGCAAAAAACATTTCGTTGGGAATTGACGTAGTATCAACAACAGAATTTTTTAAAATAAAATTCTTTCTCTTATCGTCGTAAAATTTTTTCAATGCCGCGCTTGTCGGTCCAAGATTGCTGCCGCCTGAAGGTGCCGGGTTATAATCAACCGCGGATGGGCGCGACCAAAAATACTTATCGCTCTCGAATTTCTGTCCGATCAGTTCCGAGCCTAAAACCTTGCCGTCTTTTTCAATCAAGCTGCCGGATGCTTTACCTGGAAAAACAATCATTGAAACTGCACTGATAAATAGCGGGTAGATCAACCCGGTAACAATAGTTATGGCAACAAAGTATTTTATAGTAATTAAAAGTTGTTTTTTCATTTTATCATCTCTTGAGTTTTGAAATTTTATTATATCAATCCAATTGAAGTTATTAATAAGTCAATCAATTTTATTCCTATGAACGGCACTATCAATCCTCCAACTCCATAGACCCAAATATTTCTTCTTAAGATTGCCGCTGCTCCCTTAGGTCTGTATTTTACACCTTTAAGAGCCAACGGAATTAAAAGAACAATTATTAATGCATTAAAAATAACGGCACTAAGAATAGCGCTTTGAGGTGTTGCAAGTTTCATTATATTAAGGGCAGATAGAGGACCATCTGTTAAATGAGTTGCGTAAAGGAAAGTTGATATTGCAGGGATGATCGCAAAATATTTTGCAACATCGTTTGCAATGCTGAATGTTGTAAGAGCGCCGCGGGTCATTAATAACTGCTTGCCTATTTCCACAACTTCAATCAGCTTTGTAGGGTTGCTGTCAAGGTCAATCATATTTCCGGCTTCCCGTGCTGCCTGAGTTCCGCTGTTCATTGCAATTCCCACATCTGCTTGTGCAAGCGCCGGCGCATCGTTAGTTCCATCGCCTATCATTCCTATCATTCTGCCGCCGGTCTGTTCCTCGCGTATTCGTTTTAATTTATCTTCCGGTTTAGCCTCAGCAATAAAATCGTCAACGCCCGCTTCAGCGGCAATTGCTGTTGCTGTAAGTGAATTGTCGCCGGTGATCATGATTGTTTTGATACCCATCTTTCTTAATTGCGCAAACCGTTCTTTGATTCCGCCTTTTACAACATCTTTAAGCTCAATTACACCGAGCACTTTAAAATTTTCGGCAACAACAAGTGGGGTGGAACCTGCTTTGGAAAAATCGTTTACGATCTGTTGAACTCCGGAGTTAAATACCCCGCCGTTACTTTCCACATAATTTTTTATAGCATCTGCCGAACCTTTGCGAATAATTCTTTTTGCTTTACCGCTCGAAGGATGATTTATATCCACCCCGCTCATTCTCGTCTGGGCGGTGAACGGAATAAAATGCGCATCCAATTTTGAAATGTCTCTTCCTCTCAATCCGAATTTTTCTTTAGCCAGAACAACAATGGATCTTCCCTCGGGGGTTTCATCGGATAGAGATGAGAGCTGTGCTGCGTCTGCTAAATATTCAACTGATACATCACTTACAGGAATGAACACCGAAGCCATTCTGTTGCCTAAAGTTATTGTACCTGTTTTATCAAGAAGCAAAACATCTATATCGCCTGCGGCTTCCACTGCGCGCCCGCTCATTGCAATAACATTATGTCCTAATAATCTATCCATTCCGCTGATACCGATTGCGCTTAATAATCCGCCGATTGTAGTAGGAATCAAACAAACTAAAAGTGCAACAAGTACCGGCACAGAAACAATTTCACTAACATTCACAGAACCTGTCTGATTGTATTCAATAAAAACTCTTATTGTTAGAACAACAAGTAAAAACACCAGGTTGAATCCTGCGATAAGAGTTGATAATGCAATTTCATTAGGGGTTTTTTTACGTTTTGCACTTTCAACAAGAGAAATCATTTTGTCTAAATAAGTTCCGCCCGGATCGGCAGAAATTCTAATAACTATTCTATCGCTGATTACTTTTGTTCCGCCTGTAACAACGCTTCTGTCTCCGCCGCTTTCACGAATAACGGGAGCAGATTCACCGGTTAATGCAGATTCATCTATACTTGCCGCACCTTCTGTAACCTCTCCGTCGGAAGGAATAATATTTCCCGCTTCGCAAACAACAAGATCGCCGGTTCGAAGCTCTATAGCCGGCACGTTCACTTCCTTGCCGTTAACTAACTTTCTTGCAATGGTAAGAGTGCGGGTTTTCCGGAGATTTTCTGACTGTGCTTTTCCTCTTCCTTCGGCGACAGCTTCCGCAAAATTGGCAAACAGTACAGTGAACCAGAGCCAAATAATTATTTGCAGGTTGAATCCGGAAAAAGTGCCCATGAAAATATTTTTAAAAAAGAAGATTGTAGAAAGAAGAGCTCCTACAGCTACGATAAACATAACCGGATTCTTAACTAAGGACTTAGGATTAAGTTTCTTAAAAGAATCTATTACCGCCTGGATAATAATTTTTTTATCGAAAAGTTTTCTATTATAAGATTTATTTGAGTTCATTTTCATTTTCCTATTATTTCAATGCAGTTAAAAAGTTATTCCCTGTCCCATAAGCAGATGTTCGAGTACCGGACCGAACGACAATGCAGGGAAGAAAGTTAAAGCTCCTACTATTAGAATAACGCCCAATAACAATATACCGAACAGTAAATTTTCCGTAGAGAGAGTACCGGAAGATGAAGGCGTAATGTTTTTCTTAACTAAACCGCCTGCAATAACCATTACCGGGATGATCGCGCCGAATCTAGCGATGAACATTGTCAGGGCTAACATTAAATTCCAGAAAACCGTATTTGCATTTAAACCGGCAAATGCGCTTCCGTTGTTACCAGCAGCTGAAGAAAAAGCATAAAGTATTTCAGAATAACCGTGAGGTCCTGCATTAGCGAGGCTGGATAATCCTGCAGTCGTTTTCATAGCGATTGCAGAAAAGATAAGTATACATGCACTTGGCAATAGTATTGCTATTATAGACCATTTTACTTCCCGCGATTCAATCTTTTTTCCCAAATATTCGGGAGTTCTTCCTATCATCAATCCCGCAATAAAAACAGTTAGAAATACAAAAAGTAACATTCCGTAAAGACCGCAGCCGTTACCGCCGAATATAATTTCCCCGAGTTCCATATTAAACATTGTGATCATTCCTGCAAGCGGCGATAAACTGCTGTGCATTGCATTAACCGAACCGTTTGATGCCGCTGTTGTTGCAGTGGACCAGAGAACGCTGTTCGCAACTCCGAAGCGGACTTCTTTTCCTTCCATCAATCCGCTTGTATTAAAGATTGGATTGGTAGAATACTCCGCGTAAACCGAGACTGACAATCCGACAACAAAAAGGAAAAGCATAACTCCGTAGATCACCCATGCATGTTTTTTCGAGCCGATCATTCTGCCGAATGTAAAAACTAAAGATGCAGATATTAAAAGTATTCCAAGCACCTGAATGAAATTTGAAAATGGTGTTGAATTTTCGAATGGGAACGCGCTGTTAACATTGAAAAATCCGCCGCCGTTCGTTCCCAACATTTTTATTGCTATCTGCGATGCTGCCGGACCCAATGGAATTACCTGTTTAGCTCCTTCAAGCATTGTTACTTCTTTATAAGAGGAAAAAGTTTGTACAACTCCCTGGCTGACTAATACTAAAGCCCATATTATAGCCAGAGGCAAAAGTATATAAACCGTTGAGCGGGTTAAGTCCACCCAGAAATTTCCAAGTGTAGTTCCTTTTCTTGTTTTCAGTGCGCGGATTAAAACCAGCAAAACAGCAATTGCAGTTGCAGCGCTTACAAAATTTTGAACGGTTAATCCAATCATCTGAACAAAATAACCGAGCGTTGTTTCACCGCCATACGACTGCCAGTTAGTATTTGTTACAAAACTGACTGCTGTGTTTATTGCAAGAGTTATCTCAACGTTCGGAAGCCCTTGAGGATTTAAAGGCAGATAAGATTGTATTAGTTGAATGACTACCAAAAAAATTATTCCAAAGAAATTAAAAGCCATTAAAGCGAAAGTATAAACCTTCCAATCCATTTCTTCTGAAGGATTAATTTTGGAAACTTTATAAATAACAGATTCAAGCTTTCCGAATACCGGGGTTAGAAAAGTTTTCTCGCCCTTTAATACTTTTGCGAAGAATCCGCCTAAGAGCGGTGCGAGCGCCGTTAATACAACTATGTAAAAAACCAGTTGAATTATTTCATGTATAGTTATCATTGTTAATCACCTTAGTGTTATTAAAATTTTTCGGGTTTAATTAATGTGTAAACCACGTACACAAAAAGAGCCAATGCTACTATCAATGTAAGAACCAGTTCAAATGTACTTTCCATTTTATCTCCAAATTATTGTTTGTATTTACTTGTTTTATAAAATCTAAATGCCATGTAAAAAAGCAGTAATAATAAAACTATTAGAATAATTATATCCATCTTACTCACCATTTAAAATTTTAAGAATATTAAAATTAGATTTGAACTTTGATTTCGCCAAGGTTTTGCCGGCTATCAAAAAATTATTTACCTGATTGTCCATTTATTAAAAACTATATTTTTCTTAGTTAAAATTAGTTTTTAGTTTATAAAGTGGCTGTAAATTAATGAGTTAGAAGTATAAAGATTTTATAAAGAGGCTTAGTATTTCTGTGATATTTTATAGCCGAAGCCTTGAATTTGAAAAAATGGCAAAATTTAGCTACAAGGTGTTTTAATCTTTCATTACGCGAATATAGTTCCTATAGTCGAAGACATAACTTACAATCAATCTTTTACATTCCTTAAAAACGAATAAACAGCGCCTAAATAAATCTCTTTTCTGATTTCACGCGAGCGAATTTCCAGGTTGCAGCAAGATGAAAAAATCTGTTGTTTTGAGAACTAGATACCTAATTTCAAAAACAACCTCATCAACGAGAATTTTACCGGCGCCGATCATTCATTCTATAAATTTAAAACATTTATTCCTACCTAACATACTACTGCGGTTTTCCAAAATGATTTCGAAGGTCAAGATTTACTTGAAGAACATTGACCATCTTCTCTCCCGCCAATCCAGCGAGAGGAGCAAATGAATTCTTTTCCAGAATATCTTCAACTTCATTACGTACTTCAACAGGGCTCCGTTTCAGGTCGGCTGCCCACTTTGAAGAAACACGGTCAAGCTGATAGTTCGCATTCTGCATTGTGATATGGGGATCAAGACCGGAGGCAGACGTGGTGACCAAATCGCCTGGAATATCCTGTAAGTTTACGTTAGGATGATCCTGCCGCCACATATCAAAAAAGATTGATTGGATATCGGAACCGGTGTTGACAGGTTTGATTACCAGTACAGTTTTATGGTTAGCTCCGGTATCAGTCATTACAGAAAGAAACTTGCCGGGATTGCCATTTGAAAAACTTTGGAAGAATGTTGTTGCAAGGTCTGTAGGCGCCGGTTGCGGCGTGTTTGGATTATCCTTTACAAATTTAGCTACTAAATCGGCATGCACCTTTGCCCAATCCGCAACATAGGCTGTGTGCAATGAATCCGTGCTAACCCATGCCTGTGCTAAAGAAGGATGATTGCCAGCCCACTGGCTAACGATATGTCCGGCTCCCTGGAATATATCTTGGTGGAACCAACTTTCGATATCATGAGCAACAAGTTGTCCGGCTTTTGCACCGTCAGCGTATCTTACTATCGGACCAAGTGTGGATGCGACACGGTTGCGCAAAGCATAGTTGGAAGCCGCCAAAGCTGATGATGATGATGCAGTGCCGTTGAAACCCGCTGCGGATGGACGAGGTTGGAAATATTCGTCCTTCGTGAATGGCTGTGAGATGAGCAATGAGCCGACAGGCTTGCCATCCGGACCATTCACTATGCTTCCGTTTGCCTGGAATGGAAAGAATACCTGTCCAACCACTAATAATACAAGTGGAAAAATCACGCAGCAGATGACAACTGCGAATAACAGAAGCAAAAAACTTTTTGAAATAATTTTAGACATTTTCATATCCTCTATTTTTATTAAACCTTAACTCACTAAGTGAAAAAATACCATGAACATATCGATCAGCTTGATGCCGATGAACGGTAATATGACACCGCCGAGTCCCCAATTAAATAAGTTTCTCTTGAGGAGTTCGTCGGCACCCATGATGCGGTACTTAACCCCTTTAAGAGCAACCGGAATCAATGCGGGAATAATCAAAGCATTGAAAATCACGGCGGATAAAATTGCGGATGTCGGCGAATGCAGGTTCATTATGTCTATAGCCTTCAACCACGGCAGCGTGCCTGCAAAAAGTGCAGGTATGATTGCGAAGTACTTTGCAACGTCGTTTGCTATCGAAAAAGTGGTTAAAGCGCCGCGGGTTATCAAAAGCTGTTTCCCGATATGAACAACTTCAAGCAATTTCGTCGGATCGCTGTCTAAGTCAACCATATTAGCAGCTTCCTTTGCTGCCTGGGTTCCTGCATTCATCGCCAATGCGACATCAGCTTGAGCAAGAGCCGGCGCGTCATTCGTTCCGTCGCCCATCATGGCAACAAGTTTTCCCCCGGCTTGTTCTTTTCTTATAAACTCGAGTTTTGTTTCCGGCGTAGCTTGTGCGAGATAATCATCAATACCAGCCTGTGCAGCAATGAAAGCTGCAGTTATAGGATTATCTCCTGTGATCATTACTGTCTTTATTCCCATCTTTCTCAGCTGATCAAAACGCTCTTTCATATTAGGCTTAAGTATATCCTCAAGAGAAATCACGCCAGCCACATGCGAATCGTCTGTTACAACTAAAGGAGTTGCGCCCTTTCTCGCGACATCGGTAACTATCGAATTAATCTCCGGGGGAACCGTACCATGATTATCCCGAACAAATTGCAACACTGAATCCGGCGCTCCTTTTCGTATCTGTCTTCCGCCTGAAAAGTCTATGCCGCTCATACGAGTCTGTGCGGTAAATGGCACAAACACAGAGTCTGCCGGCACATTAATCGGATCTTTGCTTAGCTTTTCATAAAGCTTTACTATGCTTTTGCCTTCCGGCGTTTCATCGGCAGCAGATGCCAGTGCAGCAAGACGCGCCAGGTCGGACTCTTTGTATCTTCCAACGGGTAAGAATGCTGTTGCATGCCGATTTCCAAGTGTGATTGTTCCGGTTTTGTCAAGCATAACTACATCTATATCGCCTGCAAGTTCAACTGCCTTTCCGCTTTTTGATATTATATTTGCTTGCATTGCCCGATCCATTCCGGCAATTCCAATTGCAGCAAGCAACGCCCCTATAGTTGTTGGAATAAGACAAACGAGAAGAGCAATCAGAGTCGGCACATCCGTACCTAGACTCTTCAAAGGGTCAGAAATTCCGAGGTAGCCAGCCATATATTGTTCAGCATTCCACGCCATTGGCCAAAGTGGAATAACAACAATTAAAAAGATCAATGTGAATGCCGAGAGGACAAGTGTTAGAGCAATCTCATTAGGACTGCGCTGGCGGATGGCACCTTCAACGAGAGCAATCATCCTATCAAGAAACGATTCCCCGGTACCGCTAGTTATTTTTACGACAATCTTATCAGAGAGTAGAAAAGTTCCACCGGTCACTCCAGATGCGTCGCTATTAGCAGCTCGAATTACCGGAGCTGATTCGCCTGTAATTGCCGATTCATCAACCGATGCAATACCCTCAATAATCTCGCCATCGCCTGGAATCATTTGTCCGGCTTTCACTACGACGCGGTCGCCGGGCTTAAGTTCTGTTGAGGAAACTTGCTCAACGGCTCCAGCAGCAGACAACCGATATGCTATCGTGTCGCGGCGTGCTTTCCTCAGAGAATCTGCCTGTGCTTTGCCTCTTGCCTCTGCAAGAGCAGTCGCAAAGTTAGCAAACAACACGGTGAGAAAAAGCCATACTGTAAGTGCAATGAAGTATGTAATTGGCACCTGGCTTACTTGACTGCCGAATGCCGCCGCCAGCACATACAGAAGCGTTAATATTGCGCCAACCTCCACAACGAACATTACGGGATTCTTCCACTGGAAGTCTGGGCGCAGCATTATAAATGATTGCTTCAACGCAGAAATTGCGGTCTTTTTCTCAAGCAGCGCTCTCCCTTTAACCCGGTGCGGCGGCTTTTTTATTTTTGAAGAAAGGGTTCCTGCAATCTCTTCTACATTTTGTACTTTATTTTGAATTTCACTCATTTTTAACTCCTTAAGACTTATTTATCACAAATTCTTTTTTCTATGTCTGATCTATGAAATTGCATTGTTTTCTTACCCGCCAAATGGAATTGGTCCTAAATGTTCAGCCAATGGTCCAAGCACAGCAATCGGAAGAAAGAGCAACGCGCCTACAATAAGAATTGTACCCAATAAGAGAAATGCGAAAGTGGTTGTATCAGTTCGCAAAGTTCCAAGGCTATAAGGGCTTGTCTTCTTTCTACCTAGAAACGCAGCCATTGCGACCGGGGCGATTATCGGGAGAAAGCGACTAATCAACATTACAATTCCTGTAGCAATATCCCATGCTGCTGCTTCAGGAGCGGGATTCGGGTTATTGTAGGCTCCATAAGTGACCCCCAAACCGTCAAAAGCTGAACCGTTATTTGCAGACGCAGAAGAAAACTGATAAAACATCTGTGAAAGTCCATGTGGACCGGGGTTGCTAACGGCTTTCATTCCCCAATCAGTTGCTGCAAATATTCCTGTTGGCAAGAGAATCATAAGAGGATGAATCAAGAGTGCGATGACCGCCAACTTGACTTCTTTTGCCCCAATCTTCTTCCCAAGGTATTCCGGAGTTCGCCCAACCATCATGCCGGCGATAAATATCCCGATTATTATATAGAGAAGCATGTTAATCATGCCGACTCCTTTTCCTCCAAAAACACAATTCAGCCACATCCCGACCATCGGTGATAAAGCCGCAAGTGGATTCAAGCTGTCATGCTCGGCATTTACAGCACCGCAAGTCACATCTACAGTCGTCGCAGCATAAGTTGCACCTGCGGATGTTCCGAAGCGCATTTCTTTACCTTCGAGATTGCCTAAATGCTGATCAACCGGCAAACCTGCTACTGCGGGTAATGTCACCAGGCGCTTTCCATCGGGAGACGAAGCGCTCTGGACATCATATGTCCGCGCTATGGAGTTACTGGTGAATGCCGGGTTAGGTGAATATGTATCGAAAACGATCGACCAAACATAAGTGCCAGCCATAAGAAATATCATCACAGAAAATATTACATAAGCATGGCGCATTTTTTTCAGCATACGGCCGAACATCAGTACAAGCGCAAACGGGAATAGCATCATCGATAGTGTGTTGAAATAATTTGAAAGTGCCGTCGGATTCTCGTATGGATGTGCAGAATTCATTCCAAAGAAACCGCCTCCGTTTGTGCCAAGCATCTTGATTGACTCAACTGCCGCTACGGGTCCTGTAATGATACTCTGCTGATTAGATTCAAGACCTGTAACCTGATAGACGCTCTCAAGAGTCATCGGACTTCCCTGTGTGATGAAGATAACGCTAACGACAAACGCAACCGGTATGAACATGTAAATCAATACACGCCACATGTCGAGGAAGAAATTTCCCAGATGTGAATCGCTTCTTAGAGCCCGTATGATTGCCGTCAAAGCACACAAACCAATTGCAGCCGACATGAACATATTTGATATGTCAAAGAAAATCTGGCTGAAGTTGGAGAAATGTTGATCTCCGGAATAGTGCTGAAGATTTGTATTCGTCATGAACGAAATAACGCTATTGAAAATCGCGCTCGGCGCTATCATCGGACGATGCAATGGGTTCAGCGGCATCCATTCCTGAAGCGCAAGAACAATAAAGCCGAAGATGAACAGTGCAATATTGAAAATCAGCAATGACCCAACATACTGTTTCCAGTTTTGCTGTCCACTGTCCAGCCGATTCTCAAACCACGCAAAAATCTTGAGTGGTTTATACTCACCATTCATGATTCTTGCCATGTAGCGACTTAGCGGGAAAGCTAAAAGCGTTGCAGAGGCGAGCAGGAGAACCGGTAAAAACCAAATTTGAAAAGTCATTTTCTAAACTCCTTTTGTTTTAATTTCGGATGCTTCATTTAAAACTTTTCCGGTCTTAAAAGCGCAACGACCAGATAAACGAAAAGAAACAACGCAACAACTGCAGTTAAATAAATCATTTTTCATCTCCTTTTTCTTTAAATTAGATTTTCTCACAGGCTTCCATGAAGAGATAACATAACCCCATCAGGACGAGGCCGAGGAAAAACATTGCTGGTAACCAGAATAAGAGATTCATTTCCATTTGAGACTCCTTTTTTATTTTGCTGAATCATTTCATACTTAATTATCTATTTGGATTTTCCCGGTCTTATAAATGTATAAACTTGATATACAATTAGAGCGACCAGGGCGACTAATGAAAGCGCTATTTCAAAATTGTCTTCCATACTTTTTTCTGCTCATGATTTATAGCGGCTTGTTTTATAAAATCTAAAGGCCATGTAACAAAGCAGTAATAATAAAACTATTAGAATAATTATATCCATCTTGCTCACCATTTAATGAGTGAAACATAGTTGATGATTTATAAACTATCTGTTAAAATGAAACCGTTTTGTGTAAAGATTTTATAAGCGACCATTGTTTTGAGCATAATTTTATTTTCGTACTTTTTCATTAGAAAGAAACAACCGTGCTTATTAATAAAGTGTTCTGGTCTGTTCTTGAGTTAATATTGTTCGCATCATCAAAAGCTTTAACATTTGACCAATCTCTTCTGTATTCCAGGCGCACCAGTAAATTTTCAAAAAATTTGTGCTCATATGTAAAAGTGATTTCCTTTAAATCCTGCACTGTCCCGGTAGTAAAGCCGTAAGGATCGCTATAAATTTCGCCTCTTAATGCAAGTGAAGAAGTTCCGGTCAGAGAATATTTTCCAATAACTGCAGCGCCTTTCCAAATTGCCATATCACCATTCGGTTGTTTTTCAAATCCATAATCGGCATTAAAAAAAAGGGCGACCTTATCAGATACCGTTAAGTTTATGATTGTATCGAATACATGCCTAGCATTCGATGAAACCGAATCCGGTTCTTCAATACCGCCAATCCAATTTTCAGTTATTGTCAAATTGCTCGAAGGTGTCCAGGAGAGGGTTGCGCCCAGAGTTTTATATTTATTGTTGTCCTGCATAATGTTCCATCCGTTATAGACGTATCCTGTAAACGATAAATTATCAGTCACGGGATAAGCGGCGCATATACCGACATGATAATATGGGACTGCATATGCAAACAAAAATGATCTACTGTAATTAGGATTTGAACTTGATTCGATTACCTCGGCGCCCATATGAGTAACCATTTTTCCTACATTAATAGTTAAGCCCTTACCGATAGGAAGTACCACGGTGATTAAGGCTTGTTGTAAAAAATTTAAGGATTTATTCTGTTCAGCGCTTTGAACGATATCTGCGGTAGTTCCGTAAGCAAAATCTAATTTAAACCCTAATGGGGAAGCCGGTTTTTGAATTGTAAGTTTTGCCAGGCTTATGTTAAACTGATTTTCCGTTACGTCAAAATTTCTGTATTTATTTATTGAATTTGCCGGTGATGCAAAATTCTTAGAAAAATAAACATCTACAAAACCGTTTATTGTTGTTTTAGTTGAATCGGTTGAGCTCTGTGAATAAATGACAGAAGTATTAATTATTACAACCGAAAAGAGGACAACTAAGTTTGTGTATGTAAAATACTTGCTCTTCATGTTTAGCCTATTTTTATTAATAATTAGTTAAATGTTCAATTAGTAATTGCAGCTATTTCTTAAATGCGTTTCTTATAACAAAGAATAAAATGTATAGTGCATAAAAAATTACAAGCATTATTGCCGGGATAAATAAATCCAGATAGATAATCGACAGCACGAATGACGGCACTGCTTTTAAATATTGCGGCAAGTCTGTAAAATATGCAGCATATTTTTCAGGACGACTACTTGCCAAAATCAAAGAGATTACAAACCAGACTCCGTAAATAATAGCAGATAGTTTCAGAATATTTTTCCGCAAGAATATTTTTGATTTTATCATATCAAAGTTGCCGGATTGATTATTAATTGTATTGAATAATTGTTCCATAAAGATCTCTCGTAAAAATTCTGGCGTTAAATTAACTTCCAGAATATAAAGGGGCTGTAAAATGGTTTATGGATATTATAAAGATTCTATAAAGATCGGGTGGTTTTGGGTAAAATTGAGAACAAAAAACAATCCACCACAGAGTCACAAAGGCACAGAGAAAAAATTAATTTAGTATTCTTTTTTTAGCTCGCATAAAGAAATTGCAGGGTAAACCCACCAAGCAATCCGTCAGCCTCCGACAAAAAACGCCGGAGCAGGCTATGCTAAAGGAAGGTAAACTGACGGAGGCGGGCAAGCTTCAGAATCCCGTAAAAGCAAAATGGTTCTTCTACCTTTCCCCACCGAAGCGGGAAAAGCCAGCCCAAGGCTGGTAAACTGCACTATAAAAAAAATGGGGAAATCCCCGACAAATCCGTTAGCTAACGGACGTCGGGACAAGTATTTTGAAGTGTTCAAAATTATTTATTAAAAGAGTTTTGCATATTCGCAAAGGGTATTCCCGCCTACGCAATAAATGGCTTAGGCGGGAAAATTAGATGTAAAAATATTTTACCCTTAAAAAAAGTTCTTTGACATACTGACTATTCCATAGATGCCTAATGGTGAAAAAACGGGCCAAAAATGGGATAATAATGGAACAGGAATGGGTGGAAAATTGAGGACTAGCATTATAAGAAGACTTGTTATATTCTGAGAAAAAAGATTCTGAAAAAAAATTAAAAGTTTTGTAAAAAATTTTGATGTTTACCAGACTCTGAGCCGCTACCGAATTACTGAAGTAATACATTGCTGGTAGGCAGGTGGAGAATTAAATTGTTGTTCTATGAATTGATATTATTATTCGACTAGTTTTCAATAAGTGGGGATGATATAACGAATTTTACCTCTCACTTCTTACTTCTAGCCTCTAGCGACTTAAAAGCAACGGCATACATTTGAATTTGTTTCATCATTGCACCAAGACCGTTCTGGCGGGTTGGGGAAAGATGATTGTCAATTCCAATTTTTTTTAGAAATTCAGGAGGAGAGGAAAGTATTTCATCCGGCGTATGATTTGAATATACTTTTATCAGCAATGCAATCAAACCTTTAACAATAGCGGCATCGCTATCAGCTTCAAAAATAATCTTGCCGTCTTCTAATTTCGCATTTGTCCATACCTGTGATTGACACCCGCCAAGTTTATATTTATCATTTTTATAAGAGGGATCTAAAACTTTCATCTCCCTGCCAAGATCAATAATGCGTTTGTATTTATCTTCCCATTCAGTCAACTGCTCAAATTCTTGTGTAATATTGTTCTGAACTTCCTGAATTGTCATGATTATTTCTATTTTATTAACCGAAGTAAAATTTATAAAAGATTATAAGTTATTCCAATCTGCATTCCTTCTTTAGCCTGCGTGTATGGAGACTGGGCTTTTTCGTAAATCATCAGGTAAGAAAAATTTACTGAAAAATATTTGCTTATTTTAGCTGCAATAATATTATCTAAACGCACATCCCAAACATCCATGGATTTAAACTGAGAAAAAAATCTAAATTTTCCCGTGTAAATAACATTATTGTCAATTGTATAATTAACGTCTGTAACCGATTCAATACCCGTTTCAAGCTGAAATGCTTTTTTAGAATTATCCGGAGCGCTGTATTGGCGGTAGATGTTAGTAAATACTTCCTGCAAACCAATACCGAGGCGGGTTACAATATGCGGATATTTATCGTAAGTAACACCCAAAGTCTGGGTAACATAACCTGGATCAAAAAAATCTGCTACAGGTATGGCTGGAGTTGTCCTGTAATCATAGCCGGTAGAAATTTGTGTACGAATTGAATTTGAAAAATATGGACTCACCGGCCATCCAACATTATAGCTTAAAACATTCTCGACGTAAAGGTCGTTATCCGTTGTTTTATAAACACCATCTCCGTTTTTTGATCTGCCATAAGTTGCTTTAATTTGGTTTTTGAAATTCCATAGTGGACCAATCATATCATAATGGAAATCGCCGAGGAAAGTCCACGAAATAGAATTATCGCCACCTTTAACCCAATTACTGAAAGCAATCTGATTAATTCCAAATCCGACCAAAAAAGAAGGAACCCATTTATTTGTTTTAATTGTGTCTACTCCTTGAGCGTAAATATCCGCCAGGGAGATAACCATTATTATTACAATAATTTTTCTCATTTTTTCCCGAGTATTTTTTGAAATGCATGACAAATTAAAAAAATATTTTCACAATTGTCGTACGTCTAATTTTTGTAAAGATTTCAAACGTTTTCATATATTACCAGTTGCTCTTTAACGGACACAGCAAAAAAGATGAATAAATTTGAGTTAGTTTCCAATTACCAGCCGGCGGGTGACCAGCCTCGTGCAATCACAGAATTGCTCGAAGGATTAAAACGGGGCGATAAACACCAGGTTCTTCTTGGCGTTACGGGCAGCGGCAAGACGTATACAATGAGCAACATCATTAAAGAATACAATAGACCAACACTAATAATATCGCATAACAAGACTCTTGCGGCTCAGTTATATTCTGAATTTAAATCGTTCTTTCCTAATAACGCCGTAGAATTTTTTATCAGTTATTATGATTACTACCAGCCGGAAGCTTATGTAGTTAAACGCGATTTATTCATTGAAAAAGATTTTTCTGTTAATGAAGAGATTGACCGCCTGCGTCTTAAAGCAACAACAGCACTGATAGAAGGGAGGAATGACGTAATAATTGTTGCAAGCGTCAGCTGTATTTATGGAATAGGAGCGCCTAACGAATACGCAAGGCAAATTTTATTTTTGCGCAAAGGGCAGTCTGTAGACAGAAAAAAAATTCTCCGCAGTTTGATAGACATTTACTATACCCGTAATGATGTTGATTTTACCCGCGGGACATTCCGCGCACGCGGGGATGTAGTGGAAGTAATTCCTGCTTATCAGTATGAGGAGGCAGTAAGAATAGAATTCTGGGGCGACGAGATTGAGCGATTATCTATAATTGATTCAGTTACCGGGGACGTAATTAATGAAGTTGAATCAATACCAATTTACCCGGCAAAATATTTTGTTACAACACGGGCACAGGTTAACCGGGCAATTCAAACAATAGAAGAGGAATTAAAAGAGCGGTTAAAATATTATTGGCTGCAGGAAAAATATGTTGAGGCACAGCGCCTTGAGCAGCGTACTAAATATGATATTGAAATGATGCGAGAGCTGGGTTATTGTTCGGGAATTGAAAATTATTCGCGTCACATGGATGCGCGCCCAGAAGGCTCACGGCCGTATTGCCTGTTTGATTATTTTCCGAAAGATTATTTATTAATAATTGACGAATCCCACGTCTCGGTGCCGCAAATCAGGGGCATGTACAATGGAGACAGATCCCGTAAAGAAGTTTTAGTTGAATATGGATTCCGCCTGCCCTCTGCTTTGGATAACCGCCCGCTTAAGTTCGAAGAGTTTGACGGGTTGACCAACCAGGTAATTTATGTAAGCGCAACACCTGCAGATTATGAGTTTCAAAGAAGCAATGGAACATTTGTTGAACAAATAATCCGCCCGACCGGGCTGCTCGATCCGGGAATTGAAATACGCCCCGTTAAAGGACAGATTGATGATTTGATAGGAGAAATCCGCAAACGGGTTGTTCTGAAGGAGCGCATTCTTGTTACAACACTAACAAAAAAAATGGCAGAGGATTTAACAGACTACCTTGATAAGCTGAAAATAAAAGTACGTTACATTCATAGTGAAGTTGTTGCCCTTGAACGCGTTGAGATTATACGCGATCTGCGCATCGGTGAGTTTGATGTTCTTGTTGGAGTAAATCTGCTGCGAGAGGGACTGGATTTGCCGGAAGTTTCTCTTGTTGCAATTATTGATGCTGATAAAGAAGGGTTCCTGCGCAGTGAAAGATCGTTAATGCAAACCGCAGGACGTACTGCCCGAAACGTAAATGGTAAAGTAATTATGTATGCAGATAAAATTACGGAATCAATGCGCAAAACAATTGATGAAACTACGCGCAGGCGTAAAATTCAAACTGAGTACAATGAAAAAAATAACATAACTCCCCAGACAATCTATAAAAGCGTCGAGGAGATTATGTCGTCAACTTCAATTGCGGATGTAAGAAAAAAGGATTATGATAAAGAAGAAGCGGCATTTCTTAAAGTTGCGGAGCCTGTCATTAAGTTTATGACAAATGACCAGCGCAAGGAGCTGATAGATCAGATGACGGAAGAAATGCTTGCCGCTGCAAAAGATTTAGAGTTCGAGCGCGCCGCAAACATGCGCGATGAAATTGAAAAACTAAAAAAACTTATCAAATAAATTATCATTTTACCAGATTAGTCAATTCAATTATTATAAACAGCATCATTAACCAGCCCCATAATTTTAGAATAATTATATAAGCATAAGCAAGTTTATTCGGTCTGCGTGGCGCCCAATCTTCTCCATTTTTTAAATTTACTATCGGTAAAAATAAAGCTAATGAATAAGTAATAGGGCTGTAATATCCAATTTCTATGTCTTTTGTGGAGATCATTTTCTTTCTCCTAAATAAAAAGCAACCAATAACTATCGATAAAAAACTCCAGAATAATAATAACATAGGATTTTTACCATAACCGTATATTATTTTAAATAACCTATTCCATAACCAATAAATAATATTTGTTGTTAATTGTGCTTCTCTTTCTTTTCTAGCAATAAAAATTTCATTTGCATCAGATGATTGTCCAATATCATTAAAATAATTAATGGCATGATTGTAAGCATTAACATTAAACATTGAATGATCTAACAAATACTTTAATTGATTGATTGATTCACCCGTCCCGTTATGAGAAAGGATATTAAAAAAGAAATTGGCGATTTTATTTGAATCAACAGAGAAAGGAATAACTAATTGATTTATTTTGAGAATATTTAACGAGGAATTTGAGAATTCTAGCACTTCTTTTATCTTTGTATTTATCAGATTTGTTTCACCCTCAACACGGCAGTCATTAAAAATAAATTTTTTGAATATATTGTTGTTAGTTATAAAATCTCCCTCAAATAATGAATATGAAAAATCTGCTGAAATATTGAATGTTGAATTTTCAACCAGGCACATTTGATAAATATGTATGCCCTTCATTTCTATTTGGCCTTGAAACACAGAATGTAAAATATTCAAACCGAGGCCTGTATTTATACCGGAACAAAAAATTATTGATTTTGGATCATTGAATTTAGAGCTTTCTATTATTAAATAACCTTCAAATTGTGAATTGCTCCATGTAACATTCGAAAGAAAAATAGAATTCTGGCAAAAAAAACTATTCTGAGACTTAATGAAACTAAAATCAGTTTTTCCTTTGAAATAAGTAGAATCAAGATAAATACCCTCAGATATTGTAATTTTGTGAAATAGGGTTTCGTCTGAGAATAGAGCACCTTCTAAATGTAGATCTCCAATAATAGAGGCATAACTGAAATCTGCCGCCCCCCAAAAATTAGATCCTTCCATAAAAAATCCGGACTTTGATTTGATACTATTAAAGTTTACATCAGAGACGAATGTTGTGTTATAAAAAATAAATTGTAAAGCGTCATCAAAAGCAAAATTTACATAGCTTTTAAAAATTGAATTTCGGAAGTCTAATAATCCTTGAATAAAAACACTTCCAAATTGAAAATCACCGTTTATATTTTCTGTCTTTATATTTTCGGCCATGAAACCACCAGCAACTTTTGAAAACCCAAAATTTGTAGAATCATAAAAAACAGTTTTATTAAAAAAACAATCGCCGTTACAAGTGAAACTATTAAATACTGTTTTTCCATGAAATTCAACATTATTTGCTGACAAAGTGGCACCGACCTCTAATTTTGCAAAATATGCATTTTTAGCAAAGCGCGAATTGTTTATTGATAATCGCGCCCCAATTTTTGCTCCACCAAAAGATACATTTGAATTAAAAATAGTTGAATCTAATAAAGCGTCAATACCAATATTTACATCAAAAAAACTAATTTTGCAGTCGATAAAAGAGTGTTTCAAGCTTAATATCTTACTAATTGTTGCCCCAGTTAATGATAATCCACTACTATTATCTAAACAGTTAATCTTATTTAATTGTAATGCATTTTTTACAGTTAAAGCCGTTAGATCAAACGTGCTATAAAAAGTGGATCCATTAAATATCAGACTATTGTTTGATATTGCCCCTTCCAAACTTATCATCTTTTTAAAAATACAATCTGTAGAAAAAATGATTTTATTAAATGTTGTATTATTAAAATATACTTCATCATTAAATTCACAATCACGTAAATCCAATTCATAGTTTATTTCAATATTATTTAAAAATAATGGATCTATAAAAGATCCATGCGAAATTTGAATTCCAAAATTTGTAATCCTAGCTTCTTTAATATTGCCCGAAATCAGATCCTTTAGAAAGGAAGAACGTATTACATCATTTATTTTTCCCTCAAAATTTTTTGATAAATCAGCAATTTTTCCTTCACTTATCATTTTGATTATATAATGTTCAGCGGGTTCGTAGCGGGGGGGACCTACATATTCGGATTTAATTTCAATTTGACATTCAATATTTATCGTGAATAGTAAAAAAAAACATAAAAATTCAAGAAGATGTTTCCTTATAATATTCTCTTTTTTAAAAGTATAAATAATAATTAACCCCAATCCTTTACAACAAAATAGTGAATTAATATTTTAGGATAAATATAAAACCAACCGATTTAAAGATATCTAAATAAATTATTGAAAAAGCTTGAATAATGAACTTTCTTAGAGTAATTATATAATTAAGTAAATCATTTCTTTAAGTTAAAACTTCTCAAATCTTCATCGGTGAAATGGAAAATATTTTTGAAATTCTCAATTATTTTATCTATATCCTTATGTGGGACCATTAAGGGGAATGTATAGTTTTCTTTCACAAAATCAATTTTGTCGTAAATAGACTTTAATTTTAATTTTTCTGGTTTATTTTTACCGGGGTCGATTTCATTTTCATAATGGATTATCTCACTTAAATAACGATAATCACAAGTAGGAAGCGAAGGGGGAATAAAACACCTTTTTCCCTCTTCTATTCTTGGGGCGCTTTCTATTGGCCCATCCCCCAGTGGCGTAAAAAATGTAACAACTTCTTGCCCTTCTGCTATCTCAGCATAATTTTCTATATGTTTTTTAAGAAGATCATACATTTTAGTTATGCTTTGCTGTTGTAGTTTTAGTGAAAAATTAATTCTATATAAACCGCTCCTAGATAATGGTTCGGCAAAAGCGTCAGAAAATTGTTTCCAAATAATAAGTTCTATAGCTTTCCTCAATTCTAAAGCACAATAAGTTAAACTTACTTCATCATCGTTTTTAAGTAATGAATCGGCACAATCAAGATATTCTGTTAATAATTTCTGGTATCTAAACATTGTATTCGCACTAATTGGTATAAAGTCAAATTTAGTTGA
>PMDS01000125.1 GCA_003155655.1 Melioribacter sp.
AAATTTACCAGGCGACAAATGTCGGCATAGTAAATAGTTCAAGGTAGTACGGTAAGCTGTAATCAAAAACTTTTTTTAAAAGTAAGAGAATTAAGCATGAAAAAAATATTACTGGTTTGGCTTATTCTGTTAACAAGTGTACTGGCACAGGGAGTTGGTGTACTAGATGCGTCTGCAGGTGTATATCTAAGAATGGACTCAACATCAGTTTCAGTAACTGTAGAAAGTCAAATTTCTACTACTGTAACAACTCAGTATTTCACAAATATAAACTCCTTAGAGGTAGTAAAATTTGCATACCCAATGGGAGAACAATCTAGTGCTGTTAAGCTTCGCTGGAAAGTGGGAAATCAATGGTATACAGCCTCTATTGCGAACAAAGGTCAGGATACAACTCTTCCCGGAGGTTCTACACCTAATTATTATCTAACTACATATCTTGGTAAAACGCCGTTATACTATTCTATTCCTCAGAAGATTAAGACAGACTCTACTCTGGTTGTTGAATTAACATATGTTGAGTTATTACCTTATGCATTTGGGAATGTAAATTACATATGCTCTAATGATTACCATTTGATTCAATCTGGAAATATTCCTCTTCAAAAATTTGATTTCTTATTATCTTCACTGAGATCTATCGATAGCATTTTTGTTTTAAGCAAGCAGCCTATAACAGTACTAATAAATAATGGAAAAAGTGCATCTATAAAAATTATTCAGAAAAACAAACCCGCAAATGAAAATTATTCCATTCAATATTCATTAAATGCAAATCAGCTTGGTCTATTTTCTTACAGTGCATTATTCCCTGCTTCGGAAATACCCGATCCCTTTGGCGGGTTTTTTACATTTATAGCCGAACCTGACCCGGGGCAATCTATGAGTACTATTCCAAAAGTATTCACTCTAGTTATTGATCGTTCTGGTAGTATGTCGGGTACTAAGATATCTCAAGCGCATGACGCTGCAAGCTATATTATCAAAAATCTGAATTCTGGCGATAAATTTAATATTGTTGGATTTACCGATGATGCAGTAACTTTCCGTAATCAACCTGTCGAATTCACATCACAAAATAGAGATGCGGCTCTAACATTTATTTCAAGCCTGGATGCAACAAATGGAACAAATATAGGAAATGCCTTCGATGTGGCAGTCTCCCAATTTAGTAACACTGATAATAGCACGGCAAATATTATTATTTTTCTCACTGATGGGCAGCCCACATCTGGAATAACATCAATCGATTTGCTTGTAAATCATATTGACACATCAATCAAGACTCTTAATAAATCGTTACAGATTTTTTGTTTTGGTATAGGAGGCGATGCTAATCAGCAATTATTGGCTCTCCTTTCTTCTCATAATAATGGGTTAGCGTATTATCTTGGAAATAATGAATTTTATTCCAGCATCACAAATTTTTATATGACTATCCGCAATCCGGTTTTATTAAATAGTCATATAACGTTCGAACCTAATATTATATCGGAAGTTTATCCGGATTCACTGCCAAATTTATACAAAGGGCAGCAAATGATAGTATCCGGCAGATATAATCAATCAGGGACTGTTAAAATTAAATTAAGCGGGACTGCATTTGGAAAGCAGGTTAATTATTCATATAACGTTGATTTGGAAGATAAAGCAATTGATGATTATAGATTCTTGCCAAAGGTATGGGCTAAGAAAAAGATAGAGTCTTTGCTTCTCAAGTATTACACTCTGAGTCCACTTACTGAAGAAGCGAAAACAATCAAAGCTACTATTATTGAAATAAGCAAAGGTTATAACATAGTTACAGAATTTACAAGCTTTACTAATCCGGTAACCGGGATAAAAGAAGATCATGCAATTGCCGATAAAAAATTACCGGCCGAGATAAAATTGGTGGGTAATTATCCAAATCCCTTTAATCCATCAACCAAAATTAGATTTAATCTTGATCGAAATTCAGCCGGACAGGTAAAACTGATAAAAATATACAATATACTTGGCCAATTGGTTGCTGTGATTGACATTACAAGTATGTCTGCGGGAATAAATGAAGTATTATTTAACGGAAAAGATATGTATGGTAAAAATTTACCAAGTGGAATTTATTTTGTTCAACTTCAAGTTGGAGGTAAAATTTACGGTACCATCAAGATTAATATGTTGAAGTAATATTCGCAAGAATTTAATACGCCCGCTTTGATGCGGGTATTTTTTATTTAAAAACCCTCTGATACTTCTGATAAATTGCATCGTTTATAGGTAACGCACCGTTAAACATGCAGATCTCTTCTGCAAATTCACTTGCAAGTTTATTGATACCGGAAACGGGCATATTGTATAAATAGCCAAGACAAAGAATTGCAGAATAAGCGTCGCCGGCACCAAGAGTATCAACAACTTTTATTGATGTATTGATAAAACTATTGAATTCTGATTTGCTGAACAATTCTGCACCGCCGGAACCAAGAGTCAATGCAACCATGTCTATATTGAATGATTGAATTAATTGTATGACCGCATCATTATTCGGCTGCGGTAAATCAAAAAGCGATTTAAGTTTATGCAGCTCAGCGTCATTCAGCTTAATGACATTACATGTCTTTAGAATAAGCTCAACAAGTTCCTTTGAGTAAAAGTTGTGACGCAAATTTAAATCACAAAAATACTTTAAGCGCGGGTTATCAAACAAAGATTGAATTGTTGTACGGGTAATTTCATTTCTTGATGAAAGAGTTCCAAAGTATAATAAATCAGTTTCCTCGTTAATCAAATTTGCCGATGATGAGTTCAGCATTATGTAGTCATAACTGCATTCAGAGGAAATTGTAAACTGCGGAGTTTTGTCTTCGCGCATAGTTACTTTAACCGTGCCTGTTGGATGTTCATTATCTATAGAAACAAATTTTGTATTGAAGCCGATTGAATTAAGATGCGATAACATTTCATTTCCATTGGCATCATCTCCAACGGAAGAAATAAAACCCGCTTTGCCTATAATTTTCCAGATATGATAGATAAAGTTAAAAGGCGCTCCTCCAAGTCTTTTCTTATCTGGATAAACATCATATAAAATTTCACCGATTGCTGTTACGTTTTTCATTTTGTATAAACACCAGTTTTCTTTTTAAGCTGTACAAACAAAGCCCCGGCTGCAGCAATTATCATCCCCGCAGCTTCATGCAATGTAATTTGTTCTTTAAGAAATATCCAGGCAAGAAAAGCAATTTGGATAAGCATTGTTCCGTTAATTATACTTGATTCCATCGCTGTTAGTTTTTGTAAAGTTAAATTCCACAAAGTAAACGCGAATGCTGTATTTATAACTGAAAGCCAGATTAGTAAAAGTATATTTGTCAAGCTGATTGCCGGCAGTCCTTGAAAAGTTAAACCTGTAATTAAAATTAATATTGAACCTATTCCCATGCTTATTACGGTTACAACTAAAGGGCTAAATTTCCCGCTTCGATTTATACTTCTGCCCAAGATTGAAGAAGCGGAATTTGCGGCAACACCTATCATCATAACTAAAATCCCAAGCAGCCTGCTTTCCAAAAAATCGACAGGATAAAAATAAGTGAGAATGCCTGCAATAAATAAAAATGAACCGCACCATTGAAGTACACTTGGTCTTTCTGCTAAAATAAAAATACCCATAGCGGCAACTATTATCGGTGTGAAATTTAATATCAAACTTACAGTTACAGAGGGGAGCAAAGATAATCCAATAAATTGTGTCCCCTGCGTAACGGAATAAAATAGTAAACCCAGCAGTATAAGTTTAATCCAACCTTTGTTGTTAATGCTTTTTATCTCTGCAATTTTATTCTTGGTTAGTATAAAAGGAACAAGGCATATAAATGCAAGCGTGTATCTTAAACCTGCATAAGTAAGCGGAGGAATATCTATTAGTCCCCATTTAATAATTATAAATGAAGTTGACCAAAGAAATGTAACAAGAAGCGCAAGAAAAATTGCAGATGTTCTTGAAATGGAACTCGTTGTTATTTTTTTCTCAAGCAAAGAATATTTGAATTTTTACTTTCCTAAAAATAGTTTCAGAGCAACGAAAAGAAGAAATACAGCAAACATTTTTTTTATTATTTGGTCGGGTAATGTAACGGCAAATTTAGACGTTAAATAACTGCCTGCAATAAAAGTAATTGACATAATTCCAACTGCTTTCAGATTTATAAATCCTGCTTTATAATAGTTCATGACTGCAAGAATTCCGATTGGAAGAAGAAGCAAGCCAAGAGAAGTTCCTTGTGCCTCCTTCTGCGTATAACCGAGAATACCAACTAGCATTGGAATTACAATTATTCCCCCGCCAACACCAAGCATTCCACTTAACAATCCGGCCACAAGACCAATTATTAATAATATGATTGTATCAGACATATTAATCTCTCTATGTGAATTATTCTATTTAGTAATGCTTATATAATTAACTTTATCCATCAATATCCAATCATGTCTATTTATAACCACATCGGCATTTGGGGGCAGAGTGTATTCCCCTTTCCCGTCTTTCATCTCAACATATATTGGTTTATCATCATAATCTATTTCAACAGGCAGCGAGAATGGAAGTTTACTTTCCGTTTCCCAGCTCATTTCAATTTTATTTGAACTTATTTTTGCGTTAAGCTTTGGAAGCTTTGCGTAACGTAAATATGCGTCAAAAAACCAATCCAATTTTTTACCTGAAACCTTTTCTGCAATCTCCTGAAGCTCATCGGTTGTGGCAAAACGGCATTGCCTTCCATCGGTTATTTTTTCCATTTCCTCGGTTGGATAAGCCCATCTTCTAAGTACATTAAAAAATGTATCATCGCCAAGATAGTAACGCAGCGTGTGGACTATCCATGCGCCTTTGTAATAAATATCCAGACTGTAACTCTCTCCGGATGTTTTTTCGCCCCGTGGCGCTACCGGAGTTTTATTTGAGAAACGTTTTATACTGCCCATGTAACGGAAATAAGTATCCTTGCCAAAAACTTTTTCTAAGTAGAGAGGCTGCATATAAGATGCTAATCCTTCGGCAATCCAGAACTCGCTCCAATCTTTGCATGCAACCAAATTAGCAAACCATTCATGAGAAAATTCATGGTGGTGCAGCCAGTCATATTCAAACTGCGGATCGTTTTTCCAGCCGTACCCATAAGCAATAGCTGTCTGATGTTCCATTCCAAGATGCGGAGCTTCTACAACAGCATATTTTTCGGCTCGGAAAGGATATGGTCCAATCAGTTCTTCCTGGATTTTCATGTGCTGAAGAAATTGCGGCGAGTGTGCTTTTGCTTTATCGTAACTTTCCGGAAGCACCCAAACTGTAAATGGAAATTTTTCACCGGTGACGCTTGTGTAATCATAATCAATTGCTTTGTATGGTCCAAGGTAGAACATAACACAGTAATTGTTAATTGGATTTGATGAATACCAGTTCCATGTTTTGGTGCCGTTTTTGTTATCAATTGTCGATCTGAGCTTTCCGCTTCCAATGCAGATTAAATCTGCAGGTACGGTAAAATGGAGAGACACGGAATCAGCCCTGTCTGATGGGTGATCTTTGCATGGCCACCAAATATCCGCACCGCCGCCCTCGCAGGTAACTGTAACCCAGTCTTTTCCTCCTTTTGTTTTAGACCAGATAAATCCATCGTCCCAGGGTGGGCGTTTTGCAACTATTGGTGCGCCTGAATAAATAATTTTTGTTGAGAATATTTCTCCTTGTTTAATAACATAAGGGAAATTGACCCACACTTTGCCGCTGTCGTGAGAATATTTTAAGTCAATTTCTTTTTTGTCTTTAGAAATTAGCAATACACCATCAATTTGAAATGTATTGTCAAGATCAATAAGAATTTTGCTTAAATCACTAACTGCTTGCGCGCGCATTATTACGGAACCCCCAATTGCCTTTTCTTTAGTATCGATTGTTAAATTGATGTCATAAAATTTTACATCATAACAAGCCTGATAAGGGGAAAGCTTTCCGCCGGAATCCTGCGATCCGAATTGTTGTGCCCCAACTACAGAAAGTGAAAATAAGAACACGAAAATAAAAAAATATCTTTTCATATAGTTATCAAGTTAGTTTGTGTTAATGAATTTTTCATGTCCGATTGTCCCGGAATCTGAAAATTTTTTGAATTATCATCAATAACTAAAACCCAGTCGTTTCCGTCTTTTTTATTCCCGGGAGGTGTGAATTCTTTTAAACCTGTATTATCAATTACACCAATAAAAGTTGAACTACCATTGCGGGGATTATACAAATATCCTTTTACTTTTGTGCCAGAAATTTTTCCAAGAATTGTTTTAATGTATCGTCCGTTATCTCCGGCAATTATTGATTGATCGGGAATAGGTTCAAAAAATGGACTGTTATTGGATACCCGCAGCTTTGAATCAGAATTTTTCTGTAAAGATTGAGATGGTAGTGAAGAAGCAGCTATAAGTATAGCAAAGCTTAAAACAAACAAATTTTTCATGGGATTATGCATATAAAATTTTTGACAACAAAATTAACTTAGTAAAAAGGTGTTTATTTAAGCAACACAATCAGCTATTTTTAATATAGAGATAAATTAACCAGTGTAAAAATGTTAAAACTTTATACAACAAGTTTACGTAGTAAAATTATATTGGGTTTTACTGTAATTCTGCTAATCATGTTCTTTGCCACTTTATGGAGCATATATAATTTTTACAGACTAAATGAATCTATCAAACTTTCCATGCAGGAAAATTATTTAAGTATTATTGCAATTGATAATATGGGGCGCGCACTTGATGAACAACTGCAGGCAATTGTAATTATTTATAATCAAAATTTTGAAGAGGGAGAAAGACTTTTTGAAGAGAAGAAAGACAATTTTTATTACTGGTTCAACAAAGCTTACGAAAAAGCGCGGGAGTCAGATTACACTGCAAAGGAAAAAGCAATCTTAGACACACTTAACCGTGAATACCAGCAATTTGTTAAAGAAAAAGATAAAATAGATTACAACATTTATATCTCTAATAAACGGCAAACGCTGCGCAGCGACTATGTTAAGTTTGTAAACCAGATTCAGTCTATTAAAAAAAGAAACAACGCAATTTTAGAAATAAACCACAACTCGCTTAACCAGGCAGTTTCTCAAACAAACTACATCACTAAAAACGCTACTATAACAATTCTAATTATTCTTTTTAGTGCAATTGGAATCAGCTTAGCGTTCGGATCAAAATTTTCAGATTACATAATTAAACCAATATCTGATCTTCGCCGTTCAGTAACACACATCTCTGAAGGAAATTTTGATGAGAGAATTGAGATTGACGAGAATGAAGATGAAATAGGCAATCTTTCTGTTGAATTCAATAAGATGAGCGAAAAACTTCAAACGTATGAGCAACTTAATATAAATAAAATATTTTATGAAAAGAAAAAATCCGAACTCACTATTGAAAGTATGAATGAACCGGTGTTAATGATTGATGAGAATTATGATATTATTTTATCAAATAAAATGTTTAACGAAATTTTCGGCAGCTCTATAAAAAGCCGGGAAGATGTTAAAAAACTCCTGGCTACAAAACAGTATACCAAAAGTAAAGACGCCCAGGTTGATAAATATCTTTATCAAAATGAAGACATAGTTAAAATAAAAGATGATTCGGGTGCACAGAAATATTTTAAAATAATCGGTGCAACGCTACAGATACCTGAAACGGAAATGGAAGGAACCGTTATAGTGTTTAATGATATAACGCGTTATCAGGAACTCGATAGAATGAAATCGGAATTCATTGCAAAAGTGTCTCACGAATTAAAAACGCCTCTTACGTCACTTGGAATGGCGCTTGGAATAATGGAAGATAAAGTAGTGGGGGAACTATCGGTTCAACAGAACGAACTTGTTGCTTCTATGAAAGAAGACTATGAAAGACTGAATAAGCTTGTTTATGAGATTCTTGAACTGACAAAACTCGAAGCAAACATTGAAAGAATTAAGTTCGAAAAATTTGAAGCCCAGAAACTTGCTGAACACATTGCTAAAAAGTTTACTATTCAGGCAAAAGATAAAAAGATTAACCTGCAAGTGCTGAATAAAACATCCGGTGTTATGATTAATGGAAGTTATGATAATATAATTGGCGCGCTGGAAAATCTTGTCTCAAATTCCATGCGCTTTACGCCCCAGGGCGGAGAAATAAAAGTTGAACTTGATGTAAAAGATGGAAGCCTGATAATAGAAATCTCGGATACAGGAATAGGTATTAGTCCTGATAATCTTAAAAAAATATTCGATAAATTCATACAGATAGATGATTCAGCCCCGGGCAGCCTTGGATTGGGTCTTTCAATTGCTAAAGAAGTTATTGAAATAAACAATGGTGAAATAAAAGCGTTTAGTGATCTTGGCAAGGGCAGTACATTTCAAATTAAATTGCCGGCGGTATAATGTACAAAGGAAGAATAGCAGTAATTGATGATGAAATAAATATTCTCAAAACCATCGAGCTTTCAATAAGTTCTGCAGGTTATACACCGGAAATATTTTCTAATCCGGTTCTTGCTCTTGGAAGAGTAAAAGAAGTCTATTTTGATCTTGCCTTTATAGATCTTAAGATGGCGCCAATGAACGGCATTGAGGTGTTAACTGAATTAAAAAAAATATCACCTGATACGACTGCAGTTATGATGACAGCACACGGTTCAATTGAAACTGCAGTTGAAACCATGAGAAAAGGTGCTTATGATTATATTACTAAACCATTCACGCACAAGGAATTTATCCATATTCTGGAGCGTGTTTATGAATATCACCAGATGGATAAGAAGATTAAAGGATTATCTTACCAGCTTGATGAATTGCATGGTGATGAAAACATTGTATATTCAAATAAGCTAATGGTTGATATTCTAAAAACAGCAAGGGATGTTTCTGATAGCGATATCCCTTTACTAATTGAAGGCGAGAGCGGGACGGGCAAAGAAGTACTTGCACGATTTATTCATAATAATAGTTTGAGAAAGAATAATCCTTTTATAACAATTAACTGTGCCGCGATCCCTGAAAACCTTTTTGAAAGTGAATTGTTTGGACATATTAAAGGCGCATTTACTAATGCTATCAAAGATAGAATAGGAAGATTGGAACTTGCCGATAATGGAACTGTCTTTCTTGATGAAGTAGCTGAAATACCAAAACCAATGCAGGTCAAACTACTCAGATTTTTGCAGAGTATGGAATTTGAACGCGTAGGGGAGAGTATAACAAGGAAAATTGATATTAGAATAATCAGCGCCACCAACCGGGATGTTGAAGCAGAATTAGCTGCAGGAACTGTACGCGACGATTTTTATTATAGAATTGCCGGGCTAAAAATAAAACTTCCTCCGTTACGGGATAGAAAGGACGAAATTCCAATATTAATAGACTATTTCATAAAAAAATATTCAGGTAAAAGAGAAATAACAATTGCAGAAGAGACGCGAAAATATCTATTAGACTATGACTGGCCCGGCAACATACGTGAATTAGAGACAATAATTAAGAGATTGCTTGTTTTTGCAAAGGATAATATAGCAAAACCGGAATACCTGCCGGTTGAAATATTAAATTTTAAACCCAAGCAGGCAGTACAGCAGCTTTACAGAATTGAAGATTTGGAAAAGCAGCACATAATAGAGGTATTAAAAATTGCACCAAATACAAAAGACGCCGCAAAGATCCTTGGCATCTCTGAAACCACTCTTTGGAGAAAACGCAAGCTCTACGGGCTTTAATATTGCAAATTGAAATTTATATGAGAAGTATCATTTCATTTTGAAATCCCCGTAACATATTTTATTAAAACCCTTTATTTTGACTTGATTGCAAAATGAAATCGCCTTACTTTCACATTGCATTTTTTTAAGATTCACAAATATGTATTCCAAGCCCAAGTCTGTTATTTTACTTTGAAAAATGAAATTATGGGCAAAACAAATTTTCGGCATGTAATTTGGGAATAACTTTAAGTAACATATTTAATCTATTAATTAGGAGAGTAGTAAAATGAAACAATCTGCGTTTATAGTTATCCTCTTTGTTCTTGCATTAGTAGTTTCTGTTGCAATTTACGAAGTCGGTTTAGGTGCTGCTGGAAACTTTTCTGATGCTGCACGCGAAAAACCAACGAATCTTCCTGGAAGAGCTTACACGGGTGGTCCACTTATTTCACTTTTAATTTGTTTATCTATTATGGACGTTGCAATTATTATCGAGAGGTCACTTTCATTAAGAAGAGCTGCTGGTAAAAAAGCTATTCCGAAATTTTTCAAAGAAACAATTGAATCCATTAGAAGTGGAAAAATAGATGATGCAATTGCAGCTTGCGATGCTCAACGCGGTTCAGTTGCTAACGTTTTAAAGGCTGCACTCTCCAGGTATAAAGAATTGACCTCGGGCAAATCTGCTGTGGACTCTGAAAAGCAGCTTGTTGAAGTTCAGCGTTCAGTTGAAGAAGCAATGATGCTTGAGACCCCACTTCTGGAAAAGAACTTGATTGCTCTTTCTACAATAGCATCAATTGCTACAATGACCGGTCTTTTAGGAACAGTTATTGGTATGATTCGCGCTTTTGCTGCTATGGCTCAAACAGGCGCTCCAGATGCTGTTTCTCTTGCTACAGGTATTTCAGAAGCATTATTCAACACAGCAGGTGGTTTAATGGTAGCTATAATTGGTATTGTTTCTTATAACTTCTTTGTAAATAAAGTTGATAATTTCACATTTCAGGTTGATGAAGCATCATATAATGTAATTCAACTTCTAAAAAGTAAGTGAGGTAACTAATGCCGCGCATTAAGAAAGCCAGGGTTTCAATCAGAATAGATATGACTCCGATGGTGGACGTGGCGTTTTTGCTTCTTACATTCTTCATGTTGACCACGTCGTTTAGGCCGCCTGAAGAAGTTGAGATTACATTACCCATATCGCATTCGGAAGCTAAACTTCCTGAATCTAACACTATGACAATTCATATCAGCAGCAGCGGAAAAATATTCCTGGGTTTTGATTCCAGTATTCTGATGGAACAAATCCATGGACAGCAAAATAGATTAAGACAAGCTGTTGAAGTAAAAATGGAAAACCTTGCCGATCTTTTAATGAAAGCGAGAATTGCAAACACTCAACTGCGCACAATTGTTAAAGCTGATGCAGGCGCAGACTATGGTAATGTTTCCGATGTCATGGATATTTTGCAAAAAACGCTTATTACAAGATTTGCAATGGTTACTAATTATTCTAATAAATAACTAAAGGAGTAGAAAATGGCCGGTGGAGATGTTGGCGGCGGCGAAGGCGGCGGTCGCAAAAAACACGGTAAGAAAAAATCCAAAAAGAGAGTCTCAATCAGAATAGATATGACTCCAATGGTGGATGTTGCATTTCTGCTTCTGACATTTTTCATGTTGACTACGGTTTTTAGAAAACCTCAGACGCTTGAAATAAATCTTCCTCCAGATCCCAAGGCGAAAGTTATAATGGATGAAAAGAATTTATTGCAAATTCGCTGCGATGAAAGTTTGAACCTGTACTGGAATATTGGTTTTGATATTCCTCATAAACTTAAATTTGAAGACTTGAGGAAGTTCTTGCAGGAAAAAGCCAAAGAAAATCCAAAGTTTGTTGTGCTTATTAAAGTTGATAGAAAAAGCAAATACCATGCACTTATTGATATAATTGATGAGTTGAACCTTGCTCAAATGGGAAGATTTTCTATGGCTCCAATAACCGATATAGACAAGAAAGAAATGTCTAAAGCAACTATTTAATGTTTGGAGAAGAAGAAATGTCAGAAACTATAGCGTTACAAAAAGATGTTTACGGAGCTTTTGAACTTAAAAAGCTCTACCCGAGAAATTTTGCCATCGGGTTAGCTGTTGCAATTTTCGTCCATCTGATCTTGATAGGTTTCTATTATTTCTATCAAGCTATGACCAGGGAAGATATTGATAACACGCCGGTTGTTAGAGTTATGAAGTATAGTGAACTTGGACCACCACCCTCTGTTACTAACGAGGCTCCTCCACAGATGGCATTACAAGGCCCCGTTGCACCTCCGACGGTTGGTCTTCCAGTTCCTGTTCCATCAGATCAAGCTCCTCCTGAACAAACAATTGCAACTCAACAAGAGATGAGCCAGCAAGCACCTCCATCACTTAGTGCTGATCTAGGCGGAGCTGCTCAGATTACCCAGGATATAAAGGTTGAGCAGAATGCAAATGAAGAACCGGATATGAATGCATTTGTTGCAGTTGAAAAACTTCCGGAAATGGTTGTTCCCGCAAAGCCGGATTATCCCGAAATTGCTAAACGTGCAGGTATTACGGGTAAAGTATTTGTTAAAGTTCTTGTTGATAAAGAAGGCAAACCCAGAAAAGCAGTTGTTATTAAAACAGATTCAGATTTATTCAACCAGGCAGCAATTGATGCGGCAATGAAATCTGCTTTTACTCCTGCTATTCAAAATCAGCATCCAATTGCGGTTTGGATTGTATTGCCATATAGATTCCAATTACAGGAGTAGCTGGTGCAAAGTGTAATGACATATATTGCTTACATAGCAGGATCTGTTTTTATTCTGCTAGGTTTGGCGCTTATGTTTACAGATAAATTTAACATGAGTCAACTCCCATCTCAATTTATAATTATGATGGGAGTTGTACTATTCCTTTACGGTTTGTTTAGAGTTGTTGCCACACTTTTAGCTTTCATTAACAAGAAAGAAATGTCCAGAGCAACTACTTAATAAATTGGAGGATATATGTCAGGAACTATTGCATTAAAACAAAAAGACTTTTATGGGGCTTTTGAACTGAAAAAGCTCTACCCCAGAAATTATACTCTCGGGTTAGCTGTTGCAATCTTCTTCCATCTTATTCTAATTGGATTTTATTATTTCTATGAAGCCGGAATAAAAGAAGAAAATATCGGTAAAATAACATTTATATGTAACTACCCGGATCTTCCACAACAGCCTATTAATGTCGATATTACACAGCCGATAGCAGCAGCGCAACGCTCTATACCACTGACAAATGGAATTCCAGTTCCAGCTCCTGTTGATCAAGTTCTGGCAGACCAGACAATTCCAACACAAGATCAATTGAGTCATCAGAACGCTGCAAACTCTGTTCCGGGTACTGGGAACATCAAAGTTATAGTTGATACAAAAGCTGTAGAAATTCCCGAAGAGACTGACCCGGATCCAGGAACATTTTATCCATGCGAGAAATTTCCTGAAATCGTTATTGCCGCAACTCCAGTCTATAATGAAATAGCGATACGTTCAGGTATTACCGGCAAAGTATATGTTAAAGTTCTTGTTGATAAAGAAGGCAAGCCCAAGAGAGCATTTGTTGTTAAAACAGATTCTGATCTGTTCAATCAAGCAGCCATTGATGCTGCAATGAAATCTGTTTTTACACCGGCAATTCAAAATCATCATCCAATTGCTGTTTGGACAGTTTTGCCATACAGATTCCAATTACAGGATTAGATAATGCAAAAGGTAATGACATATATTGCTTATATAGTAGGATCTATTTTTATGCTGCTAGGGTTGGCGCTTATGTTTACAAATATATTTCACATGAGTCAGCTGCCGTCTCAATTTAAAATTATGATGGGAGTTGTACTTTTACTTTATGGTTTATTCAGAATTGTTGCTACAATATTTAAAAAACGACATACAAATGAAGAACTTTAGTAAAATTTTGTTAATTGTTTTTTTTGTTGCTTTGATTTTTGCTTCTTGTAAAGAACCTCAGGAAACAGCAACAAAAGGATATCTTAAATGTTACGTTGATGAATCCCTTTATAATTTGATTAAAACCGAACGGGATACTTTTATTGCGCAATACCCGAAATCCAAAATTGATTTAGTAAAAGTTACAGCACGTGAGGGAATTGCTGCAATGCTTAACGGGGAGGCAAAGCTGTTTATAAGTTCAAGAAATTTGAACGATGAAGAAAAATCTTTTTTTGATAAAACTAAACCCGGCATACGTGCATTAAAATTTTGTTACGATGCTGTTGTGCCGATTGTTAAAGAAAATGAATCAGCTAAACAAATTAAGCTGGATGACCTTAAGAAATTACTTACCGGGCAATTGAACAACTATAAAATCTTTATTCCCGAAAGAAATTCGGGAGTTTATGAGTTTGTAAAGACTATTATGCTGGAAAACAAGGAACTCGTGAATGTATCTGTTGTAAAAAATGAAGATGAGGTTATAGATAAAGTTAAATCTTCAAAGAATATTTTAGGTCTTGTAGGATTAAACACTTTATCAGGTGTTAAAGGTGTAAAAATTTTAGATGTTGGGAGATCTTTGAAAGGTATAGATGAAATAGTGTATTACTATCCTTATGTAGCTTACCTAGTAACCGAAAACTATCCTTTACAAAGATTAACAACAATTATTATTAACGATGTGGGAGGAGTTGCTTCCGGATTTGCAACATTCTTGACCTTTAATAAAGGACAGGAAATAGTTGCAAAAAGCGATCTGGGTCCGGCAACAGTTCCCGTAAAAATGGTTCAAACTAATCGGCGGTAAACACTATGAAAAAAACAGCTACTATTTTATTCGGAATTTTATTTGCACTCTGCTTGAACATTAATGCCCAGGTTCAGGAAAAAGTCAGCGAAGCTGAAAAGGCAATTAAGAATAAGGATTATGCAAAAGCTTTAACGATTTCCAAAGATGTTTTGGAAACCGACGCGGGAGAGGCGCTAAAACTTTTAATTCAATTGCGGGAGAAGGATGTAAATAATAAAAAATTGTTTGAATACATTGGCGACGCCTACTCCAAAATGAATGTTGCCGAATTAGCTGCATCAAATTATGCGGATGCTGAAAGAATTGACTCTTTGGATGTTACTTTGAAATTTAAATCCGCGGAGACTTTTTATAAGCTTGGACGATACACAGAATCTGTAAACAAGTATTTGAAGATAATATCTTTGGATCCTAAAAATGCAAAGGCATATATGCAGGCAGCATCAATTCTTTATCAATCAAAACCACCGAAGCCATATGCTGATGTTGCCACTCTTCTGGAAAAATATCTTTCTTTAGAATCATCAAAAGAAGCTTATGAAAAAATTACAATTTCTTACCTGGGCGTTAATCCTAAAAATTATGAAAAAGCATATAGCTATTCTCTTGACGGATTGAAAAATTACCCGGACGATATAAAATTGAAAAAAAATGCTGCAATTGCATCTTTTGGCTTAAGAAAATATGATGAAGCAGCAAAGTTTTATTACTCAGTACCGGATTCACAAATGACAGTTCCAGACATGAAAAATGCAGGAACAGCATTTCAGCAAATAAAAGCAGATTCTATTGCTATGAAATATTATGAAAAGATTGTTAAGAAAGACAGCACTCAATCTAGTCTTTTTATGGAGATGGCGAATAACTATTTTAAGATGGCTTCGAAGGATACAACAAAGGAAGATAAAAGTAAGCATTATAAGCTCGCAACGAAGTATTATGGTGCAAAAATTAAAACCGATTCCACTTACGAATCTGCTTACCGCTACATGGGCTTTGCATTATTTGGTTTGGAAAACTATGAAGACGCGAAAAATGCATTTAAGAAAGCGCTTCATCTTGTAGATACGACTTTTGCAACAAATTATTGGCTTGCCCAGGCTTATTCGAGGGTGGATTCTTCAGAGCTGGCAGAAAAACAGTATATGAGAATTCTCAAGCTTACCGAAGGAAAAGAAAAACAATATAAAGACGCCATCCTGGAAGCAAGCAATTTTTTGGGCACACGTGCATATATTAAGAAAAATTATGGAGCTGCAATAACATACTTTTTAAAAGTTGTTCAAATTAAGCCAACTGAATGGAAAGTTATGGAAACGCTTGGCGCCTGCTACTTTACACTTCAAAATAATGACGAGGCAATTAAGTGGTATAAGGCTGCGCTAAAGTATAACCCTAACAGTGAAATTGCTAAAAAAGGATTAAGAAGACTTAGCGCTGACTAGTATTAAGCGGGATTATTATTAATAGAAAGGACCGATGTCAATATATAAAAGAGATTTACATTTTAATCCATGGCATCATGTTAGTTCTGGCGACAACGTTCCTCAAGTTGTAAATGCCATAATTGAAATTCCCGAAGGCTCGAAAGCAAAATATGAGCTAGATAAAAAAAGCGGCTTGCTTAAACTAGACCGTGTTTTATTTTCGGCTGTACATTATCCAGCTAATTATGGCTTTATTCCGCAAACTATTAGCGATGATGATGACCCGCTGGATATTCTTGTTATATGCTCTGTTGAAGTTGACCCTCTTTGCCTGATTGAAGCAAAAGTTGTCGGATTAATGGAAATGGTGGACAACGCCGAGAAGGATGAAAAAATAATTGCTGTTGCAAAGAATGACATTTCAGTAAATTATATTGAGGATTTGAGCAATATGCCTCCTCACACAATGATTCAGCTTCAAAGATTTTTTGAAGATTATAAAAAATTAGAGCATAAAAATGTTGTCGTAGAAAAAATTGTCGGCAAAGAGGAAGCATACAAGATTATTCAAGAGGGAATTAAAAGATATTCTGAAAAATTCGGCGGGGAAAATAATTTATGATAAAAGTATTGGAAAAAAAAGAAGGACAAATTACCGGGCATATAGAAAAAACTGATGCTGTTCTGTTTTATCTCTATATCCTATTTGGCGTGATCGCTTTCTCAATGGTGGCTACTATGGCATATCTGGTTTATTCAATCTTTTCTTGAATTTTTTCATTCATGATTCAACGTTTTATTGTTTTTCCGGTCTCTGTATTTCCAGAACCAATACATTGGTAATCCCGCGGCAATTAGAATCAATCCCATCATTGCATTTGAAGTATCTGAAATAATTGTATTAGTAAGAAACAACAAAGAGCATATTATGAAAATGATAGGTGTATAAGGATATCCCCAAGTCTTGTAAGGACGTACTGCATCAGGCATTTTTTTACGAAGAATAAAAATACCATAAGCGCCAAGCATGTAAAATAACCATGCGGCAAAAATTACGTAATCTGTAATAGTATCAAATGAACCGGAAAGAACAAGCACGCAAGACCAAATTCCCTGCACAACTAAGGAAACATGCGGTGTCCCGTATTTTGGATGAACCTTGCCTAAATCTCTAAAAAATAAATTTGCTTTTGCCATTGCATAAGGAACACGCGCAGTTGCAAGTATAGTGCCGTTCAGCGCTCCAAAAGTTGAAATTATTACAGCTATTGAAATTAGAGCGGCGCCATTGGAACCAAATATTTTCTCTGCTGCAGATGCTGCAACAAGCGGAGATTTTGCCATTTCACCAATAGGAAGAACGTACAAATAAGCAACGTTAACTAAAACGTAAACAGCAATTACTATTATTGTTCCCCACAATAAACTAAGGGGAATATTTCTTTTAGGATTTTTTACTTCTCCGGAGACATAAGTAACGCTGTTCCAGGCATCATATGCCCAGAATGCACCGGCAAATGCCAACCCAATCATGGCAATCAAATTTTGAGGGCTTCTATGAGGCATTGAAAAACCGGTATAAATATTTGAAAAACTTCCGTTGCCTAAAAAAAGAAGTAAAATAGAAATAAGAACAATTGAAATAATTTTTATATACGTAACAATTGTTTGAACTACCCCGCCGAAAAATACACCAATATAATTTACACCGGTCAATAAAATTGTACACGCAATGGCAACAGCTTTTGTTCCAAAATCTAAAAATGGATGTATATCTCCTACAAGCGGCAGATAAAGAGCAAAGTCCTGCATTTTTTGTGAAAGTTGCGGATACTTAATAAAATAGCCAAGATACTCTGCAAAGACGTATGCAATTGCAGCCTGGCTGCCTGTTTGAATTACTGCTAGAATTGACCAGCCGTACAAGTATGCTGTAAAATCTCCATACATTTTTCTGAAATAAACATACTGTCCGCCGGTGTCATCAATCATTCCTGAGATTTCTGCATTGATTAAAGCGCCAATAAAAGTTATCAAACCGGCGGCTATCCATATTATTATTAATAGTTCCGGAGAACCAAGTTGTTCTGCCATACTGGAAGGTTTTCTGAAAATTCCTGATCCAATCATTGAACCGGCAACAATCATTATAGTTGCTGTTAAAGATAACCCGCGTACAAGTTCGGTCTTTTTTTCTTTATTGGGCATTTTATTCTTTGCAAAAGTTGGCGCAAAATAATTAACTAATAAGAAAAGTCAAATGAAATTTTATAAGGATTGAACCGAATATATTTTCTATATTAAAGAGAATTCTACATCTCTTTATTAAATCGTTGAGATAGATCTTTTAAAGAAGATTTGCTTTCCATCAATTCAGGAATATATTCGACGGAGGTAACGAATGTCCATAGATATGCAACAATAGAGTAAATGTTTCCAAGAGAAAAATCATCGAGATCAATAGCAATATAAAGAACAAAGAGAAAGATGATTAAAAGAACAATTCGCATAATTCCAAAATTGATTGCACCCCAGTTAGCAATTTTTTCCTGCAGCTTTGCCATTGAAGAATAAATATTTGTTACCTGGGCAGATTCTTTTTTCGAGAATATGTCATATACCATTTCAAATTTATCATGCAGATTTGATTGAAGCTTAACTACGTTTTTACTATACAAAATGCTCATAATTATTAATGGTATTGAAATCATAAGACATACAAGGGAAATTCTGAAATCAAAAAAGGTAAGTGCAATTACAGCGCCGGAAATGGCGATTATCTGTTCAGCAGCTTCAGGCAGCCTGTACTGAATAAACGTTACATATTGCTGTGATAAATGCGCCCTACCCGCTAATATGGAACTATCGAGTCCTATTTTATTTCCTGTTTCAGCTATTTGGGTTACAAGCTCAACGTACATTTTTTGGAATACTCTTGGCTCTAAAAGTCTTCTTAAAGCTCCCGAGCCGGAATTAACTAAATATGTAGTGATCCAAAAAACTAAGGGAATAATATGTGCATATCTATCAGAGAGAGTTTGCGGAGACATTTTTTTAAGGAAAGCATCTATAAGCCAGCCAAACAATGTTGGTTCAAGAATCCATGCTACGTTTTCTATTATTACTAGAAAAGCAACAATCGAAATACCGCGCCTGTATTTATGCACCAGACTTAATAATTCCATTCAAGCCCAGTTAAGATTATTATTAGAAAATTAGTCCTTTTTACTTTACTACTATTTTCACAAAACCAAAATAATAACTATCTTTCTATCATTCATTATATATTTATAGACATTTTTAACGAATACTAAGGATTAATTAATGGAAAAAGCAGCAGAAAAAAGCAAAATTAACGATATAGCCTTCTTTCTATTGATGGGGATTTTAAGTTTTACTGTTTTAGTTACAATAGGATATCTAGTCTATGAACTTTTCTGGGGTTGAAATTTTCCTAGTTGAATGATCGACCTGTTTAATTAGTAAGATCTCAAATCATTTTTTCACTTACCCCGCCAAGATTTTTAATGATTGCTCTATTATCTAATATTAAGACGATAGAGCATTTTTTCTTTACAAAATAATTGCCGCTGATTAATATTATTTAACCGTTCAATTCTTCCATGTTCTTTTAAGCGGATGCGCCTCAGTGTTGAATATATATCTATCAAATTCAAATGTACTTGGGGACGAGAATAGTAAATAAAAATATTTAAGAGTCTCGGCTAGAAAAAAACTTTCCATAGAATCTCTTTTTTCTTTTGTTATAACACTTTTTAAAGCGGTAAAACCATTTTCATCTTTGCAGTATTTGTAAATGCTGTCAAAGAATTTTTTTCCCATCGATAGGTATTTTGGATTTTTTGTGTAGTGATATAAATAATATGCAGACTCAATTATTTCAGGACGCAGTTCATAGCCCGGATAGATTACTTCATTGGATACGTAATTGAACTCTTCCGGTTCAATTCCATGCAGGTTCCACATTTTGTAGCAAGATTCTTCAAGCTGTTCCGAACGCTTAAGATCGCCACCAAGTGCAAGCACAGCAGGGAAATATGCATCCAGGGCTCCATAATATTGCGTGGTTCGTACGCCTGTATTCATATCGGCCTGGCAGTACCATAATTGACCATTGACTATATCCGCAAGATATTTATTTACAGCTGTAATACTTTCTTCGTACATATTTTTAAAATCCGGATCGCCAAATAATTTCCAGGATTTTAAAAGATATTCATAATAGGAATCGATCATACCGCTAATATGACTTTCTTTATTTTTCCATTCTCCTGTTTCAATATCAATTGTGGTTCCAACAAGCCCTATTTTAGATCTTCTTTTAAACAATTCAACGACAGCTTTTTTTGCTTTATCATAAAAGATGGGATTATTTGTAAGTTTGCTTAAGGTGCCATATTCCAACATTAATGTTCCAATTTCGGCAGGGTTGTTTATATTCCCTTTAACTACGCCTGTAATAAGATTAACATAACCGTACGGCATTCCAGTTGGTGAATTAAAAACAGGAAGCAGCCTCTTCCCCAGGTCTTCTGCAAGTGTTAAAAATCTTCTTTCACCGTCAAGCTGGTAAGCTGAAAGTAATCCCCCTAGAAGCCGTATAGTCATTTCAAAGTTTTGAACTGAAATATTTTTGTTGAAAGAAAGCTTTTCTAATATGATACCTTTTGCTTCTTCCGCTTCTTGTTTCAATCCCATTAATATCATTGTATCAAACGCGTCAACGGGGGTCATAAGCAGTGATTCACCATACCAATCTCTAAAACCTTTGCTTAAGGGTTTTAGTTGATCATGTCCCCATGCAAATTTTTTATATGCGTTCCATGACTCAATAAAAGCCTGCTTAACTTTTTCCTGGTACACTTGTTTCTCATTTGTAGAACTATCTTTTGCGACTGTATTTAACGAAAATGCATTAGCACTTGTTAAATAAATTATAATAAACAAAAACGTTAAATGTAAAAATGTTTTTTGTATCACAATAATCCCTCTAATTATTTTGAATTTCTTGTACTGCGTTTCATTAAAATCATTTTTGCAAGCTTAAACACTATTAAAAATTAAACGGATTTTTTTATCCTCTGAAAAATAACAATAGAAAATAAGTATAGAAAAGAATTTTCTTGAGAGATAAACTACTAATTACTAACTTGAGAATGGTTCATTTACAGCATTATTAAATTTCAATTCTTAAAAACTTTTATTCAATATAAATTTATGGGTAGAGAATTAATCCTATCCAAAAATATTTAAAGAAAGGGAGAATATCATGACTTCATTATTTTCGTTGTGGCTTCCAATTTTATTATCAGCAGTAGTTGTCTTTATAGTTAGTTCATTAATTCACATGCTTTTACCCTGGCACAAAAATGACTACCCTCAAATACCAAACGAGAGTAAGGTGATGGACGTCTTGCGCCCGCTTGCCATTCCACCCGGAGACTACATGGTTCCACGGGGAGCAACCATGGAAGAAATGAAATCTCAAGCGTTTACGGATAAATTGAATAAAGGTCCCGTTATGATAGTAACAGTAAAACCTAATGGTGAATGGAAAATGGGGCCAATAATGTTTCTCTGGTTTCTTTATGCGTTAATTGTCAATTTTTTTGCCGCATACATAGCAAGCCGCGCTCTTCCTGCAGGAGCTTACTACCTGCAGGTATTTAGACTTGTAGGAGCCAGTGCGTTTATGGGGTATTCACTTGCACTGTGGCAAATGTATGTATGGTACGGCCGTTCTTTAAGTACAACAATAAAAGCAACTATTGACGGATTAATTTATGCGCTCTTGACCGCAGGAGTGTTTGGCTGGCTTTGGCCAAGATAAATAAAGGCCTTTATAGAGAAACAAGTCTTAATTAACTAAGTTGTGAGTGATTTTTAAATCATTCACAACTTTTTTTATTAATAAATTATAAAGAATCTTTATTAATGAGTTAAATAAAAAACTATTGAATATTTTTCATGCATGACTTGTATAACCAAGGAAATGAAATAAGTGAGATTAAATAAGAATCATAATGTTGTAAAAAGATTTGCAAGTAAAGGTGTTTTCCCATATCAATTTGCTTTTACATTATTAATTCCTTTAAGAATAATTTTTCTTTCTCCCAAAACATTAATTAAAAGACTAGGGCTAAAGGAAGATTCTGTTGTGCTGGAAATTGGACCGGGCCCAGGGTTCTTTAGTGTTAAAGTTGCCAGGACCATTAGTAAAGGAAAGTTGTATCTAACCGACATACAAAAAGAAATGCTGGATTATGCAAAGAAAAGGCTGTTGAAGAAGAACATTTCCAATGCTGAATTTAAACTTTGTGACGGCAATTCTTTGCCATTTGAAAGCGATATGTTTGATATAGTCTTTCTGGTTGCAGTTCTTGGTGAAATATCAAACAAAAATGCTTATATAAAAGAGATATTTAGAGTATTGCGTAAAAATGGGACTCTTTCAATTTCTGAATTGCCTGGTGACCCGGACAATATGACAATTGAAGAAATACAAAATTTAGTAGAAGAATTTGGGTTTAAACCGGATAAAATTTATGGAGCAGGACGAAATTTTACAGTTAATTTTACAAAGGAATAAATGTAGCGAGATTCTATAATTTGTTAAAACTATTCTAGTCTTATTACAAAAATTTTTATTAAATTATTGATGTGTAACATCCTATCTAATATTTAACTAAATGAGGAGAAATCAAATGGATGAAAAGCAAAACCAAGAAGCTCCAAAAATGTCTTCTGTAGAATCCGAGCAGGAAGAATTTGAAATGAATCACACTGATAAAATTGTTGGTGTGTTCTCAGAGCCCGGAAAAACTTTTGCAAAGATGGCAAAATTTCCACTGAAGACAGCCGATTGGATTATTCCGGTATGTACGTTAATCATTATAACTATTCTATCAATTATTGTATTGTTTAATAATCCTCAGATAAAACTTCAGGCTAAACAGGAAAGTGAAAAACGTATTCAAAAAATGGTTGAGACTGGAACCATTAGGCAGGATTCAGCTGAACAACAGATTGAAGCCGCCAATAAGTTTATGGATAGCCCCTTGTTTTATATTGTAACTTCAATCCAGACAATAATTGTATCTTTTGTAATGTTCTTTATTATTTCGGGAGTTTTTTTACTTTTTGTAAAGTTGATACTAAAGGGAGAAGGGACGTACAAAGACGCTATGATTGCATATGGCCTTTCCTATTATATTCTTATTATTCAAGCTATTGTAACGGTTATTATCGCTTTTTTAATGGGTAAAATATTAAGATCAACAAGTGTAGCAGAGTTTGTAAATGTTGACAAGACATCAATAGTTCACTGGATTTTGGGAAAGATAGATATATTATCAATTTGGTTTTATATTGTCGTTGGAATTGGATTTGCTAAAATGTTTAAATCTAATAATACAAAAAAATATATTTTCTTAATTATTGGTCTATGGCTTGGATTTGGGCTTTTATTTTTTGCTATTGCCAAAGCAGTACCATTCTTAAGTTTTCTTGCCGGATGATAGTTGTTTTATAATTGTATGAATATGAAGAGACGCCACGCATGCGTCTCTTTTTATTTTATATATTCACTTCAGGAATTTCTTTTACTTCACCAGGTTTTAATTTCCCCAGCACTAAATTTTTTATTCTTACACGCACTAACCGAAGAGTTGGAAAACCAATTGCAGCAGTCATTCTTCTAACCTGCCTGTTGCGCCCTTCAATTAAAGTAATGCTAAGCCAGCATGTTGGAATATTTTTTCTTTCGCGGATTGGCGGGATACGTTTTGGAAATTGCGGATCGTCAATTATTTTTACTTTTGCAGGAAGTGTTTTCCCATCTTTCAATAAAATACAATTACGTAATTTTTGAAGATCTCTTTCCGTTGGGATTCCTTCAACCTGCACAAAATACTCACGCTCGTGTTTGTTCTTAGGATCAAGGAGAATACTTGTCAGTGTTTTATCGTTGGATAATATCAGAAGTCCTTCACTGTCAAAATCAAGCCGGCCAACCGGGTAAACATCTTGAGGGAATTTATATAGAGAAGATAGTGTCTTCCTATTCTCTTTATCTGTAAATTGGGTTAAGACCCCATAGGGTTTGTTAAGAAGAAAATATCGTTTTTCTGTTTTACCTGTCATCCGGATTGTAATGAAATTTATATTATAGATTGCGGGTCAATATCTATTATCACTTTAACATCCCTAAACCTGGTTTTAGCATTGTATTCTATAAATGAATTTAAAATTGCTGTCCGTAAAATTTTTCCCGATGGATCAAATTTTCTATGACTTTTAACAAGTATCTGAAATCTATACTGCCCTTTGATTTTATAAATAATAGCTTCTGTAGGTGGAGTGAATTTTAATCCTTTTCCATATTTTTGCAGATATTCCAAAAATTCACGCGATGCGGATCTAACCCGTCCTTCATTTTCATCTTTAAATTCAACTAATCCAATTTTAACAAATGGCGGATATTCACCTTGTTCCCTCAGTAAAATTTCTTTTTCGTAGAATCCTTTATAATCATTCAACAAAACCTTTTGCAGAATAAAATGTTTTTGATTTTGTGTTTGAATTATTACTTCGCCCTTTTTTTCACTTCTGCCGGAACGTCCGGAAACCTGGGTAAGAAGTTGAAAAGTCCTTTCATCTGCCCTGAAATCAGGGATCCACAATGAAGTTTCCGCCGCAACTACTCCTACAAGGGTCACGTTTGAAAAATCAAGCCCTTTAGATACCATTTGCGTCCCGACAAGAATATCAATTTCACCTTTTCTAAAACTGTTAAGAATTTCACCAAGCTTTCCTTTTCTGTTAATTGAATCAGAATCAATACGTTCAATATTTGCATTCGGGAAATAATAATCTAGCTCATCTTCTACTCTCTGTGTGCCTGTCCCGAAAAATTTCAATTTGATTGAACCGCATATTGGACATGCTTTTGGAACCGGTTGAACAATTCCGCAATAATGGCATTGCATAATATTTTTATTAAGATGGTGAACCATTGAAACAGAACAATCAGGACATGTAATTACTTCTCCGCAGTCATCGCAAAAGACTTGTGTGGCAAAGCCCCGCCTGTTTTGTAAAATAATTACATTTTCTTTTTTCAATAAACGTCCGCCAATCTCATCAAGCAGCCTGCGCGAGAAAATGCTTTCCATCTGCTTTTTTTTCTTTTCAATTGTAACATCAACCAAATTTATATCCGGAAGCTGTGCATTATCTACTCTTTCTTTTAATTCCAGCAGTATATATTTTCCATTAAGCGCATTGTACATGCTTTCTATAGAAGGAGTTGCCGAGCCAAGAACTATTGGACACTTATTAATCATAGCGCGAATAACAGCTGTATCACGTGCATGATATTTTGGAACATTGTCGTGTTGTTTATAACTTTGGTCGTGCTCTTCATCCACTACAATCAATCCTACATTTTTTAATGGAGCAAACAAAGCTGAACGTGGTCCAATAATTACTCTGTATTTCCCTGAAACAATTCCCCGCCATGAATCGTAACGTTCACCAAGAGACATCCTGCTATGAAGCACAGCAATGAGATTCCCAAAATGATTTATAAAACGAGATGTTATTTGCGGAGTTAGAGATATTTCAGGAACAAGAATAATTACATTCCCGCCGGTATCTACTATTCTTTTTGCGAGTTCTATGTAAACCTGCGTTTTTCCGCTCCCGGTTACACCGTGCAGCAGAAATGTTTCAAAAATATTTTTTTCAAATGATTCATTTATGCGTGTAATTATCTTTTCCTGGTCGCCGGTCAAGATAATTTCTTTTGATTCTTCTTTGTAAGTTTCTGAATAAACACGTTCAACCTCTTTATCAAAAATTTCAATAATATTTTTCTTTTCCAGGCTGTTAATAGTAGTTACAGAAGAGTTAGTTTTTCTGAGCAGTTCACTTAATGCAATGGGCACTTTTGCAGAAACAAGTTCCAATAAAACTACAAGTTGCTTCGGAGACTTTTTTTCTAATTCGGGCATAAATTCATAAATTGAATCCACCGGCTTTGCCAGCTTGACATACTTTGCTTTTTTAATGCCGACCTTTGCCCTGTCAACTTCATTTAATAAAGAGATAACACCGATTTTTTCAAGTGAATGCAGCAGGGAATAAACGTTTTTGTTTTTAATTTCCTTCTGAAGCTGGGCGATAGAATGCACTTCTTTTTGTGAAAGCGAATAAAGCAGCTTCGCCCGTAATGTGTTTTTTTTCTTTTCCTGGTTTAAATATTTAACGCATAGCTCTTTATCGCTAACAATTTTTCTTTTTGATTCAATTTCGGTTCCATACGGCACTGAGTTTTTGAGCGCTTCGCCAAGAGAGCTTATATAATACTCTGAGATCCATTCGTAAAATTTTAGGGATGTAGTATCAAAAATTGGAAGTTCGTCAAGAACATCTCTTATAGGCTTAATTTTATCAATCAGATCGGTTTTAGCAGCAAGGTTAATAACAAATCCGGTAAGCACTCTTTTTCCAAACGGAGCAACAACACGTACGCCAATTTTTACATTATTCTTTAATTCTTCAGGAATAGAATATGTAAATGAATTCCGAAATGAATTTGGAAATACTACATTACAAACCATTAATTAAACCTCAACTATTAGCCGGAAGCTGAATACTATGGCGGATGTCCGAAAGCTGTTTTCTCAAATATAATCAAAGGTTGTATGGATTGCTTAAATGCAAAACAATGAGTTGGGCTACGGATTGCCTCAAAATAAATCTAA
>PMDS01000004.1 GCA_003155655.1 Melioribacter sp.
TTGTATGTAGAGAAAAGCTGGGCGGGAATAGAAATAAAATAGGGCGTTCTGTCATGGGATATAAGTTTGCACAATGAACCTGTTTTTTTTTACGGTCAAGAAATGGTTCTTGACCGCTTTTTTATTTAAGTTGCATTTGTTCCCTGAGGCAATTTTTAATGATCCCCAATTCCGGCTGTTTAATATTCCTTGTTTCAATTTCTACAAAGAGTATATTTAAAATAATATAGATTATTCGTTTATAGGGCGGTAAAATAATTTACTGCTATTATGAGCAACCACTTGATATTATAGATAACAACTAAGCGAATATTTATCTTCATTAAATAAATAGCCAGTACAACAGGAGTAATACGTAGTTACTTTCTCAACAAATAAGAATATATTTATGAAAAATGAAATAGTATTGAATTTTGAAGAGATAGGATATTTTGCTGTTCTTTGTGGAATTGTCAGCTTGTTAGCATTTCTAATAGATTTTTTAATCTACAAAGTTCAGAAAAAACCATCATTCTTAGGCATTATTTATCTTGGCAACAACTCGTTTCTTTTAGCTTTTCTTTGGTTTGTTGGTGCTGCTGCCGTAGGTGTAATAACGCACCTTATTGGTATACTAAAAATAAATACACAGACAATTGTTACTGTTGGAGTGGATTGGCCTTTTGTTTTTGCAAAAATAGTAAAATATACAAATCAAAGGGCTGAAGAAGAGGAAGATGAACAAGTAGAGGAGGAAAATAATGGGTGAAATTAGCGAATATCTACTAGGATTAAGGGAATGTCTTAATAAGGATCAAATTATTCAATTTGTTCGTAACTCTATAAACTTTGATAAAGGTGGTGGTGAGACATTAAATGGAGCAAAAGCAATTCTCCTATTTACAAATAGTAATCAACAATCCTGGCTTGTTAAAACGAATAAAAGATTCTATAAAATCCTTGATGATAGAAGAAAACCTAAACCGATTTTTAATTTTTCAGCAAAAAAGGAAAAAATATTAGATCGATCAAATCAACCAAAACTAAATCTTAATCCATACAAAAAAGATTTTAGTAAAGTAATTTTTAGTTTTCGACCAGATAAGGAATATTTAATAGATAAGAAATTATTCTCAAATGTTGAATTCGATGAAGTAATCACTAATTTCTTGAAAGATTAAAAAAGGAATAACAAGTATTTCAATACCGATCACCTTAAACATTTCTTAGATGTCAATGAGTAATCCTTGACAGAGAGATAATAAATATATTGTTCTGCATAAATAATAGGTCGCTTTATAAAAATTATGGTAAATATTATCTCTAATTGGATTTGTGAATATGCTTGAAAGCGAATATTATCTCAATAAAAATTTTTATGTTCTTTTTGATGATGCAGTGAATAATCTTGAAGAATCTGATAGTGCAATTGATGAAGATGACTATGCGAAGGTTTTTAGATATGGACGTGCCTCAATTATTGCATCGACTTTATTATTAGAATGCTGTGCTAACTGTTGTATCGATACATTAAAACTAGGTAAGAGTTTTCGGGAAGATATAGATAAACTTCCAGCACTAAGCAAATATGAACTCTTTTTATCCTATCATAACAAAGAGAAGTCATTCGATCGTGGTTGTCAAGAGATTCAAAATGCATCTGAACTGAAATATATTCGTGATTTGATAGTGCATCCCAAGGTCAGAAGAGCCAAATGGGAAAAAGCAAATGGTAATTTCCGTCACGCTGATATTGGCGAGACAAAAATATTAAAATATCCTAATGATATTGAAATATGGGATAGAAATTATGCATTAATGTCTCTTAGAATCATTTGTGCATTTCTCGATCATTTTTTTCTAAACCTTTGTTGCTTTGACGCAGAGATAACCAAAAAAATATTAATCGACTATGAAGAATTTACTATTAATCCACAAGTTGGGGTAGGAACACCAAATGAATGGGAAAAGCCTCAAGTAAAATGGCAATTGAGATTAGGGTTTATTGGAATAGAAAGTCAAAATGCAAAAAACTTATAACCACTTAATCACGGCTTTGGTTAATAACCAATAGAATAGAAAGAAAAAAATAGTTGCTGTTATTTGGTATGCTTGTTCTGAGCTGCTGGTTAGTGACAGCGTTGCTAGGTATAAAATGGATCATGTTTGTGTCCTAATTAATAAAACAATAGAAAATATTGATTGGGGATTAATAGAGTTATTTCGTAAAAGATTTATAATCCTTTGGGATAATCTAAATGATTTAAAATTAAAAAGATTTACCGCAAATATTCATAAAAAATCTGACGGAACTTATGACGGGGATTCTACACTACCAACAATACATCGGCTTAAAGGATTTTATACAGATTACCGTCATTTTTACAACCAGAATGATAGAACACATATTTTCAAGATGATGAACTATTTAAAAGCTATGACTGATTCTACGGATTATCATAATTTTATCAAGAAGGAAAAGAGTGATTTCAAATCAAGTTTCATCGAGAATAATTGGTTAAATATTAGTGGTAAAAAACTCCACACATCCGAGGTGTTGGATTTATGGTTTAATGCTGAAATATTTCATGATGACTTAGAAAAAATGAAGAGGCTAGATCAAGTACGTAATTCAATGAGCGAAAAATTATGGAAGTTCATTGTGTTTTTGGCTGTGTATGATACTTCATTAAAAATTAGAGATATTCATTGGTCACAAAGTGAGTTATCGAAAAATAATTTATATTTAATAATGCCTAAAAAGTTTAACAAGTCCGCTTCAGTGGATTAACCGTAGTTGTTCATTCCATCATTGCTGTTCTTTCTCCGGCTGTAAGTGTACATGAGTCAGTCCGAGAACTTCGATTTTGAGGTTTTTTTTCAAAAATAGTTTTGATTTTACTTTATAAACGAAACCGAATTTTTAAAAAAGATAGTATTCGGACAGACTCCCATTCCCTAACAGAAAAAGCATCGATAAATAAAAAATTTAATCAGTCTAGAGATGAATTATATAAATGTAAAAATAAAAGGTATCCCATTTTGCCAGAATAAAAACCGGGGCAATATTGATGGACCAAATGTATGGACAAAAACAATTATCGAGCAGACAAAAGATTTACCAAAAGTAATAGATAGTTGCATAGCAAAAATAACTTTTCTTCTTCCAAAAGATAAATTTCCAAGTGATTATCCTTTTGGTCCTGACTTGGATAATCTGTTAAAAAGATTTCTTGATGCACTTAATGAAACAATATTTTCTAAAGCGCACGGAAAAGATTCTTGCGTTATATCCTTAACTGCAACAAAAGTAAAAGTTAATTCTGACGAAGAGGCGGGAGCAATATTGGAAATTATACCAGTTAAAATATAGTATACAACACCGCTCTTTTCTTCTTCCCCTGAATTCATTTGTGTTTATAATTAGCGAAACGTTATTTTAAAATATTCTGAGCAGGTTTTTTAGAAAAAATATTTTTCTAAAAAGAAATTGATACATTCAAAAAAATATTAACCATAAAAAAATTACTTTGGCAACAGGTATTTGGCAAAAAAGTTAAAGAAAAGGCGGTGGAAAAAAAGGTGAATAATGGAAAAAGGGGGTGGAAAAGATTGAAATTTTGAAGAAAAACGATGCTGCTTTTTGATAAAACGGGATAAAAACAGGTGAAAAAAGGATAATTTTGGATATTTTAAAACAAAAAGCGGTTCTACTGAAACAGCCTTTTTGCTTTACAAATATTGCAAATGTTTTTCCATTCATCCAATTTCATTTGTGTTTATAATTTGTGAAGACGTATTTTAAAATGCTACTATTCCGGAAACTTATATGAACTACTACGAAAAAATACTTGAACTGAAAAAAGAAAATAAAAGTTTTGTTACAGTCACGGTGGTACAGACGCAGGGTTCTACTCCAGGTAAGACCGGTTTTAAAATGATTGTTGACAGTACAAAGAACATCTGGGGAACTGTTGGCGGAGGAGCGCTTGAGAATGAAGCTGTAAGTGAATCTCACAAGATGCTTGCTTCCAAATGCGATAATACTCTCAAGGAATATTTATTAACAAATGATGAAAATATAGCAGAACCAAACAGTTCCATATTACCAATGAGCTGCAGCGGTAAAATATGGCTTTATTTTAACTTAAAAAACCACGT
>PMDS01000061.1 GCA_003155655.1 Melioribacter sp.
CTGAACGGCGGAGTTATATTATTAATCATGTTTAATCAAATTCTTTACAATTATATTCAATACTCACAAGTTCAAATTTTCCGTAGCAATATTTACCGTCGGGTTTATGCCAGTTTAACTCTGCATAAGATGCTATTTTTCTCCCATCAATTTCTTTATAATCCTTCATTGGTGTTGTCCATTCATAATTGTTATAAATTTTACCATCAGCTGATTCATACCTATCTTTAGAAGAAAAGTCAACAAGTTCACCCTTAGCATTAAAGAAAAGAATCGCGGTGATAGTATTTCCCTGATTTGTAAATTTTGCTTTCACGGTCAGGGAATCTATTGTTTTCCATTCAATATTTTTGTCAATTAAAGTTGCAGGAGCCATAACACACATATCGTTAAAAAGAGTCACTGTTTCTCCTTTATTCATTTCCGGACCTTTTGCATCAACAACCTGCATTAAGGATGCAACTTTTATCCGCATAGTTGCATCCGGTCCTACATAAATATGAAGTCCGTCAAATGGAATACCATATAATTTAGACTTGATGTAAAACACTCTTGTTGGTTCATCGTAAAAATTATATTGAGTCGAAACAATATTTAAATAATCAGAATCGGGTCGCACTTTAAAACTGCCTTTATATACTGATTTGAAGTTCTGCACTTTTTCTTTTCCAATGGCACCTGAATAAATTATATACTTTTGAACAGGCAGAGGAAGATGCTTAATATCTTCATTGGTTAATACAGACTGCTGCTGATATCTTTTTAATCCTTTTTCAACTTCATTTTTAAATACATTCTTATAACTTGTTGGCAAATATTCAGCGCAGCTCATTAATAAGGGAATTATTAAAATAACGTTTGCAATTGTTCCAAACTTGGCATCTTTCCAAAAAAGAATTATTAGTATTTGAGAAATTATTACTGCTGCAGTACCAGCTATCCACCAATAATCTTTATCAAAATAATATAGAATTGCACTAATAACGAAAAGAAGCATTGCCAGCAACCATAAGATTCCAACGGGCTTTGAAATATTTTGCGTTAACTTCGCCACCTTTAATAAGTCAAAAGCTTTTACAAATCCGAGAAGGTGGATTAAACCATGAACAAGCATTAAAACAATTAGAAATATTTGCATAACGTTCTCATATTATCCACTAAAATTATCTATCTTATTAAATTATTTCGACGTTAAGAATCAACTTTAATTACTTTTAATTCATGAGGCAGTAATATTAGAGAAAAATTTCCATCGAGTTTCTTAGACCAATTTGTATTATTATCGAGCAAAAACATTTTTCCTTTTGTTTGCTTTTTATTTTAGTTACTCACTTTGTTTCGTTTTTTAAGGATCGACTAAGTATTTTTCCATTAAATGCGTTATGTAGAAGCAAAGAATTTGTCTTAAAGGATTAATTCAATTTCGCTCTTTTGGAAAAATAATTCATTAACGCCTTGTCAAACGATTGGCTTGTATCAATCAGATTATATTCAATTCCATAATTCAAACATTCACTCTTAAGTTTATTCAAATATTCATTAAATGCGTCCTGGTATGCCCTCTGGATCTGGTGAGGCTGGGTCGTCATTTGCTCCCTGCTTTCCAAATCAATAAAAATTGAATCACGGTCAAAGCCGAAACTTTTTTCAATTGGATCTAAAATTTGAAAAATAATCACTTCATTTTTTTTATAATGAATATTTTTTAATGCTGTAAGAATTGAATGAAGGTCATCAAAAAAATCGGAAATAATAATTGTTAATCCGCGCTTTTTAATTTTTTCAGCAACAGCATCCAAACTTTTAGACGTATTAGTGTTCCCTTCCGGGATAATCTGGTTGAGCGCTGTTAATAGAGTTTTAAGATAAACACGATTTGATCTTGGGGGCAGGTAATTTAGAATTTTATCCGAGAAAACTGCCAAACCTACAGAATCCTGCTGATCGATCATAACATAAGCCAAAGCGGCAGCAAGAGTAATTGCATATTCAAGCTTTGTTATTTTTGATGTGTGCTTGTAGTCCATTGATTTACTAGCATCAATAAAAATATGGCTTATCAAGTTGGTTTCTTCTTCAAATTGCTTTATAAAAAATTTTTCACTCTTTGCGTAAACTTTCCAGTCAATATTTTTAAGAGAATCTCCCTGCATATACGGGCGATGCTGGCTGAATTCAACACTAAAGCCATGGTATGGGCTTCGATGCAAGCCAACCATATAACCTTCAACCACCATCCTTGCCCGAAGCTCAAGAGTCTTGAGTTTGGAAATAACGACAGGGTCTAAAAATTTTCTATAATCTTTTGTTTGAACAGACACTATTTTTGCACAGTTTGTGACTGAAGAATTTCATCAGGAGTTTTACCCAAATTATTGAGTTCGAGTTTCACCGAGTTTATTAATTGGCTGTTTGGGTATTTCTTAATAAATGTCTCATATGTGCTTTTTGCAGTATCCAATTGATTTAATTCGTTAGCCTGAACAAATCCTATCATAAAAAGAGATTGTTCAGCTTCAGGTTTACCCTCAAAATCATCCGAAACTCTCTTATAGTATTCAACTGCCTTTTTCAGTGATTCTACTTTAGTAAGATTTGGAATTAAAAGACTATGATAAATTTTTGCAGATTCAAAAAGTCCTTTACAGGTCAAATCTCCTTTGGGATAATCTTTTGCTAACAAATCATATTCTTTCACAACTTCAGAATAATTTTTTGCTTTAGCATTCACATCGGCAGAATCAAAATATTCTTTTTCAGACTTAGAATGGCATCCAACAAGCACAAAAACAATGATAATTAATAAACTGTATAATTTTTGCATACAAATAATCCTGGTAATGTTATAAAATTCGACCGGAAATATACAATCAATTAAAGAAGTTAAGAAAGGTAATTATTATAACTCAATCTTGTCTTTCATCTTTAAGGAATCACCCCTGCTTTCGGAAATTTTTCTACCGATAGATTCAATTTGTAGCTGCAGACAACCTTTGCAATTTAATGGGTTTTCATCAATGCATTTTCTATCAGGATAAATCTGGTATTGTTCTCTATAAGGGCTTGGGGTTAAATCCGGCATAACAATATTTGCCCCGGCATTCAGTCCCTTAATCCTGCCATCTTCATCAAGAGTAGCCAGGGCAGTTGTAGCAGGGATGTGAACCCTCTTTAAAACTATTCTTGCTATGGCCATTGTCCTTAAGGTGAGATCAACACTACCAGCCTGCTTATTTTGATATGGGGTGTATGGCGAAGGGATAAAAGGTCCAAACGCTGCCATATCAAGTTCTAATTCTTTACACAACAATATATCATCAGCGATATCTTCCAATGTTTGAAGCGGTAGACCAATCATATTGCCTGAACCAATTTGGTATCCTACAGATTTTAAAAATTTTAAATGTTCAAGACGATCTTCAAATCTTTGCTGATTATGATAAATCGAATACAATTTTGAATTAGCAGTTTCATGTTTTAGCAGGTAACGGTCTGCACCAGAAATTCTCCAGGCCCTGTACTCGTCAAGACCCCTTTCACCAAGGCTTAAAGTAATTGCCACATCAACTTTTTGTTTAATCTGGTAAATAACATATGCAATCATATCTGTGTCGAAATAATGATCTTCTCCGGATTGCAGCACGATTGTAAAAATTCCAAGTTTTCGGATTGTGTGAGCTGTCTCAATTATTTCTTCAGGCTTCATTCTATAACGCGTGAGTTCTTTATTTTCTTCCCTGAGGCCGCAATAAATACAATTTTGTTCACAAAAATTTGAAAGTTCAATTATTCCGCGTAGGTGAACATCATTACCACAATATTTTAAACGCACTTCATCAGCCCGCTTAAAAAGTTTTTCATCTTTTTCTTCATTACCGGGGCTAAGAAGAAAAACAATTTCTTCTTTTGATAATTCTTCCTTATTTAAAATATGATCCAGGTTCATCTGCTAAAAGAACACATCGTGTTCCCCATCATTAACTTTTTTAATCATTTCTTCAGTTTTTCTTTTTGTAGCGCCTTCCAAGGATCCGATCTCACGTTCAATAAATTTTTCTGCCGCTAACTTTGTTCCGCCGGATGCAAAATCATTTACATATTCTTGAAATGTTGAAAGTGCATTTGGAACGCAAAGTTTTCCAATGTTTCCGCTTTTTGCTAATTCCATAAACCTGTCACCTGTTCTATCGGAACGGTAACATGCAGTGCAAAAACTTGGCAGAAATCCCAGTTCGCAAGTATCTTTAACTACTTCATCAAGTGTTCTGTGGTCTCCAAGCTGAAACTGTTCCATATCATGTTCATCCATGCTCTCAACAGATTCTTTGTAAGCACCCGGTGATGTTCTGCTGCCGGCACTTATTTGGGAGACGCCAACTTTGAAAAGTTCACGCCGCACTTCTGCACGTTCTCTTGTGGACAAAATAATTCCTGTATATGGAACTGCGAGACGAATAACAGCTATAAGCTTTTTAAATGAAAAATCATCTACTGCAAATGGAGGTTTATGAGAAACCGGGGCATTTAGCGCCGGCTCTATCCTGGGAACTGAAATAGTATGCGGACCTATCCCGAATTTATTGTCAAGATTAAAAGCATGACTTAGCATTGCCAGAGTTTCAAATTTATAATCAGTCAATCCAAATAATGCGCCAATACCAACATCTTCAATACCAGCTTGAAGCGCCCGATCCATTGCATATAAACGCCATGCATAGTCGCGCTTGGGCCCGTCAACATGCATTTGTAAATAAGTCGAGTAATGATAAGTTTCCTGAAAACATTGGTACGTTCCAATTCCAAAACTTTTTAGTAATTTAAAGTCATCAATACTTAAAGGAGCCGTATTAGCATTGACACGGCGAATATTTCCGCCATTAAAATTGACTTCATAAATTGTTTTGATAGTTTCACCAATATATTCCATACCGGATTTTTTGGGATGTTCGCCGCATACTACTAAAATTCTTTTATGTCCCTGTTTAACTAAAAATTCAATTTCCTGATGTATCTCTTCAAGCGATAAAGTTTTTCTTTTCAGTTCTTTGTTATCTCTTCTAAATGCACAATAAAGGCAATTATTAACACATTGATTTGTTATATATAAAGGCGCAAATAAAACAAGCCTGTTACCATATATAGTTTCTTTGACTTCGCGTGCAACATGAAAAAGTTCTTCACTTATTTCAGGATCAGTAATATTTAGAAGAGCAGCACTTTCTTCTAATGTAAGCCCTTTGGCATCACGTGATTTCTGAATTATCTCTTTTTGACGCAGCGGATCATTTAATTTTTTTTCTTCCAGTAAAGAAGAAATATACCCTTCATCAATAAATTCCATTTATTAAGTTCCTTCCAATCAAATTGTATTTTCAACAATTTTATAGAACAACAAATATACCAGCCATAAGGGGTTGAAAATGAGTTAAAAAACGACATTTTGGTTTGAAATAAGTGGGTTTTTCTTAAAAAAGAGAATGACTTCGAAATTCTAATAAGAGTAGAAAAAAATTATTAACCGTTTATTCATTAAAATCTTAGAGTACGGCATTCTCTGAGATATCAATATATGCATGAGTGGCATTTAGAACACATTTTAATCCATATGGAATTGTGATATTATCTTTTACATGTCCGTGTTTAACATTATACAGAACTGGTAATTTTTGATTTTGGAAATAATGTACAATCACTTCATTAAGAGTAAAAGATTGTTTATTTGGGTCTTGTTCAACACATTCAACAAAATTTCCTAAAATTATTCCATTGACCTGCTTAAGAATTTTTGAAAGGTACAGTTGGTTCAACATCCTATCAATCCTATAAGGCGCTTCATGAATATCTTCTAATAATAAAATAGCTCCTTTAAGATTTGGAAGATATTGAGTACCCATAAGTGAACATAATAAAGATAAATTACCGCCAAGTATTCTACCTGAGGCTCTTCCTTTATTTAAAAGATAAAATTTTTCTTTGCGCGGATTTTGAAGTTTACCAATTTTCTTATTTGAAGTTATAGTTCTCCAAAAAACTTCTTCAGTAAAGGCACTAATCTCATCATGAAAATCGACTGCAACCATAGGACCCGCAAATGTTATCAATCCTGTCATTTTAAAAAATGCCATTTGAAGGGCATTAATGTCGCTATAGCCGACAAATATTTTGGGATTATTACGAATCATTTTGTAATCGATTTTATCAAGCAAGCGCCCGGAACCATATCCTCCGCGAATTGAAAATATGGCATTTACCATTTTGTTTCTGAACATATCATGTAAATCGTTCAAACGCTGCAAGTCAGATCCGGCAAGATAACCTTCCTGCAGCCCAACGTTCTTGCCAACTTCAACCCTGTAACCTAGTTTTTCTAAATATTCAACACCACTGTTAATTTTTGTAAGATCATCGGGAGAGGATGCTGGAGATATTATCCCAATTACATCACCAGTTTTCAGTCTTTTTGGTTTGATTATTCCCATTAAACACAATCACTATGAACGAATTCTAATTCAATATAATAAATGGTAATAATTGAAGCAAAATTTAAGTTCAATTTAATCTAATTTTTAATAAAAAATTTTAAAGGCTTTTATTCAGATAATATATCTGCCATTAGCAAATAATGTCGGTTTTCAGGCTGTAAATGAGGTTTTTTAATATTTCCGAAACTTCCTAGTTAACTTCATCTCTGTTGAATTTGTCTAGCTTCTTTTTATGCGCAACAATTTTAGCGTCAACATAAAAAACTATATCTTCAGCAATATTAGTAGCGTGGTCTGCTAATCTTTCTATATGTCTTGTTAGTACAATCAAGTGGGAACAAGGCTCTATTACATCCGGATGAGCCTGCATCCTTGCAATTAAAAATTTAAATATTTGTTTATTCAATTTATCAACACCTTCATCGCTTTCAATGACCACAGAAGCAAGTTCACAATTATTATTTACAAAAGAATCAATAGCTCGTTTTAACATTTCCCGGGCTTGTTTACCCATTGTCAAAATTTCTGATTCCAGCATAATTGAATGATATTCTTTTGTTTTCTTAACGCGCTGGGCAATATTAACTGCAATATCACCGCATCTTTCCAATTGATTATTGATCATCATTGCAGAAATAATAAAGCGCAAATCCACAGCAACAGGCTGGAACAACGCAAGAATATTTTCACATTGTGTTTGAATAAGATTATCGTAAGCGTCAACCTCAGAATCCCTGGATTTAATACCCCGGCAAAGTTCAATGTCGCCCGTTTCCATAGCATCAAATGCTCTACCAACTTGTTCATCAACAAGCGAAGCCATTTTTATTAAGCTGGTTTTCAAATTTTCAATTTCCTGATTAAAATGTTCTCTCATGATATACTCCTTTTATTATCCATACTTTCCCGAAATATAATCTTCAGTTAATTTTTTTGATGGTCTTGTAAAAATATTTTTCGTTACGTCAAATTCAATCATTTCTCCTAAAAGCATATAACCGGTATAATCAGAAACGCGAGACGCCTGCTGCATATTATGTGTAACAATAACAATTGTATAATCCTTTTTCAATTCCATCATTAGGTCTTCAATTTTCATTGTTGCTATTGGATCGAGAGACGAACACGGTTCATCCATTAAAATTACTTCAGGCTGAACTGCCAACAGCCTGGCAATACATAAACGCTGCTGCTGATCTAAAGACAGCCCCAAAGCAGGGTGATCGAGTTTGTCTTTTACTTGCTCCCATAGCCATGCTCTTTTGAGGCTATTTTCAACAATTGCATCCATCTTTTTCTTGTTATGCATTCCCGCTACTTTAAGCCCATAAGTCACGTTTTCATAAATAGTTAGCGGAAACGGATTAGGCCTCTGAAAAACCATACCAACCCTTTTTCTCAATGCTGCAACTTCCAGAGCTGCATTATAAATATCTGTACCATCAAGAAATACATTGCCGGTTATTTTTACACCATGAATTAAATCATTCATTCTATTAAGACAGCGTAACAAAGTAGATTTACCACAACCGGATGGACCTATTAAAGCAGTTATTTTGTTTTCCTGAACTTCTAATTCAATTGAAATTAACGCACGGAACTTGCCATAATACAAGTTTAAGTCTTTAACAGTTATTTTTTTATAAGTATTAATTTTGTTTTCCATTTTTAACCAAAGCGTCCGGTTATATAATCATTAGTCTCACTTTTTTGGGGAGAAGTGAAAATTTGTTTTGTAACACCAACTTCAATCATCTCTCCCATTAAAAAAAAAGCTGTATTATCTGCCACTCTTGCAGCCTGTTTAGTATTGTTTGTAACAAGAATTATTGTGTATTCTTTCTTTAATTGCGCAAGCGCGTCTTCAATTTTTGCAGTTGAAATAGGATCTAACCCTGAACAAGGCTCATCTAAAAGAATTACATCTGGCTCCATTGCTAAAACTCTAGCAAGACAAAGCCTCTGTTGCTGCCCGCCTGAAAGCCGCATACCGGAAGTTTTAAGACGGTCTTTTACTTCATCCCAAAGGTATGCTGCAGATAAACTTTTTTCGACTAACTCACTTAATTTATTTTTATCATTAATCCCATCTAACTTTGGACCGTAAACAACATTTTCGTAAATACTCATTGGAAGAGCAACCGGCATTGCAAAAACCATCCCGACTTTTTTTCTAAGTGCAACAACGTCAAAGTCTGAATTATAAATGTCTTTTCCATCTAACAGTATTTTGCCTTCTATTCTGGAAGTAATTTCAAAATCGTTCATACGGTTAAGAGATCTTAAAAAAGTTGTTTTACCCGAACCGGAAGGGCCAATAATTCCCAAAATTTTATTAGCAGGAATTTCCAGATTAATTTCCTTCAATACTTTTTCGCTATTGAAATAAAAATTAAGATTTTGTATTTGAAATTTTGAGTTCATTCAATATAAAATAGTATTAATTTCTTTTTGCGATAAAACGGTTCATCAGCCAATATGCAGATAGATTTACCAGTAGTACTGCAATAATTAATGTAGCTGCTGTTCCATAAGCATTTTCGGCAGATATTCCTTCCCTTGCCAAAATGTAAAAGTGAACAGCCATTGTTCTTGTTGAATCAAACACTGAAGTGGGAATTCGTAATGAAGAGCCAGCTGTAAATATTACAGCAGCAGTCTCTCCTATAGAACGGCCAATGCTTAACATCACCCCAGTGACAATCCCGGGTAATGCATTAGGCAAAATTACTTTTTTAACTGTCTGCCAGCGGGAAGCGCCTAAAGAAAAACTTACTTCACGGTAAGATTTTGGTACCGCTCTTATTGCTTCTTCCGAAGTGCGAATAATAGTGGGAAGTACCATTACTGCTAAAGTCAGTCCACCTGAAAGAATTGACCAGCCAAATCCGAGAGTGACTACAAAGAAAATGTATCCAAACAAACCAAAAATTATTGAAGGAATGCCGGCAAGACAGTCCGTTCCAAAACGTATTATTTTTGTTACATTATTTTCTTTTGTGAATTCAGAAAGATAAACAGAAGTAAAAATTCCCAAAGGTGATGCAATTATAAGTGCAAGCAGCGGTAATAGAATAGTCCCTATTAAGGTTGGAAATATTCCTCCGGCTTTTCCCATATCTTCTGGGTTATCAGTAAGAAAGTGAAGACTAATAACCGGTAGTCCTTTCTCAAGAACAAAGAAGATGATGAAAATTAATATTAAAATTGTCAGCAACGTTGCACTGCCCAAAATTGCTACCGCCCCGCGCTGTATATATCTTGGATGGATTCTCATTTCTTAACCATCCTTTTTCTGATTGCAACGCTGGCTATTGAATTCAAAATTATAATAACAACAAATAAAACAACACCTGTTGCAAATAACGCCTGACGATGCAACCCTGTAGCATAACTCATTTCTAATGCAATATTTGCTGTTAATGTCCTAACAGAATCCAAAGCAGAATGAGGAATATTAACAGAATTGCCTGCTACCATTATAACTGCCATTGTTTCACCAATAGCTCTTCCTAATCCAAGTATTATGCTTGCAATAATTCCTGACTTTGATGCTTTAATTGTTACCATTGTTATTGTCTGCCATATTGTGGCACCTAATGCTAGTGAACCTTCACGATAGGATTGAGGAACTGCTAAAATTGAGTCAATTGAAATACTTATAATAGTTGGCAAGATCATAATGCCAAGAATTATAGAAGCTGAAAGAAGAGATAGACCTGGTCCTCCAAAATTATCTCTGATAATTGGCGCAAGGACCATAACGCCAATAAATCCATATACAACAGAAGGGATTGCCGCCAGCAGTTCTATTGTTGGCTTGATAATTCTCATAATATATCTTGGAACATATTCGCTAAGAAAGAAAGCACAAGCAACACCAAGCGGCGCTCCTACAATCATTGCACCGAAAGTAACCCATAATGATGCAACAATCATTGCAAATATTCCAAACTTGCCTAAATTAGGTTGCCACTCGGAAGAAAAGAGAAAATCTTTAAGACCATATTTAAAAATAAATGGCAATCCTTCAGACAGGATAAATAGCGCAATAAGCAGTAATGCAGAAATTGCCGAGAAAGCAGTCAACATTAAAATTCTTTGAACGCCTTTTTCACTAATTAATTTCATTAAAACCTTTGAAGAATTTTGAACTATTTAGCAGGCAATAATCCTTGAGCTTGAATAATCTTTTGCCCTTCCTCTGAAAGAACAAATCCAATAAAATTTTTAATCTCACCTTCCATATTCCCTTTAACTAAAAGAAATATTGGGCGTACTAATTTATAATTCCCCTTGATAATTTCATCGCTAGTGCAATCCTGGTTATCAATTTTTAATGGTTTAATTTTTTCATTTACCAGCCCATGTGAGACATAACCAATAGAGTTTGCATCATTAGCAATTGTTTCACGGATTGTTCCGTTAGAATCCTGAATGAGTGCATCCTTTTTCAAATTGATTCCTGAGATAATTTGTTCAAAAGAAGATCTTGTACCCGACCCGGCTTCCCTTGAAACAACAGTAATTGGAATATCCCCGCCGCCGACTTCTTTCCAATTTGCAATTTTACCATTAAAAATATCACGAACCTGGTCACTTGTAAGATTAGCAACTTTATTTTGAGGGTTTACAACAACTGCAATTCCATCTTTTGCAACAATAGTTGCGGTTAAATCTTTAGCTTCCTGAGGTAATATAACAAGGTCTGCCATGCCAATTTGAGCAGCACCGGAATTTGCGGATTGAATTCCTACGGCAGATCCGCCTCCCTGGACAGTAATTATTACATTGTTATGGGTAATCATATACTGATCAGCCAGTTTTTCTGCAAAAGGCTGAAATGCTGTTGAACCAGCCATTGTAATAGATGCTTTTCCTTTGCCGCAACCCATCATAATTGCAACTAATGAAAGCGTAGTAACAATCAACAAAAACCTTTTTGCCATTTATTCCTCCGGTTAATAGACTTAGTTATTTTAAAATTCTTATAATAATTATGTTATGATATACAAAGTTAGGAATTTGAGACATTGTAATCCAAATAGATTACACTTTTGAGATTAATGCGGGGGACAGTAATTAATTAGAAAACGAAGAGAATAACATTTTTATAGTCTAGAGCGTTCAGCAACCGATCTGGCAAAAACACTTGAATATGCTCCTAAAAAGCATAATAAAAGTGATAGAACAGGAAAAATAACTAATGAATCATAGTTTTTTGAAGGTAAATAATCTGCCGGGATAATTAAAATTCTTATAAAATTAATTACGGGTATTAGAATCCAAATTAATAATACGGTAAGCCATATCTTTTTATGATTTACTATCCCCCAAAAGGCTGAAAAAAATAGCAGCAATAATATTACCAGCATCGATTTTATCAGACTTTCTGATAAGAAGCTATAAAATACGCCAATAATAAAACTGCAAGTTAGTTTGCCAATTACATTATTGGAATTTCTGTCAAACCACTTTCCCTTTTTCACTTGATTCTTCAAAGCTTTTAATCTTTTTTCTATGAGCAACAATATTTGCTTCAACATAAAAGACTAAATTTTCTGCAATATTTGTTGCATGATCTGCAAGCCGTTCAATATTTCTTGTTAATACTATTAAGTGAGAACATGGTTCAATTAATTTGTTATCAGACTGCATTTTAGCAACAAGAAATTTGAATATCTGTTTATTATAGTCATCTACTTTTTGATCATTCACTAAAACAGATTTTGCGAGATCAGAACTATTAGTGATGAATGAATCAATTGCATTTTTCACCATTTCTTTTGCCTGCTTGCCCATATCAAGAATCTGTGATTCAACAATTAATTGATGATATTCACCGGTCTTCTTAACTCTTTGGCAAATATTTATAGCAATATCTCCGCATCTTTCCAATTGATTATTAATCATTAAAGTTGAAATAATAAATCTTAAATCAATAGCAACCGGCTGAAATAAAGCTAAAACATTTTCACATTCAGCCTGAATAAGATTATCGTAAGCGTCTATTTCAGAGTCTTTTGCTTTAATGCCTCGGCAGATATCAATGTCGCCGGTTTCCAATGCTGTAAAAGCATGTTCAACCTGTCCATCAACAAGTGAAGCCATTCTAATCAGATTGGATTTTAGTTCTTCAACTTCTTTTTCAAAATGTTCTCTCATAATAATTTCCTTTTTTATCCGAATTTTCCACGGATGTAGTCTTCAGTCTGCTGTTTATCCGGAGAAGTAAACATTTTTTTTGTGTCGGAATATTCAATTAATTCACCCACATAGAAAAATGCCGTATAGTCACTTACACGGGCAGCTTGCTGCATATTGTGAGTTACTATTACAATTGTATAATCTTTCTTCAATTCAAAAATCAAATCTTCAATTTTTGTTGTTGAGATTGGGTCTAGAGCACTTGCCGGTTCATCCATTAATATTATTTCGGGACTAACAGCAAGTGTACGTGCAATACATAATCTTTGCTGCTGCCCGCCGGAGATATTGGCGCCGGAATCATTAAGGTTATTTTTTACTTCCTCCCAGAGCGCAGCCTGTTTTAAACATTTTTCAACAATTGGTGTAATTTGTTTTTTATTTCTGACGCCATTCAATCTTAAACCGGCAGCAACATTGTTAAAAATGGACATTGAAGGGAATGGATTAGGTTTCTGAAAAACCATACCAACTCTTTTGCGCAGTAAAACCGGGTCAGTTTTTGTTAAATCTTCATTATCAAGAAGAATTGACCCATTAATAGTTCCTCCAACAACTTCATGCATTCTATTCAAGCATCTAATAAAAGTTGACTTTCCGCACCCTGACGGTCCAATTATTGCCACAACTTTATTTTTGGGAACATCAATCGAAATATTTTTTAAAACTTTATTCTTACCGTAATAAGCGTCAAGATTTTTAACAGATAATTTAATTTCCATGTTGTCTCAATAGACCTAATTCGTTTTATATTTTGACCGGGTAATAATTCTGAATAATAAACTTAAAACTGAGATTAGCAAAATAAGCACCAAAGCAGCAGTCCATGCTTGCTGGTTCCAATCTTCAAAAGGCGCTCTGGCATAATCATATATATAAACAGTAAGCGAAGCAATAGGCTGCCCTATGCTAGTTGACCAGAAACGATTTCCAAGCGCTGTAAAAAGTAAAGGTGCAGTTTCTCCAGCAGCTCTTGACAAACCGAGCAAGACTCCGGTTGCAATCCCCTTCCATGCAGTACGTAGAACAATTGCTAAAGTTGTTTTCCATTTGGGTATTCCTAAAGCTAATCCTGCTTCTCGAAGAGAATGAGGCACAAGTTTTATCATTTCCTCGGTTGTTCTTGTGATAGTTGGAATCATTAATATACCAAGAGCAATACCACCTGCAAGAGCGGAAAAATGTTTCATTGGAACAACTACCATTGTATAAGCAACAACGCCAACAACAATTGACGGTATTCCGCTCAATACATCCGTTAGAAATCTGACTGCATATGCGAATTTATTATTGCCAAATTCAGATAGATATGTGCCTGTCATTATACCTACCGGAACTCCGATTAAGCCGCCAAGACCAATTAAAATTAATGTACCAACTATTGCATTAGCCATTCCTCCGCCGCTTTCTCCCACCGGCTTGGGCATAGCTAAAAAGAAATCCAGATTGAGATAAGTAATTCCTTTTGAAATTGTATAGTAGAAAATGAGTACAAGTGGAATAATTGCCGCTAATGCAGCTACAAATGTAAGCGACATCATTATAAAGCTTGTAATTTTTTTCTTGTAGAAGAAAAATTTAGAATTCATCAAGTTGTTTTCCATTTTCTATCCATACTCCAGACAAGTAATCTTGCAAGTGCATTAATAATTATTGTGATAACAAATAGTACCAACGCTAATTCGATTAACGCGCTTAAATACATTTCAGACGTTGCTTCAGTAAACTCATTCGCAATTACACTAGCCATTGTATATGAAGGATCAAACAAAGAGGGTGAAATAAGAGCCCGGTTTCCAATTACCATAGTTACAGCCATTGTTTCACCAATAGCGCGTCCAAGACCCAGCATAGTTGCACCAAGTATTCCCGGTCTCGCATCTCTCAACACAATCATAGTTGACTGCCATTTCGAAGCACCAAGGGCTAAAGCTGCTTCACGCTGAGAACGCGGTACAGATTTCAGCACATCTCGAGAAATTGAAGAAATAATTGGAAGAACCATAACAGATAAGATTATTACGGCAGCCAATAAACCAAATCCATACGGAGCACCCTTGAAAAATGGAAGGTACCCTAATTTATCCGATAAATATGGTTCAACTACCTTGCGTATCCAAGGGACTAAAACAAAAATTCCCCATAAGCCATAAATAACGCTTGGAATACCGGCTAATAGTTCAACCAAAAATGATAATGGTTTTTCCAGCCACGGAGGAGCTACTTCTGATAAATATATTGCAACTCCTATACTGAGAGGTAAAGCAATAATTAATGCCAATGCAGCAGATACTACAGTTCCATAAATAATTGGTAAGGCGCCATAAATTTCCCGAACTGGATCCCATGTTGAATTAACTAAAAAGCTCCAGCCAAATTTCTCAATTGAGAGCTTTGAACCTTGATACATCTCGTAGCCAAGAAGAATTACAAGCAGAAAGACCGACACTGCAAAAAGCAATGTCAGTCTTTCGAAAATAAAATCGCCAACGTTACTGGAAGATAATATTTTTTTAAACAGACTCTTTTTTTTGGAACTTGTTTCAACCTTTCTCACAATAAACCCGGATTACCTATTTAATTTTCTTTCCATTTGCGGTTATAGTAGAAATATTCTTTTCGCACATTTTAACAACTGCCTTAGGCAGAGGCGCATAGTATAATTCAGTAGCAAAAGTTTGACCTTTTCCCATAGCCCATTTTAAGAAATTAACTAAAGCATTAGCTTTAGCTTCATCTTTCATATTCTGATAGACTAACAGCCAGGTAAACCCTGAGATTGGATAAGAATCTTTTCCAGCTGCGTCGGTAATTGAAACACGTAAATCAGCAGGCATATCTTTAGAAGAACCCTCTGCTGCTGCACTAACAGAACTAAATGATGCTTCAACAAATTTTCCAGCTTTGTTTTTCATTGTTGCATAAGCAATATTATTTTTTACAGCATAAGCTAATTCAACATAACCTACTGAACCTTCAGTCTGTTTAACTAAACCAGCAACACCATCATTACCTTTTCCACCAAGCCCTACAGGCCAGTTAACTGATGTACCTTTACCAACTTTAGTTTCCCAATCTTTGCTAACTTTGGTTAGATAATCGGTAAAGATAAAACTTGTGCCGCTTCCATCTGATCTATGAGCAACAACAATTGCTTTGTCGGGAAGACTAACTTTCGGGTTCAATTTTGCAATTGCGCCGTCATTCCATTTTGTAATATTTCCAAGAAATATATTAGCAAGTGTTGTACCATCAAGATTCAATTTTCCGTTTAATCCCGGAATGTTATAACTAACTACAACAGCACCCATAACAGTTGGTATGTGTAAAACATCTGCACCTTGTTTTGATTTAGCTTCAGCTAGTTGCTGATCAGACATTGGACCATCTGTTGCACCAAAATCGACCGTACCTTCTGTAATTTGTTTAATACCACCGCCGCTGCCAATTGCCTGATAATTAAACTGCACTCCTGTAGCATTTTTATATTCATCAAACCATTTTGAATATATAACAGCCGGGAATGTTGCGCCTGCGCCATTCAGCTGCAGCTGTGCATGTGCAACAGACGAAATCGAAAGCGCTAGAAATACTATTGATATTATTGTCCTAAACTTCATTTTTATCTCCTTTTATTTTTACGTTAAAATGTAAATGCAAATGTTACTCTAGCTTGAAGGTTACTTGAAGCAGATGAACCGTTAGTATTTGTTACTTTTTCAGGAGTAAATATTTCAACGTTAGGGATAATGCTTACATTCTTTGCAGCTTTAAAATCCAATCCAGCTAACAATAAAGTTGTTTTATCATTATCAACGTCTGTATTAGGATCATAACTGTCATATCTTGCAACTAATCTAAAATTATCAGCTAGACTAACCCATGCCCAGAAAGAAAGTCCCATTGTTTTTTGATCCATCAAAGCGCCTGTAGTTTTATAGCCATTTTGGATGCTTCTTGTAAAACCTTCAAATCCAATGGCAAAATCTGTTTTCATCTGATAGTTTAAGAACAAAGCTGCTACATAAGCGTTATTTGGTTTTGATGTTTTATCAAAAGCATCGGTAACATCAGCTTTTGCACCGTAATCATAATATATTGTTGCCTGGAAGCCGTCTACTGGTTTTAACTGTACTAATGCATAATATCTTTTGTATTTATCTGTTTCCGGACCATTGCTGGCATTATTACCAATTTTTACCCAGTAATTAATTGTACCAGCATCAGTAATTTTTCCTTTAAGGTCAACACCTAAATCTCTTGAAGATACTATTCCATTTAAGTCCATAATTGTTTTTTCCAAAGAGCGGTAGCCCCAGGCATTTTCAGAAATATCAAATGCAGGTGTAGGTGAAAGACCGAAAATCATGTCAGAACCGCTAAAGATTCCTTTCCACTTTAAATAAGCATCTTTAATCATAACGCCAAGTTTTCCACCGGAAGTATTTGAATTAGCGCTCTGGTCTGTTTCAGTACGAAAACGAGCATCAAAACTTTCTGCAACAGCAATATCTGCAGTAAAGTAAATTCTTCTAAACTGGAATCCATTTAAATTCTCCTGGTTTCCGTCAACATTGTTTACGTTATAGTAGTAATCACCAAACATCAAACCACTAAATTTGAATTTATCAGTTGCACTTTGTGCAAAACTGATTGAAGCAAATAAAATAAAGAATATTGAGATGCTGTAAAGCTTTTTCATAATTAAGTATTACTCCTATTATTGTTTTGAGGTATGCAAACATAGTTTCTGTGTGTTAACTCAATGTTAAGCTTGTGTTAAGGAATTGTTAAGATTTTTTTCAAATAAACACTTCGTCTGATTTTTGAAGTTTGGGCTAAAATGAAAAGTTAAGCCAATAAATAAATTATGGTGTAAGTAAAGACTTAATGATTATTTAATATTGTTGACAAATGCATAGAAATTATATTGCAATGATAAAATATATTTTCCTTGGTACTGATTTTATAAAAATTTTAAAGATTAACAAACCTAATATGGAAATAGAACAACAAATAATTCCTGAAGAAGAAATAAATTCAAAAAAAGCATGGGTAGTAACTGCGGATATGGGTTACGGACATCAGCGCGCTGTTCACCCAATTAGAGAAATTGCTGAGGAAGGCATAATTACTGTTGGTTCCGAACATGCAGTAACTAAAAATGAAGAAAAATTGTGGAAGCGTGTTCTTAACGGATATGAATTTTTTTCACGTGCAAAAGGAATTCCGGTTATAGGTAATCCGCTATTTAATTTGCTCGACGCGTTTATGCATATACCTTCCCCTTACCCAATTAGAGATCTTTCAAATACAACATTGCAGGTTTCAATCCTTGAATCAAGCATAAACAAAGGTTTGTGCGATGGGATGCTTGAGATTGTAAAATCAAAGGATTTACCTCTCATAACTTCTTTCTACGCAACAGCAGTGGCAGCAGACATGAAAGGCCTGCAATCAGTTTATTGTATAATATGTGATGCAGATATAAACCGTGTTTGGGTGGCTAAAGAACCCTGGGAAAGCAGAATCGAATATTTTGCACCTTGCGGCAAAGCAGCACAGAGATTAAGAGCTTATGGAGTTCAAGACGAAAAAATATTTGTAACAGGCTTTCCTTTGCCAATTGAATTACTTGGAGATAAGGATCTGACAATATTAAAAGCCGATCTGGCCCAAAGGCTTGATTATCTTGACCCGGAAAATGTTTTTTGGCGAAGGCAGAAAAGAAATGTTAAACACTTTTTAGGCAAAGAGAATTGTATTCCAAGGAAAGATAGAAAATTAACTTTGACGTATGCGGTTGGCGGAGCCGGCGCTCAAAAAGAAATTGGGGAAAGAATTGCTCTTAGTCTTAAAAACAAAATACTCAACAATGAAATCAAGCTTATTCTTGTTGCAGGTATAAGAAAAGAAGTAAAAGTTTTTTTTGATTCGGTAAAAGAGAAAATCACAGATGATAATGCAAAGATTGAAATTGTTTATGCAGAATCACTCTACAATTACTTTGATAAATTCAACGCAATACTTAAAAACACAGATATTCTCTGGACAAAGCCAAGTGAACTTTCATTCTACTGCGGATTAGGTATACCAATAATAATTGCCCCTCCCATCGGTTCACAAGAGAAATTTAATGCAAAATGGCTGTATGAAATTCAAGCCGGTATAAGACAGGAAAATCCCGATTATACAGAACAATGGCTTTTTGAATCACTTGCAAATGGAAGAATAGCAGAAGCTGCCTGGGCAGGTTTTTTAAAAGCAAGAAAATTAGGTACGTATAAAATCCTTGAAATATTGGAAACAGGTAATATGATTCACAAAAAATCACCAGTTATGAGATAACCTTGAATTCAAATCCCCAAAACAAAAATAAATTGCTTTTTGCTTATCTTAAAACGGGCGGAGGTCACCTTGCGCCAGCAAAATCATTGGCAAAGTATTTGGAAAGACACTACAAAAATGAAGCTGAGATTGTTCTTATTGATGGATTTGAAAATAGCAAAAAATATACAAGATATATTATCGAAGACGGGTATAGAATTCTGCAAGGCAGAATAAAATGGTTATATGAGTTAATTTATGCTTTTCACAAAATAAAAATTATTTCTGAGATAAGTTCATATTTAGTATCTATTCATACTACGAAGTATTTATCTAAAATACTATTGCAGGAGAGGCCCGATAAAATAGTTGTGTTCCATTTTTTTCTAATAAAACCCTTTTATAAAATAATTAAAAAAATGAAGCTGAATATACCTATAATCACAATTGTGACTGACCCATTTATAGCGCCGCCATTATGGTTTTTAAGAAAGAATCAAAATTTTATAGTTTTCAGCGAAGAATTAAAATACTATTGCATTAAAAAAGGAATTGATTCAAAAAACATAAAAGTATTCAATTTTGTTATAGATGAGAAATATTCCAATGCAGCCACTAAAGATGAAATACTTGCTTATAAAAAAGATCTGGGCTTCAGTAAAGAGAATGTTTTGCTAATTCTTGGCGGTGGTGATGGAATTCCTAATGGAATTCAAATTCTTAAAAATATTTTAAAATCAAAAAGTGATATTGAAATTGCCTTTGTGTGCGGTAAAAACAAAGAGTTATACGAACATGCACAAATTTTTAAATCCGGCGGCAAATACGATAATCTTAAAATATACAGTTTTGTTGATTTTATTTATGAATTAATTAGTATATCCGACGTAGTAATCTCTAAATGCGGAGCTTCTACACTCATTGAATTATTAATCTCCGGGAAAGTACAAATAGTTAATAGTTTTCTCTGGGAGCAAGAGAAAGGAAATGTTGACTACTTGGTAGAAAATAATCTTGGCATATACGAAAAAAGAATTAGTAAACTTCCCTCTCTTATAGATCAGATGTTTACAAACAAAAATATCTTAGAGCAATTTCAAAAGAACATTACAAGTATTAATTCTAAAAATGGACTTAAAGAAGTGGCATCCTATTTACTCCAGTATTAACCAATTGCACACAAAACAATAATATGCGGGCTCCTGTTTATCTAGCAATTTCTGAAATAAATACTTCATTCATTAAATTAATCAGCTGAATCTTTTCAAACGGTTTGGAAAGATAATGCGTAAAGCCGCACTCTAATAAATTATTCTTGTCATTCTTAAATGCATAACCGGTCATTGCAATAATTGGAATATCTTTATAATAATTCACTTTCCTGATTTCATTAAGTGCATCCACGCCGTTCATCCCGCTACCAAGGTTAATGTCCATAAGGATTGCATCATAAAAAGCTTCTTTGATTTTTTGCAGTGCTGTAAGCGCATCCTGGGCAATTTCAACCCTACAAACATTTTTTAGAAATGTTGATGTTAGTTTGCTGTTTAATTCATTATCCTCCACCATTAAAATCAAGGGAAGATTTTCATTTGTATATTTAGTTTTAGATGGGACAGAAACAATAGACTCTTTATTCAGATATTCACTCAACGCCGGGAATTTTAATGAAAAAACACTGCCAATGTGTTTTTCACTTTCAACAGTTATTTCTCCACCCATAATTGTTGTCATTTTTTTTACTAGAGTAAGCCCCAGCCCAATACCCTCATGAGACCTGCTGAAGCCATTACTTTCCTGAATAAATTCATCAAATATTTTTTCTTTACTTTGGCTTGAAATACCAATACCAGTATCAATTATCTTGATTAAAGCGTAACAATTGTCATCTTTAATCATTTTTTCAACAATAACTTTAATTCCACCAGTGTTTGTAAATTTCAATGCATTATCAATTAGATTATTAAGAATTTCGGTGAAAAGTGTTCTGTCAATATGCAATCTTAAATCAAAGCAATTTATTTCCAAATGAAAATATAATCCTTTAGACTCAGCGTCAGTTCTAAATTTATCAAATATAAGTTGAACGACTTCTGAAAGATCAACTTTTGTATAATTCACATCTATTTTATCAGCTTCCAGAGTTGATAATTCAATAATTGAATGCAACGTATTTAATAATCTCTTACCCGCTTTTGAAATTTCATTAGCCATTTTTTTATGTTCGCCAAATTCCAGATCTTCCTTCATCAATTCGGCTAAACCTAAAATTCCATGCAGGGGCGTTCTTACTTCATGGTTCATATTAGAAAGCAAAGTCGATTTAAGCCTGTTGGATTCTTCTGCCTGCATTTTCAATTTTAGAAGTTCCTCTTCCTTCTTTTTCCATTCGCTTATATCCTGCCCCACAACCAGAATATAACTACAACCGGCAGATTCATCAAAAATAGGAATCAACGTACATTTAATAAAACGATTCTGGCCATCACTATTAATTTGAAATTCAAATTCCATCTTTTGCTTCTTGGCTAGGACCATTTGAAACGCATATAAAAATTCTTTTGTTCGTTCGCCAGGTAATATTTCATCAAATCTTTTACCTAAGCACATTTTCTTTGAAATTCTCATGAGTTCTACAAAAGCCATGTTCACTGAACAGTAAATGAATTGATTATTTTCATTAACTTTTGTGAGAAACATAATGTCTGTTGTATTATTATAAATAATAGATAGCATTTCTTTACTGTCTTTAAAATAATGGTCCATGAAGGTATATCCTTATTTTGAGAATATTAGTATTTTTTTATGTTACGGTCTTAACTATGCTCACACAATTAATATTATAAGCATCAATTCTTTTCAGATATTTCAAAGTTTCTTGATTCGTTTAATTCACGTGTTTCTGATATTGGCAGTAGCACCTTAAAAGTACTTCCTTTATTTACAGCCGTATCAAGAATAATTTTACCATCGTGATAATCAATTATTTTTTTAACTATGTACAAACCCAATCCGGTAGAAGATTCATATGAAGTAGGTTTTGCGCTTAATCTTTGAAATTTCAAATATAGTTTTGAAAGATCATCCTCGGTAAATCCCTGTCCCTCATCTTGAATTGATATTTCAGCATATTTATCCTCATACTTAGCTTCAATAACTATTTTCTTTCCATATTCAGAATATTTAATTGCATTAGAAATCAGATTCTCAAATACTTCCTTTATTTTCTGTCTATCAGCCTTAATTATTATTTGCGAATGACTTGGATTAAACTGTACCACCTGCTTTTTAGATTCGTAATATTTCTTAAATGAAAAAACAATCGAATCGATAAGGCTAATTAATTCAAAATCTGTACAGTTAAGCTCATATTCAGTGGCGTCGTTAAGTGCAGAGGCTAGTAGATCATTCATCAAATCATTCATCTGTTTAGCGGCAATTTCAATATAATTTAGGTAGGTAGTGGATTCATCGTTAATAAAATTAGCCTCTTTTAGTTCTTGAGAAAATCCAATAATTGAATTAATCGGACTCCGCAGATCATGAGCAAGAATTCCTAACAGCTCCTTTTTAAACTCGTTAGCTTCATTTAATGAAATGGATGTAAGTAAATGTACATGAGTCTGCGCAAGAAGCAGTTCATAAAAATCAAGGAGTTTTTTCTCGTCATTTTCAAATTCAACAACGATCGGATCATGTCTTTTTGAATCTTCCCTTTGCAAAGCCAGACTTGCAGCTTTAAGAACTGGAGTATGATGAGGCAGAGAAAGATAACATTCACTTTCTTTAATAAAATCTGAGACAGATCTTTTTAAAAACAGATCGAACATAAATTGCTTACTCATCATTTCAAAAAATCTTTTCCTAGAAAGCATACCCAAAAAGCGTCCATTTTCTGTTATAAGAATACCTGATATTTGACTATCTTTTTCAAAGATATTATAAACGTTTGTCAAATATTCCAATGACTCAATTTTAACAGTCATTAAATCAAGATCTCCAATAACGGCATCAATATTTATTGGACGTTTCATTATTAAATCACCTTAACTAAACAAACAGATTTATTTAGCACTAATTTTTTACAACTGTAACACTTAATTTATTTTTCCAAACATTAATCATTTTTGTTAACATATATGGATGTACAACTCCTTTTTCATAAGAAATCTGACTCTTAATAAAATAATTATCGGTTTTAATTTTATTTAATAAGAACCAAGCTTCTTAAATAGCAACTGATTGAATTAACTTTTCCTCAATTGGATTATCTGGTTTATTCAACAGAACTGAGCATAATTCGGTAGTAATTAATTTGGGAAATACATCAATTAAAAATAGACTTGCTAAGTGATCCGAATTATTATCAAGTGAAGCTCCGGCATTAATAAACCTGATATCCTCTCTTATATACTCTTTCATTTCATGACTGTGCCCATGAAGCACAAGTTTTACATTATTGTTTTTGAATATTTTCATAAGCTTCTTTTTGCCGCGTAGTTTCATTGTATAATTTTCAATTTTACTCCATAATGTATCCTCGGAACTATGGGAAGTAATATTCTTTGGATAGAAATGATGATGCGCCAAAATAATTTTAACTTTATCTTTGAACTCATTCCGGTTAAGAACTGTATCAAGGTATTGTCTTTGAATTTTTGAAACGTGACCATTAGATGCGAAAGGATTTTTAAACCTTGAATATTCTGCAATTGAATTTATGCCAACTATCAAAATGTTTTTAAATTCTTTTAAGAATGGGAAAAATAATTCTTCATGGGGACGTGTTGTATTTTCAAAAAGTTCTTTGAAATATTTTACAAAACCAGCAACCTTTGCATGGTAATTAATATTCATACATTTGGATGGGAAATTTAAAACGTCCTGTGCAGTCTGCGGTCCCCCGAAAATATCGTGATTACCAATAATTATAGTAGCCTTGTCACTTCTAAGAAGATCGTATTGCTTTAATATTTCTTTAAATACATTAAAATCCTTTTCATCTGAGTTATCAGAAATATCTCCGGTAATAACTAAATGCTCCGCGCCATTATCTAATGCATATTCAATAAGCTTTCTTGTTTTATGAATATTTTCCGGTTTGAGCCTAGAGTTAAGGTGTAAATCCGAGATGTGAGCAATTCTCATTAATATGATCCATAATATTTTGTGTAAAAATAGCTTACTGATGTTAAGAGAATGTGAATGAATTATTAATAAATCATTAAGAAATAGACTGAGAGAATTAACAATTTCTTAACCATGGCTTAATATTGAGGTAACATCTAAAACTAATATTTGCGATGAAAAAAATATGAAAGGAGTTATAGATGTCAGGTAAAGTGAAAGTTGGCAGCCGGTATATTGGGGATGATCAGCCGGTTTACATTATAGCTGAAATCGGAATTAATCATAATGGCTCAATGGCGCTTGCAAAGAAATTAATTGATGGAGCAGTATTTGCAGGATGTGATGCAGTCAAATTCCAAAAAAGGACGCCTGAACTTTGTGTGCCAAGAGATCAGTGGGATCTTGAACGTGACACTCCCTGGGGAAGAATTAGTTATATAAAATACAGACATAAAATAGAATTTGGGTTTTCAGAATTTGAAGAAATTGATTTGTATTGTAAATATAAAGGAATTGACTGGTTTGTCTCTGCGTGGGATGAAGAATCAGTTGATTTCATTGACCAGTTTAACCCGTTAGTATATAAAATTGCATCTGCTTCATTAACAGATTTGGGTTTGCTGGACAAATTAAGAAGTACTGGTAAACCTTTAATACTCTCAACGGGAATGTCTACAATTGAAGAAGTTGAGGAAACAGTTGAATTTTTAGGGAAGGAGAATTTGTTGCTTGCTCAGTCAACTTCTTCGTATCCATGTAAATTGGAAGAACTTAATTTAAATGTGATCCATTCTTATAAATCAAAATACCCAGAAGTACCCGTTGGTTACAGCGGACATGAAACCGGATTGGCACCAACGCTGGCTGCAGTTGCAATGGGCGCAACTTTTGTAGAAAGACATATAACTCTTGATAGGGCTATGTGGGGAACCGATCAGGCAGCATCAGTAGAAGTAATGGGAATGTACAGACTTGTTAAAGATATACGCGATATTGAAAAATCATTGGGTGACGGCAAAAAAAAACTATATGAGAGTGAACAAATCAGCAGAAATAAACTAAGAAGAGTAATAGAAAAAAATAAGATTGCAGTTTAGATATACAGTTTACGGGTTAGATGCATAACCTGTAAAACTCCTCAACCCCGCTGTGTGATATGCGCAGCGAGGTTGGAAAGTTTTAACAAAATATTGTCAGCTTGATGCTCATAAATGAGCACTGATACAACCCCCTATTTCCCCTCCACGATGCAGGAGGGGAAGTTTTTAAACTCAAGGCACTTCATATGAAAATAATTCTTAATTCAATAATAATTCTTTTTATTATTGTATTAATTACAAACGCAGATGAAAAAATAAAAGAAGTTCCGAATAATATATCCAATTATTTCCCGGTTAATAATAATACTACACTAGTTTATAAATCATCGTTTGGCAGGAGTTTAACAAGATATTTTTATGATAAAGAATTTATTATTAGTTCCAACGAGGCTGATAAATTCAAATACATACAAAAGCTACTTATAAAGGATGACGGCGTTTATGTATTTGAGGTATACCAATACCTTCAAATATTTATTTTTATTAAAAAGGAAGGTAGATATACATACAGTAAGCCTTTATTAAGGCTGCCACTTCCATTGACCCCTGGCAAGGAATGGCAATGTAAATGCGATGAATACTCAAATAGTGACACAAATAAGGTGATAGTAACAGGGAAAGTTATTGGAAGTGAAATATTGAAAACTACTCTTGGTAATTATGAAACAATAAAAGTGGAGACAAAAATTGAAAGCGGAACAGGGAAAAACACAGTGACTGAATGGTATTCGGCCGGAATTGGATTAGTAAAAGCAAATATTATAATCGAAGGCGGTGGTCTAATGGGTTTTGCAAGAGATATTCTGGGATACGGTGAAATTAATTTCGATTTAGAGGAAATTAAAAAAGATTAAACGGAAACATTTAACAAATTATTAAAATACGAACCAATGTATTTTTGTTTTTTCTCCTCTTTGATTTTATCAACATCAATCAATAATAATCCATCAACGCAGTTCTCAAAGTCAGGGTCGATTCCAAAATCAAGAAATTTTATTCCGCCGTCATTACATAAATCAGAATAATGTTTATAAAGAACAGGGACAGATAGACCAAGCTGTTTAAGCATATTCTTTAAGATTTTGAAGTCATCCTTGGCAGATTTGGATATGAATATTTGATAAAATTCTTTCTGAGTTTTTTCAGGAATTAAATACCTGTTTCTTGAAACAGACAAAATTTGGCCAGATGAATACCATTTTCTAAAAAAATATATGATTAATTCCTTAGCATAAACAGGATAATTGTTACTAAGGCTAACACCACCAAATAAATATTTAACAGATGGGTTGTTTGCCAAATAAGCACCGATGCCAAACCATAAATAATTTAGGGCATTAGTATTCCAATATTTTTTTTGCACAAAACTTCTTCCCAGTTCAATAGAATCTGATAAATATTCTGAAACAAAATCTTTGTTGTGATCAAATAAAGATGAAGTATAAAATCCTTCCTTTCCGTATTTCTGATATATTTGGTTACCTAACCCGATCCTGTAAGAGCCTACAATTTCAAGCTCATTTTCATCCCAAATTATTAAATGAGAGTAATAGCCATCATACTTATCTAAATCCATCTTTTTCCCGGTTCCCTCACCAACTTTACGGAAAGTTATCTCCCGTAGTCTGGCTATTTCATTTACAACATGTGGAGATTCGTTCTTTGTTGTTAAAAATATCTTCATCCCATCCTTAATTTTCCCTATCATACTATTATTATTCAGTTCACGTTTTAACAGTCTTCTATCAATAGGATGAATTACATTTTTTTCAGTTTTATATATTCCGTTTTTATTTTTCCCCAAAAGGTAAACGTGCTTTTTAATCAACTTCATTTGATATTCATCTTTTATATAGGAAGAAGTAAAGACTTTTGAGGGAATTAAATCGCCGATTTTAATATGAATCGTTTTATTTTTTTTATTAAATAGTTCATGTACAAGTAAAAACATTGAAAGTCTTTTGCTGAAAATTGACACTAAATAAAACAAAAGAGAATTTTTTGCATCAATATGAATTGGAGTGACCGGGACATTATATTTTTTTGCAAAATAGATTGCTCCTTTATGCCATTTTGAATCAACAATATGAAACCATTCAAGTCTTGATACTGTAGCAGCTGGAAATATAATAACAGCATAATCATTTTCTAATGCTTCACCAATCCTGGAAATATTTTCCTTCTGTGCTTTTTTCCCGATTATATCAAACGGCAGTAATAGGGGACGAATATTTTCAATGTTAAAAAGTATATCATTTGCAACAATCTTTAGATCGTTTCTTATCTCTAATATAGCTTTAAGAAGCGAAAGACTATCCAGGCTGCCAATAGGATGGTTGGCAACACATATCAATTTACCTTCAGATGGGATTTTTTGTATATCACGGTCAGAAATCAAATAAGAAAAGTTCAACTCGTCAAATAATTCATTAATAAACTGTTTAGGATCAAGATGGCTATTTTTTTCTAGAAATGAGTTTATTGAATTAATGTATAATAATTTACGAAGAAACTTTAGAAATGCTTTTTTTAGTATTCCATATTTGTTTAAAAAGGTGTTATTGTAATATTTGGATAATATATTCTCAAGGTCTATTGGATTCACAATGATTAAGGTTATTTTTTTGGGTTTGGTTAAGAAATGCAGAATTAAACAAAATTCGTTTCTTCATCTTTTTTTATTGATTTATCTTTGTATAGGGTCTCATAATTATCCTCAAGTTCCCAGTTAAAAGAGGTGATTTTTTTTGCGTCATTAGTAATTATACTAAGCCAATTTTTATTAACAAGAATTTCAAAAATAATCCTGTTTTCTTTTGCGGAGAGGTCTTCCAAAATTGTGCGTTCTTCTAAAGATAGGTTTTTATGAAACTCTTCTACATTTTTAACTTTACTATAAATATTTCTTTTATACTTACTAATTCTGTAAAGTTCACTAACAAGCTCCTCAAATAAGGGAGAATTATAAAGAGCAATTTCATAACTAAGACCGGGCATATTTCATTTTTCCATTAATAAACGTCGTATTATATTAAATATGAATAGCTTCCCTCGGGATCAATTACATTATTATTCGATTCCTGATCCGCTACCGGTAATAAAGATAAAATCACTAAAGCAAAAAATGAAAAAACAAATCCAAGAACGAACCATTCTTGAGTTGCGCGGTTTTTTTCTTTTGCTTTAACTGAACAGAATAACCCAAAAATTAGACCTATTATTGAAAACCAAAGACCGAACATATTTACCTCTTTTTGTTGGGTTAAAGATCGGCAATCAATATTAACTCATTATTAACTGAATGTTAAGAAAATGTTAAGATTTTGGGGGCTGCATTGATGAAAATAATTACCGGAATTAAGATTTTTCTTTCTTCTCTTTTTTGAAGAGAGAAAGAATCAACCAAATTCCTATGACCAGGTCGATTACAATCCATATTGTTTTGGTCAAATGTATCTTTAAGATAGGTTGAAATAATACGGCTAAACAAATAAAAATGATAGTTTCGATATTTCTCTTCTTTTTGCGCGCATCATAAGCTAGAAAACTGAACCCAATTAATGCTAATGTCCTTACAATATCATAGAACCAATAGAGCATATCAAATGGGCAAATGAATAAAATAATTGCTGCAATAAGTTTAACAAGATCTACGTTAATTTTCTTTATCATGGAACTTCCTTAGAAATTTCACATTAATAATAATGGGATATTTTAATTTTTCATAGAAAAATATCGTGTTAATAATATAATAATGGTTGATAAATTCATGTTAAGAAATTGTTAAGTTTTTATGGAATTGTTTTTAGCTTCAAAACACCTATTTTATCTTGGGTTCCTTCAAGTGAATTAAGTTTCATATTTATCTTATAGGAATTTATAGTAGCAATTAGTTTTGCTTAAAAGATAGTAAACAACCGATTCTTTTTATTACAAAAATATTATTTTACTATATTTTTTACCCAATCTATAAGTACACCGGGATAATCTTTTGCATTTTGCGGCCATTGGAAATTACCAGTTGTTTTCTGTACCAGCCTGAGTGTATGGTCCGCATTAGTGAATATTTTAATTGTAACATCATCTGCATTTTGTGTTAATAGATTTTCAGCAATCCGTGTAATACTTTTTCTTACAGGCACACGCTCATCTTTTTGACCATATAAAAAGAGAACCGGCGCATTTACTTTTTTCCAGTAAGTTACCGGATCATAACCGGATATTTTTTTTGAGAATGTCCAATAGTAATCATCCTGAGGTGGAAGTTTAAAAGCCCAGGGTTCATCTTTAATTGTATTCCAATACTTAACAAGCTCTGAATATGGAAAATTATGATATCCAGTTTGAACAACTGCATACACAAATTCTTCTGCCTTTTTCTTTTGTTTTGGCTGCAAAGTATCAATACCAATATTGTTCATAAGGCTGTATCTCTCAACTTCATCCATCCTTATGCCTGGACCGGACGAACATACTATAAATGCAAGGTTCTGCTCTTTAACCGCTACCCAAGGCACTATTGCCCCTCCCTGACTGTGGCCGTGTATGCCAACTTTATTGGAATCAATTCCATCGTGCTTTTTTAATGTACGTATTACAGCAGCGGCATCATTGACAAGATCTTCAAAGCCGGCAGACTTCCAGTCACCAGTAGAGCTGCCGACTCCCCTTTTATCATAAATGAATGCAGCAATACCATTCTGCGCAAAACGAACAGCTAAATATTTTGAAGCCCATCTTCCCTCGGGACCGGAACCGTGAATAAATATTATCAGCGGAAATTTTCTACCGGTTCCGTCAGGATGCAGCAACGTACCTGAAATATTTACGTCGCCATTTTTAATAACCAATTCTTCTTCAAGAGGCTTTTCAGGTTTCTCTTTAGAACGAACAAAAAGGAATACTCCACCTGATTTACCATCCTGAAAAACACCAACTATTTTATCACCGGATATTGTGCCGTTAAAAAGAGTTGTTGAAGCATCCCCAACAAGTTTCCAGCTTATTTTTTGACCAATAAGGTTCACTTCTTGAAGCGGAATATCAATAGCCCGCAGTTGATCAGAACTGAAAGTTCCTTTTAACTTTCCGTTGGATGAAATAAAATTTGTTGAAACAGTAAGTTTTGCACCGTTCTGGAGCCAGTCACCAGCCCACAAACCTTCCGGTTTTTCGTTAGGCTGGGCAGTTATTTTAACTGTAGTTAGTAATATTGCTGTTAAAATACCCAGCGCCTTGAAACTATTATGCATTCTACTTCCTTTCGTTTTTTCTGTTATAGAATTGACGTATGCCAATTATTATGCTTATTTGTTTACATTACTTTTTGGGGATAAAAATCGCCGCTAGTTATTGAAATCCACCTTCCATCAAAATAATAATGGATAAAAGAACGTCTTTTTTCAAATATATCTTCAATACCTGCATGGTCAATCTTAGGGAGCTTTAAAGTAATATTCTCAATAATATTTGTATGCACTTTATTTATCTCTTTTACAGAAGCGGTCCTAATGTACCTTGCAAAAACCAACCCGGGATTGTCTTTATCCAAGCTTGTTGCAGTTATATAGGCAATATCTTCTTTCAGTCCCAAGTCGAAAACATGAGCCGAATCAGTCTTACCTTCGTGAAAAATAATAATTCTTGTACGGAAATTCTGCGACGCTGCAACTGCCCAGTCGGTTTTCCCTTTACTTATAAAATCCCCCTTACAGAAACTGTGAGAAGATGTATGGCATTTAGGAATATCAAATTTATTTTCAACTAAGTATTTTATAATGTTCCGTGGAAGTCCGATGAGAGAATCGGGCGGCAGTCTTACAATTTTCTTTTCATTATCTTCAAATATTTTTTTCCAATCCTGGGGGTAAGAGTTAGAAAAAAACAAAATTGTAAGAGTTAAAATAAATAATATTTTTTTTAAGCCGTCTGGATATAGCCATTCAGATGTACTCATTTGAAAATTCATTTATTGACCCTTGAATTATAAAGCGAAATTATAAACTACATTTTTAAATTTTAAGATTTGCGGTGCGTTCCAAAACCGGAATTAATTGCAAGTATTCACGTACTGTTATTCTGTGCTTTCCGGTTTATAGTATTTATTTAATAAAGATAAAAAAACAAGCAGAACCACGCCAGTAGTAATGTATAGATCTGCCAAATTAAAAATGCCGGTGTGATAATTAAGTATCCTCATCACAATAAAATCTATAACCCGGCCGTTATTAGTGAACCTGTCTATTAAGTTGCCAATACCACCGCTAAAGATAAAAATAAACGCAATTATTGAGCCCTTACTGATTCTTTTATTTGTAATAGTATAAATAAATAATAAGGCAAGCATAAGTACTACGAAATATCTAAAAATTATAAGTTTGGTTTTTTCTGATGTTCCAATGCCAAGGCCTAACATACCACCGGAATTTTCCGCATAAACCAGATTAATACCGCCTCCAAGATATGAATGCGCAGATAAATCTCTCAACTCATTTTTTACTATTTTCTTTGAAGTATAATCGCAGCCAACAAGAAGAATTATGCTTAAGCATACCAATAATATTTTTCGCATAAATTTCATCTAATCTTTTACGAAAGATAAATAATTTTTAATTGAGAATGGTGAATTGAGAATTGAGAATTATAAACATTAGAAACTTTAAAAAAAATAACTTGACAGGACTTACAATTCTCCAAAATAACAATTATTAAATTGATTGAATAACTGTGTTATGTTTTATAGCAGCCCCATTGTTAACTATCGGAGCTATTAAGCATAATGTCAGGATGCTAATTAAAAGTTATGATCCCTCAACAATTGTTCCTTGGTGATATACAATTTTCCAATCATTATCATATTTCTTCCAAATTGTCGATCTTCTTGTTATTCTTTTTTTATCCTGGATTAAAGTATAAGTTACTAAATAATTATTCTCAGCTATCTCCAGACAAGAAAAATCTTTTATTTCCCATTCATCCATTGGAGGATTCTTAAATCTCTTATCCAAAGTATCCAATACAAAATTTCTGCTGTAACATTGTCCGGAAGCGCCAACTTCCCAAAATGTTTCCTCTGTCATCCTTTCAAAATCTTCTCTTTTTGTTCCATATTCCGGATGGTGAAAGATGGGTTCGCGTTTTTTCAGTTCTTCCATTACATCCAAATATTTTGAGTCTGTTTTTAATTTTGGTGCCATACTCTTTTCTTTTATATAATCTGGACGCTTTATAGTTAATTCCAATACTTTTATAAAAAGATGAGAACCTTGGAATAAATAAGTTTCTTACTGAATTCAACTTAAAATAAAAAATTAAATATTCAAAACGAATTTAGTATAGAGTACTCAGTCCGCCGCAGCGAATAGTATTTAGACTGAACCAACTCTCACCACGGCTTTGCTCACTCCAAACTCACCCCGTCCCCCTCTCTTAAAAAGAGATGGGATTTAAAGGACGAGTTATAAAGAATTGTCTAAATACTAAGTGACAATAAGCAGAACATCGGTAA
>PMDS01000116.1 GCA_003155655.1 Melioribacter sp.
AGAGTCTGTTGCATAACTAATCAAAAGATGGCAAAGAAGTTGCAGTAAGATAGAAAACAAAAGAAGTGAGAAAAGAAGAATGTTAGGAAAAAAGCAATACGAATCAAAAATGATGTATTCAGTAACACTGTTCAGGACGTGGGGTCTAACCAAGTAAAAAAATTCCGGGCTTTAGCCCAACTCTTTGTTTAATGGAAAAGTTTTAAAATCAATTGGTGTAAATACCGGTTTTGCGGAACGTGAGTTATTAATTAAAAAATCCGGCGCGAAGAAATTTTATTCCGAATCAACTTCGGCGTATTTCATTATATATTCCGGAGTTCTTGGTTCTCCTGCAAAAAAATCCTTTGTCTTACCCTGGGTTAATGCCCATCTGTCCATCCATGATATTCCGCCTCTGCCTGTAAATGTATCCGGTGATTTGTAAGCTTCATCTTTCAACGCTTCATCAAGGTTTATAAACTCGTATCCTGCATTCCGTATCATATCACAAAGTATGCTAAAGTAATCTGCATTAAGCCTGTTAGAATGAATAAGAAGTATTTGATTTATTTGTCTGCCAAATAAATTTTGCGATTGCCGTTCGAAATACATAAACTTTGCTTTCATATAATCTATGTACTCGCCGCTGATTTTTGTCATCATCTCTTTATCATTCGAACTGATTGCTTTATCATAGGCCTCTGCGAATATCCATTCGGAATTATCTATTGTTACCGGGGCAATTGTATAACCGCGGTTGGCAAGAAATTTTTCTACTTCGTGTTTGTACTCTAAAGTTCTGCCCGTATTAAGAAACGGATGCCGGAAATATCGTGGTTTTAAATTTTTCTCGGCTAACAATTCATTAATTGTCCGTTCCCCTTTCACAATATCTTCTTTATATTCTTCAATTGGTACCAGATTGCCGCTTTTGTGCGAATATGCGTGGTTGCCGAGTTCTACGCCGGCATCCAGCCACATTCTTAAAATATCAACGCGCGCCGGATCTCTCTTTCCATTGGTTTCAAGTTTATTCTCGTTTACAAAAGCAACGATTGGAATTTTTTCTTTTTTTATTTTGATAAGTAATTTTTCAACCCACTGTTTCATTTCTTCGGTCGAAACATTTAAAGCCCGGTTAAATGGAAGATCGTCCATAGTTATACAAACTTTTTTCTTTTGGCTGTCGGTTTGTCCATAATTAATTCCGGCAGAGATAAAACATATCAATAATAATACTACACTGGTTATCTGTTTCATACAATAAAATTCCCTTTCTAAGTTATTTTTCTTCAAATAATATTTTTCCGCCCACTATTGTACACAATACTTTTGTTGTTTTAATCTGTTCATCGGAACAACTTAACAAATCATTCGATAGAATAACTATATCAGCAAGCATGCCCGCTTTTAGAGAACCCTTAATATTTTCTTCAAAAGTTGCATAAGCGCCATTTATAGTATAAGATTTTAAAGCTTCAAACCTTGTCATCTTTTCTTCAGGAAAAAATGTTGTACCGTCCGGCAGTTTTCTTGTTACAGATGCATAAAAACATTTTATTGGATCAACGTCTTCAACCGGTGCGTCGGTACCATTACAAATAATTGCGCCGCTATTTAGTAATTTTTTCCATGCATACGCACCTTCTTCTACCCTCTTTAATCCAATTCTCGCCGGAACAAATGTTGCATCGCTTGTGCAATGAATTCCCTGCATTGCTGCAATTACTCCAAGCTTGGCAAAACGGGGAATATCCTCTGCCGATAAATGCTGGGCATGCTCTATGCGCCAGCGCAAATTCTTTAATCCGGGATATTTTTTAAAAATCCTTTCATACAGATCTAATACTTCCCTGTTTCCCCTATCACCGATTGCATGAATACACATTTGAAAACCGCTTTGAATCGCTAACTCTGAAAACGCCTGTAACACATCAACAGTAGTAATGTTTTCACCTGTACTGCCGGGCATATCATCATAGGGCTCAAGCATCCAGGCACCGCGGGAACCAAGCGCACCGTCAATATATTTTTTAACCGATCTGACATTTAAATGATTGTTTCCATATCCAACTAAAAAGTAATTTTTCAAATTTGCTTTCATCTTCGGCAATGAATCTTCTGCCATTACATTTATCCGTACCGGTATCTTGTTTGAGTCGGCAAGCTGTTTCATCAAATCAATAACTGCAAAAGGCTGTCCAGCATCCGCACACGATGTAACTCCCTTTTTCAAACAGTCTTCTGATGCAAGTTTAATTTTCCTTACATAATCTACTCTTATTTCCGCCGGCTTGCGCCTGGTAAGATAATCGTCATAATATTTTGTTATTAGCTCCAGTGCGTTTTCTTCAAAAACACCAGTTGGATTTCCCTGTTCATCGCGCATTATAATCCCGCCCTCTACGCCCGGAGTATTTTTATCTACTCCAGCAATTTGCATTGCCATGGCATTTACAAGAATTGCATGCCCGCTTGCATGTTTTAATATCACAGGATTCCGGGGTGAGGCTTTACTTAATTCGTTGTGAACCGGAAAACCGTTCACGTTTGGATTGGGTTTTGGATAGAATTTCTCCTGATGCCAGCCGCGCCCAATAATCCACTCTCCGGGTTTTGCATTATCTGCTGCTTTTGCAACAAGGGCAATTACCTCATCATAATTTTTTGCTTCGTGCAAATCCAGTATTGTTTTCGATTCACCTATTCCAAGAAAATGTGCGTGGCTGTCGTTGAAACCCGGCATTACAAATTTTCCTTTAAGGTCAATTACATTTGTTGAATCACCTATTACCTTTTTTATTTGGTCGTTTGTCCCTGCCAGCTGAATCTTATCTCCCTTGATCGAAATTGCTTCAACCAGTGGGTTTTTTTCATCCATAGTCGCAATTTTTCCATTTATCAAAACCAGGTCTGCCGGATTTTCCACAACTTTTTTACTCCTGCAATTATTCATTAAAAAAAATATTGTAATTACTGCCGGTATAATTAACAATCTTTTTGCTCTCACTTTAACCTCTTCTTTGATTTTAATTGAACGGCTATTTCCTATTAACAAGCACGACTCCGCCAATAATGATTAATCCGCTTAATAAAGCGACTAAGGTGATCTGTTCACTCAATAAAAACCAGGAGCCAAAAAATGTAACAAAGGGTTCAACATAAAGAAACGCGCCGACGCGTGATGCGCTCATTTCACTCAATGCCTGCGACCAAAATGTATATGCCGCACCGGAACACAAAATACCAAGAAATAATATCCACGCCCACCCGTTAAGAGAAAGATGCAGCACAGCATTTATATTATCCCCGTTAATAGTAAACGGCCCAATTATAATGGCAACCATTATAAACAAGTATAATGTTGTAAGAACGGGAGATACGCTCAGGGTTATTTTTTTGCTGACTAAAGAATATACCGACCATGTTACTGAACTAGCAATAATTAAAACATCCCCTTTATTTTTTATAAAATCAATTGATGTAAAATCTCCCTTGCTTACAAGAAAAAGAAGACCAAAGAAGGAAATGATAATTCCAGCGCCTTGAGTCGGTGTTATTTTTTCCTTGAAAAAAATTAATCCCATAATTGCCATAAATACCGGTGTAATGCCTATAATCCACCCGGTATGAGAAGCTGAAGTCCATTGAAGACCGGTAACTTGAATCCACAAATGGAAACAAGCAATCAGGGCAAGAACAAAAATCCACTTTTGTTCTCTAAGGTTTACCGCAAAGCTTTTCCTTTGTTTTAGCATAACAGCGGTCAAAAATAAAATTCCTAAGAGCTGGCGTATAAAGACAATTACAACAGGCTTTATTTCCAATAAAGCATTCTTTGTGGCGATGAATGATAGCCCCCACACGGTTACAGCAAATAACGGTTTCCAGAGTTTTGTTATTGGCGGCCGTTTATCGGCAATAAGTACCTGGTTGTTAGTGGCAATATTCTTGCTCATGCTCTTAGTCATGCCCTTGCTCTTTCCTTCGCCTGTACTTCAATAATTGCTTTAAGTTCTCTGTTATTCAACTCTTTATCATATACAACCTTTTCCAGGAACAACCCGGAGGGTGGCGCTGTATATTTTGCCGGTGTAGGCGAATCGTGCTCGAGGAAATATTTAATGTCTTTTTCTTCAAGTTTTCCCCGTCCTATTTCAACTAGAACACCTATGATGCGGCGTACCATTTTCCACAAAAAATGAGAGCCCGTCAAACGCACCAAAATTAAATCCCCTTCTTCTTTTAACTGGATATTCTCAATTAACACCTTGGTTGATTTTTCTTCCTCATCCTTATCGGCAAAAGATCTGAAATCGTGCATGCCAATAAAAAGTTTTGAAGCTTTTACCATCTTCTCAAAATTTAATTCATCTTTTATCCACCAGACAAATGGTTTTCCTAAAGCTGTTCTTCTTCGTGATATTTGATAAACATAACTTCTGCTTTTAGCGTCATGGCGTGCATGAAACTTTGGATTTGCTTTCTCTATCTCTATTATATTTATATCAGCAGGAAGTTCATCGTTAAATTTCATTCTAATTATTTCAGGCGCAAGCATTGTCCTGACCTCAAGATGTGCAACCTGGCAAAGTGCATGTACACCGGAATCCGTTCTTCCTGATCCGTAAATTTCAGTTTTCTCCCCGGTGAAAATCTTCCCGGCAACTTCATACAGCTTTCCCTGAATGCTTTTTGAATTTTTCTGCATCTGCCAGCCGCTGTAACGGGTGCCCTCATATTCAATAAAGATTTTAAAACGCGCCATTTATAGGTCTCATAAAAATTGAGCTCAAATTTAGGAAACTATTCTGCATGTTGCATTTGTTCGCTTAATATATTTCCATTATTCTATTGAGTAGTAATTTTATTTTAAGACAAAAGACTCTATACTTGCTAATAAATAATATAGGAGTTTTCAAAATGGGAAAACGAGATCCAAGGGTTGATAAATATATTGCCAAAGCAAATGATTTTGCAAAACCAATCCTTGAACATTTGAGAGAACTTGTTCATAAAGCCTGCCCGGACGTAGAAGAAACCATTAAATGGAGTTTTGCCTGTTTTGATTATAAAGGACCTTACTGTACAATGGCACATTTTAAGCAGCACTGCGCTTTTGGCTTTTGGAAAGCCTCTATTATGAAAGATTCCCTGCTTATAAACAATGCAAAAACAGAATCTGCAATGGGACACCTTGGAAGGATTACTTCATTGAAAGATCTGCCATCGGATAAAATTTTAATTTCATACTTAAAAGAAGCGGCAAAGCTAAATGATGACGGCATTAAGGTACCTAAAAAACAGGTTTCAAAAGAAAAGAAGGAAATTAAAACGCCCGCCTATTTCGTAAAAGTTTTGAAGACCAACAAAAAGGCATTTGATACTTTTAACGGTTTCGGTTATTCTCACAAAAAAGAATATGTTGAATGGATTGATGAAGCAAAAACCGAAGAGACAAAAAATAAAAGGATTGCTACTGCACTTGAATGGCTCTCGGAGGGAAAACCAAGGAACTGGAAATACATGAAAAAATAATTTCTTTATGACGCTTATTAATAAAATGTTTTCAAAAGGAAAAATCAGTTTATTGTAAAATGCCGGAGCTGACGGACAACAACTGATCCGCTCCGTAATACTTCATCAACGCGCCAAAAATAAGCTGCATCCGCCGTGTATTACTTCTGTAATTCGGTAACGGTTCCGCGGAAAATTGACTTCAAAATTATGGCACCATTTTCACCAATTTTCACCCGCTTTACACCCGTTTTTTACTCCATTTTGGGTCCGTTTTTATCCCATTTTTGTTCCATTTTTTCACCTATAGGAATTTATGGAATAATCAATATGTCAAAGAACTTTTTTCAGGACGAGACATTCTCACCTTTTCTCCCTCTCCTTCTTTTAAGGAGAGGGTCGGGGTGAGGTCCTTCGCGAATATGCAAAACTCGCTTAATAAATAATTTTGAATCTTTCAATATTATTTTTCAGATTTTTTCTTACTCGTGAAGCATGGTTGTCCATTTATTAGTTAACGTCAAAACTGTGGAGCTGTTTATAGTAACACCAATTTATTAATAAAATAAAATTCTTGTGTTACCGAAACACCGATGAATTACACTTCCGGCTTGTAGGGACCAAAAAATTTTCTTTTTGATTTTTTACAAACTGCGGTTCACCGGGAGCCGTAGCAAGTAATTATTAAGTTGTTAAGATTTCATAAATGTATAAAATAGAAGGTAAACAATACGAGATCTAGATTTTACGCGGCAGTAAAAATATCGACATGAAAATGATATTAAGAACTTTGATCTAAAACATTTTGTTATTACACATAGTAATGTCAGCTATTAAAAATGGAGCGGTCTTATGATGAAAATATTAAAAACCAATCCGGATAAATCTATTATATTAATTCGTTTTTTGGTGGGTGCCGTTTTTATCACTGAAGGAATTCAAAAATTTCTTTTCCCGGAGTCTTTGGGAGCGGGCAGATTTGAGAAAATCGGTTTTGCAAATCCAGCCTTCTGGGCATACTTCACGGCTTGTTTCGAAATAACATGCGGGTTATTAATTGCACTTGGCATTTATGTGCGCGCTACTGTAATTCCATTGTTGATAGTGATGATAGTTGCTTTTGTTACAACAAAAATACCTCTCCTTGCACAAAAAGGATTTTGGAATTTCTCGCATGAATACCGCACTGATTTTGCCATGACTATCTCTTTAATTTTTCTGTTAATCAAAGGTGCGGGTTCGTATTCTATGGATATATTGCTGCAGAAGAAAACTTAGAACAGATAAAGGTTTATAAAGGAATATCTGGTTAACCTGTAGACGATGCAGGCATTAAGGCTTGTGATAGAATCACTTCAATTAGCGGAGCATGTATAAATGATTAGTCAATTAATGAGATTTAAATGATGTTTAAACTTCCGGCCAAAAATTCAGATTCATAATCTCACATATCAACAGTGGCGGAAATGTTATTATAATATCAACAACTGGTTTATTGAATTACTTTTAATAGTTCTCTTGCATCCTTATTATTTATCATATTCTTCATAACCAGCTGATCTTTATTTCGTTCTGCATCGATTTAAACTCTTTATCACCGGTAACAAGAATTGCTTTCTTCGTTTTAGCAAGTGCAGCAGCAAAAGCATCTGCATAAGACATTTTGTGAAATGCCTTATATTGAGCAGCCTGAAGTGTTAATTCTTTATTTGCTTCTACAATAACAATTGGATACCTGGCAATGGTTTCCCTAAAAAGCTCGGCCCGCTTGAGATCGAAATTCCTTAGAGTTATATAGTATACCTCTCCCCAGTTTACAACACACATAAACAATTCTGCCCGCTTGTTCAATCCGTCATCAATAATTTCAGCAACTGTTTCGGCTCCTTTCTCACCGCGGCTGTATGCAATTAATGCATAACTGTCCAGTACATACCGTTTCATAATTCACGCTCTGTTTTCTTCTCTTCCATTAACGCTTTTAATAAGCTTGGTCCGTCGTTACCCAAAAACCCGATATTGGCTTTAATGGTTTCGGAAGTCACCGGAACAATTTTAATTCCATCTCCGTCTTCAAAGAAGTTAACTCTCGTTCCCGGCTTAATGCCGAATTTTCTACGAAGTTTTGATGGAATTACCAATTGACCTTTTGTTGTCACATATCCTACATCCATAATATATCCTTTCGTTTTACTTATGCTATAAAGTTAGAATTTATAAAAATGTAAGTCAATTATTAAATGTAAGACATTAATATTTTAGCTGGGAGTAATAATAACGTGGGAGCTCTCCAATGTGGCATTTCATATTGTAAAAAGACCCGCGGTGTGGTTTCTAATTGTTTATAATTCGATAGATGATAAAAATTTTATTTCATGCGGAAGAATTGAAACTTTCAGCGGAATCTTTCCTATCATTTCACCGTCTGCTTCTATTAAGCATTCTGCTCCAACAGGCTTAATCAAACAACTTTCTACCTCTTTATAAATAACATGCGGATGATTGATTTGAATACATTTTCTGATCCTGATAAGATTTTTAAGATAATCGATCAAACTAATGTCCCCGGCAAGAGTGACTGCTAATTTTCCATCGTTAACTTTTGCGTGCGGCGCAATTCCCAAACCGCTTCCAAAATACTTTCCGTTAGCTAAACATAAAATCAGAATATTACCTTCCCAGTTAAAGATGCTTGATTCTATCTTAACTCTTTTTCTTTTATAATTAAGGAACCCCAAAATTGTTGCAGAGAAAAAAGCAAAATTAGGTCCATAGGTTTTATTGCCGTCATTAACCCGTTTTGCAACTTCGGCGCCCAGACCAACATCTGCAATATTATCAAAATATCGTGTTGAATCCTCCCCGCTCATTGTTTTGAATTCAAGTTTTCCAATATCAATCAAAATTGTTTTATTATTTCTAATCAGGTTGTAAAGATCAAAAATATTTTTTGTCAGATTCATTGTCCGGGCAAAATCATTTCCGCTGCCAGCCGCCAGCAATCCAACAATTAAATTTCTCCTTTTCGCTTTATGCACTCTCATCACCCCATTTATAACCTCACTAAGAGTCCCATCACCGCCAACGGCAATAATGTAGTCTGTTCCGTTTAATATTGATTTTTCCGAAAGATCTTCTGCTTCGCGGTTTGTTGTGGTTTCATAAAAAGATAATTTAAATTCCCCGTCAAGCATTTTTTCAAGATCGGCTTTAATTTTGTGCTTGTTGAAATGCAGTCCGTGAATTATAAAGGAGATTTTTTGCAATTGAATTTTCCTTAAGCTTTATTGGATATAAAAAGGGCAGCGTTACAAAGTACTGCCCTTTCAAATTATTTAATAGGTTTTATTTCTTCTCAACTATCTTGAGAACTCCTGCTTTTGCAGAAGCTTCGATTGTTTTCTTTATTGCTTCAGTATTTTTTACTGATCCTCCTTCAACTGTGCCAAAGTCTTTGATATTAAAAGTTTTGTCCGGAAATACAGGGCGTTCAAGCTGAGACATGCTGAATGGCGCATTAATTGGCTCTATTTTACCCGGCGCTTTACTTATAACAGAACTCGTATCAATAACACCTGCACTGCAAACTGGCGATAAAATTGCAAGCGTTAATAAAGCAACAAATGTCCTTACAAAGGTCATAGAATTACTTTTCATTTTAACTGCTCCATTATAATGTATAAAAGAATTTATTCCTTACTTTGAAAATAACTCTTCATGGGTTTAAAATAAAAATCTAACCAGCCTTTTTTATAAGATGCGCTTTGCCCTTCTGGTGTTTCCGAATGAACAAGCGTTACCTTTGTTCCGCCTTTAACTTCATCCAGCTTAATGAGCAAATGGGAATCTAAATGCCCGGCAGGAAATTCTGTTGAGCGCCAGGATTGCAATATTCTTTTATTTGGAACAAGCTCAAGATTCTTACCTGAAATGTATCCATCCCATGCAGTAAATTTTCCACCAACTTTTGCTGAAGCCGTTGCTTTCGCACCGGTCATTGCACTATGCTCTTTGCTGTTAAGCCATGCTGAATATATTCTCTTGGGAGAAACTGAAAATGTAGCTGAAACTTTTATTTGGTTTGACATTGTATTACCCTTTCTGAATTTTTTAAAAAATTTACAAGTGTTATTAAAGGATTGCTCTAATCTAAATAAGATTATTGTAAAATGAATCTTATTTTTTAAACAAATAATTAACTCACGTTAAGCAAAGACGGTGTTTACACTAATTGATTTATAACTCCACCATTTAGAGGCAATGTGAAAATTAAGATAGGAAAGAAGAACATAATAACTCCGCCGTTTTTTGTCTTGAAAGAATGTGGGTAACAATATAACACCACCGTTTACGGTGGGGGTCGAGGATAACAAAAAGGAATAGGGCGTGTCCCGACGCTTTTTGTCGGGGCTTTAGCCCAAGGGGATGGCTTTGCCAAGCCCAACTTTTTGTTTTAAGGAAAAATAATTTCGTTATTAGCCTATATCTTCATCATTTTCTTTGGGCTAAAGCCCTTTTAATTATTGTTTCCCTTAATCTCTGCCGTAAACGGCAGAGTTATGAAATTATATTATTAACTACGTCCTTCAGGACGTGTACTCTAAGCCGCTAACCTAACAGCATTGGGTTAATGGTTATCCTCCAAAATATTTTCATTGCTTGCGCAAACTTGCCAAGCACAGTAAAGGCGGCCGATTAAGACCGCCTTTTATCTAATCCGCCGCGGCGGACTCAATACTATGTACTAGTTACTTGACCAGCAGCATCTTCTTGTAAAGCGTCTGGTTCTTAAACGTTACGCTGTAAAAATAGATACCCGAAGCAAAATTATTTCCATTCCATAATACGCTGTGTGCGCCTGCAGAAATTACATCATTGACTAATGTTGCCAATTCTCTTCCCAATACATCGAATACTTTTACTGTTACTTTTCCATCTTCAGGAATGCTATAACTTATTGTTGTTGATGGATTAAACGGGTTGGGATAGTTTCCAACCAATGCAAAATCAATTGGAGTTGTATTTGTTGTTGTCTTTTTTAGATTAAAGTTATCAGCATAAATGCCAATGTACTCTTTATCTCCAAGTATCTTATGTGCTTCAAATGCTCCCGCTGATTGAGGGAATTGTTTATCCAATTCATCTGAAGTTGTTCTCGCGTTTGCTTTATCGTTTTGATCGAAATAATAATAAATAAATTTATCAAACAACGCCAATTCAATTACGCTTTCACCGGCATAATTATTAATTACGTCATTAAGCTGCTTTAGTTTATTATCTTTATCAATATCAGATAATATTAAACCTGCCATTGCATAAAGATCCTTCTTTCCTTTTTTACTGTATAAAGAATTGTATAAATCTTTTTGAGATGTTAATTCATTTTTCGAATATGTTTCCTTTAATAAATTTAAAGCATTATAAGAAACGCTGTAATCAGGATAGTTATTTACAAGGTCTAAACATACCGTTCTTGCCTCAGCCAAATTATTATCAGCCATTAATTGATACGCCTTATTAAGATTTGCCAGCATCGGTATGTCATTACTGCCCGAAGAAGTTAAACCAGTGTTTACTTTACTTAAAGGCGGCGCCGGACTGATCGTTACTCCTGAAGTCAGGTAATCCGAATATGATGTTGTTCCGCTTATTTTAAAATTTGCAGGCTGAGTATCGCCCCACCATATGTGGTTTGCATATACCGTCCCGGATGAGGCATTATAAACATTATAGGCAGCATTTACAAGATTGTTATATCCACCGGTTTGTGGGGAGGTTTTTCCAATTACAGGCAACGAATTATTATAACAATAAACACCGCAATAATTTGTAGTTCCATTTAGACCATAAGTTGTACCATTCCCGAATAACGGGTTTGAACTTGTTGTACAATAAACTCCATAATAATTATTCTGCATGTAATTATTATACAAAACCGGAGATGAATAAATTAAGTATATTCCTGCATTGGCATTGTCATGGAAATTACAATACCGAATTGTAGGGCTTGAAATATAAAGATAAAGACCATTATAACAACCGCTGAAGGCTGAATTAGTTAAATCAATAGTCCAATTATTTTCATAAATTCCTCGCCAGGCATTGCGTATTTTGCAGTAATTAATTGTTCCCATTGAATTGACGTTAAAAATTATTCCATTTTGTGTAGAAAAGTTTGGTGAACCAAAATCAAATGTAATTGGCTGTGATAATGTTCCGTTGGCTGTTAATGTACCATAGCCGTTAACTATTAATGAAGCTCCATTTGTAAAATATAATGTTGCACCCGGAGATATTGTTAATGTTACATTGGTATTTATAGATACATTTCCATTAAAATACCATGAGCCGGATGAAAGAGTTGTATTCTCAGTAATTGCCATATTTCCAGAATAAAAATGCACGTGGATTGAATTGCCATTTTGTGATGTTACTTGCATTTCGAAATTTGTATCCTGATTATCCCAAGTATGAGAAGAAGGATTAGTCCAAGGAGCGAAAACTTTATTATATGTTGTATTAAACGCACCATTTGAACCTTCCCCATACTCATAGCCATTACACGATACATTATTATTAACATCAGCAATAGCAAATATAGCTTGATAACCACCTCCAGTTGGTAATAGAATATCTCGGGTATTTAAACCATACCTATTAGCAGATTGCATTCTAAAGGCAGGTAGATAAGTACTAAAACATGCAGAAGTATAGAATGGATTTTCCCACGTCCAATCACCATTAGAAGTTCGGCATTTCACATTATTCGTTCCGTTATATTCATCCTGCATCTGTATTACAAAGATTCCTTTATCATTAGTGTTTCGTGTGGCATTATCATAAATGCTCAATTGTTGATGATTTTCAAAATAATAATACTCATTTGCGGCCCCGTTTGTAGGATGATATTTATATGCACTTCCAGTTGTAATAAAATCACTTAATGTTGCATCAGATATTTCGCCGGTTATTTCTGTGGGTGTAACCCAATTTAATTTATCACTTTCATATGCGTTAGAACAAATTCCATCAGCACTATGGTGAAGCATACCCCAAAATTCATGTTCATCTGGATTACAGTAAATATTATCACAATATGGATGCACAGGTCCTATAAGCCAGTGCGCTAATTCATGTATTACTGAATGGAAATTATATTCTGAAGAGCGGGCGCCCCAATCTTGTACAGTTATACCAGAACCAATACCGCCACCAAATCTGGATTTTATTGTTTTATTTCCGCTTTCAACAGTATAGTCAGGTAAGTTCTTTTCAACATCACCTAATGATGCTTCGCCAAGCCAGTAACCACCATCAAACTGTAGACCTCGCCAAACCATAATGATCATATCAACAATATTATCAGCTTGATTGCGAAAGTTGTAATCCGAATTATATTGCCAATTATCATAGTTTGCAAAGTTTATAAGAGGATCTACTTTTTGTTGTAATACCATTTTATTTGCAAAATATCTTGGGTTTGTTGTGCCATAATTATTTGGATCGAAGTAATAAGAACGATTTTCTTGCGTTTGTACATAAATTGCATTGCCAATAATATGATAAGTCCCTAAGGACATTTGATTAAAATAATTTGTTAAATTAATATAATTAGAAGAGCCTTGTTGCTGGTTGGCATCTATAAAAGAATTCATGTAATCTGGGCCCTGGCCCGAAGTCCAGTGCGGATTTGAATCATTGTCATCCTTGAACTGTACAAAGACCACTAATACTCTTAACGTTCCCGCCGAAGGGATATAAATCCCGCCGCGATTTGTAAAATCTGTTTTTTTTGCTAAATGTCTTGTGGTCGAAATTGTTCCACAAGTTGCAGGTTCATTTTGAGAGTAATTATTTGTAAAACAGAATAGTATTAGTGCAGATAAAAAATAAAAATAGTTTTTCATATATCACCCCTATTATTTTAGAAGTATCATTGATTTGGTTATAATTTGTTTGTTTGCGAATAAGCGATAAAAATAAATTCCACTTGCTGTTTTATTTCCATTGCTTTCAGTTCCATCCCAAGTTGTTTTATATAGCCCGGAAGCATAATCCTCATGATCTATCAATCGATTTATTTCATTTCCAAGAATGTCATAAATTACTAATGTAACATTTGATCTCCTATAAAGAAAAAAACTGATAGTTGTTGAAGGATTAAACGGGTTGGGATAATTAGGATATAATATTATATCTCTAGAGATTAAATTTTCTTTATCTGTAACTGAAATTCCTGTTATATTTCCATATTTAAAACCATTAATTACTGCACCTATTAGATGTATTTGACCAATTAATTCTCCTCCTCCTCTTCCTATTAACCCGAATCCATCTGCTATGAGGTCACCACCCATAATGCTGTAACCTGTTGTATCTTTTATGTTGTTAGCAAAGAAATAGGAGATACTCATGAAAGTTGTTTTCTTTCCAAGGATAGAATCTTCCCACTTATTCTTCACCCTTGCTAAATTAAAGTTTCCCGGTCCTCCTTTATTTTTTGAGATTAACCATTGATCTCCTTTTTTGGCTCCCAGTTTATAGACTAATATACTATCCTGAGCAATTGTTCTTTTATACACATAATTATTAGTTGTATCAATCCAATATATTGTGGTATCGGAGAGAATTAGTAGCGATTTAGTAGGATTTAGAGACTTTGCATGTTGGGTAATTAGAATATTGCCATATGAATCCACAGAGTTAAATATTGTAGTATTTTGAAGTGTGTCAACATAAAATGGGGAATAATCATCAAAAAAATATTCCCACATATCTCCCGTTTTATGAGGAAAAGAAAATTGCTTTGTTGAATCTTGGGCTTTTGATAAATGAAAAGCCAAAAAATAAAATGTAAGTATTATTAATATTTTTGTTAGTTTCATTTATCGCTCCATTTAATTCTCTTTTTTAGTATCGTATGAAAGGTAGTTTTTAAATGCTTAAAATATTCTTACTATGTCATATTACCCTCCACTAAATTGTTGTTAACATTTGTTTTTTTTGACCTTGCCTCTACTCCCATCCCTCTTAAGGAGACGGAAAAAGAGCCTGCACTGAGCGTAGCCTAAGTTGTTAGGCTAAAACTGCTCAATTTAATTTACAGAGAGTATAGGAAATTTATTTAAAAGTACACCAAGAATTTCCACCCATAAAAAGAACCCCGATAAGAAGAATAAAAACTGTTTAAGTTTCTAAAAATAATGTAAGGGAAATAATTACTTTTGTCAATGCCATAAGTATATCTTCAAAAAATGTACCTTAAATTACTTTCATTAATGTTCTTTTTTTGATGAAAATCGGTGCGTGTTTTTTTCTGAAAATGATTTACATGTAAAATATTCATATACATTTTTTCAAATGGACTTTAATATTCCAAAAGGTTAAATATCATTTTATCAACAACATTTTTTTAGTTTCTGAATGCGTGCTGGATAATAACCTGTAATAATATGCTCCGCTTGGTAAACCTGCACCGTTAAACTTAGCTTCATAATTACCAGGCTGTTTTTCTTCATTAACAAGTGTTGAAACTTCACGTCCGAGGAGATCATAAACTTTAAGAGTAACTAACCTCACCCATGATCCCTCTCCTTGTAAAGGAGAGGGAGAAAAAGGAACAGAATATTTTATTATTGTACCTGGGTTAAACGGGTTGGGATAGTTTTGCATCAGTTGAAATTCTTTTGGAAGATTTTCTTTAGTTTCTACAAGATCCGTAAGGTTATTAAGATCAGCCGATAATAATATAAATGGAGGTCCAAAATCAATATTACTGGCTAAATAGCTGCTACCTAATACATAAGCAACTTTTTCCTTTTTTAACAATATTAGTTTTAACAAAGCGTATTGCATACCTTGTTCTTGTGTTTTCCAGGTTATACCTCCATCAGTTGTATTCAATATTCTGCCAGCGCCTGTAATCCAGCCGTTTTTATCGTCAATAAATCCAATATCCCAGAAAGGTCCGTAGTAGAGAAATTGGCTAAGCTGCCAATTTTTGCCTCCATCGGTTGTTGAGTAAACGAAACCAGTGTCGAAAATAAAATTAGTAGCAGCTGCACAACCATGTAGGGAATCTATAAAATCAACTGCCGTCACTATTGTAGTACTAGAATCTTGATACCTCCATGTCTTACCCCCGTCGGTGGTATTAGCTATATTACCTCCATCAGTTCTATAAGGTGATCCGCCATTAACTATCCATCCTTTATTTTTACCTGCAAATGAAATATCCTGAGTTGTAAGTTCGATTTTACTGCTGTCGCCAGCTGTCCATGACTTCCCTCCGTCCTTTGTAAACCATGGCCGAGTTCGATTTATTGCAATACCTTCGTCATTATTGAAAAAATATAATCCAAAGAAAAACTTTTGATTAACGGCAGGAGAACCACCAATATATATATTCATCCAGTTAGAACCGCCGTCTGTTGTAAAAATTAGTTTTCCGTAAGAATCGTACGCCCAACAATGGAGTGAATCCGTTGTAAACACCTGATCACTGTCATAGGTATCGCTTACATATTTCTGAAGAAACCAGTCTTTGCCGCCATTTGTTGTTTTAAGTATTTTAGTAGAATATAGAAATGGCGGCCTGGTGGCACCGAAATACCCTGATGTGCAAATCCAACCGGTATTCTTTGTAGCAAATGCAATCGATGTAGTCTGAAGCAATGTATCTCCCGGCGGAAATTTCATTTCTATTTTCTGCCACTTCTGTGCATTTAGTATTGTTGCCAACACCAGCATAAGTATGCAAAACAATTTTACAATTCTCATTTTTGACTCCATAATTCTGATAAATTAAACTATCAAGATTAACGCATTAGATCTATTGTTAAACGTAAAGTTTGATTTATTTCTTCACCAGGATTATAACATTTATCGATCAGGGTAATGAAATATCCTTTGTGTAAACGAGTAAGTAACCGGCTTTACTAATCAGCAGAAAAAGAAATTTATTTAAAAGTACTTCCAGAATTTCCGCCCATAAAAAGAACCCCAATAAGAAGAATAAAAACTGTTTAAGTTTCTGAAAATAGAGTACGGGAATTCAAGACCTTTGTCAACACTAAAAAGAATACTATTAAAAACTTAACAATTTGTTTTTATTGAAATGTTACTTTTCTTGATAAAAATCTGTGCGTTTATTTTTCTTGAAAATGATTTATATGTAAAATATTCTAACCGCTGTCAAAGACTTTCTGTTGTATTTTTTATTGTTCCGCAAAGTTTACCTGTCTATGGAAGAGAGTAAATGTTGTCAGGTTAGCGTCAATCCGGGAGTTTTAATAATATGACGTTTTTTAATTCAATGCTGTTTGTTAATTAAATTCCAAATCTTTAAAACAGCAATCTGCTACAGTCTATATTTACTTCTTCTTTAATTCTTCCTTCAGCACATCACCGATTATCTGAATTCCTCTTTCAATTTTATCTTCCGCAGTGTGAGAATATGAAAGTCTAAAATGACTGTTATCCAATCCTGCGGGATCAAACGTCTTTCCTACAACGAACACGGCTCCCTGCTCAATAGTTTTTTTGAGCACGGAAATGATGTCTATTTGAGGAGGTAATTTAAGCCAGATATAAAATCCTCCTCGCGGTTCATTCCACGTGATTTCTTCCGGGAAATATTTTCTGATTGCATCCGCCATCGAATCTTTTCGTCTTTTATAAATTTTACGCATCCTGCTTATATAGTCATAAATCTGACCGCTCTGTACAAACTCACATGCAAGCACCTGGGTAAAATTCGGAGAGCATGCATCAACCGATTGCTTAACCAATTCTGCTTTTTTGTAGATTTCTTCGGGCACAAGCATCCAGCCAAGTCTAAAACCGGGACCAAGTATTTTAGAGAAGGAGCCCGTATAACAAATTGTCAATTCGTTTTCATAAAGGGCTTTCATCGGAACAACTCTTTTTTCTGCTTCCTCATCAAAATACAAATCGCCGTAAGCATCATCTTCTATAAGAAGCAGATCGTTTTCCTGCAGTATGGGAACAAGTTCTTTTTTTCTTTCCTGGGTGTAAAGTGTTCCTGCCGGATTATGAAAATTTAATGTTAAGTAAATAAATTTTGGGGGTATTGATTTATTCTTCTGCAAAAAATTTTTTAACTTTTCAACATCTATCCCGTCTTGATTCAAATCAATTCCCTTGAGTTCCGCCTGGTAAGATTTTAGCGCCGAAATTGCTCCGATGAAGCACGGATTTTCTGTTACAACCAAATCACCGGGATCGACAAATACTTTTCCAAGAATGTTTATTGCCTGCAGAGAGCCCGTTGTGATCATTAAGAAATTTTTATCAACCGGAAGACCTTTCTTTCTCAAATGTTCTTTGAGCGCTTCAAGCAGCGGCGGGTAACCCGGTGTAGGACCATATTGAAAAGCTGTTTGCTTTATATCTAACGGAAGAGAGTTGTAAATCCGGTTTATTTCTTCAACTGGAAAGAGTTCGTTGCCCGGCATTCCGCCGGCAAAAGAAATAATATCGGGACGTGTTGCAAGACTCATCAGATCCCGTATTTCCGAAGTACGAAGTGACGAAACTGCCTTTGAAAATTTTATCATTGTTATTTACACAGTTAATGTGGTAAATGTAAATTTTATATTTCGTAAATATCGCTTGCTTTGATTAATTCCATCTTGTGCTGCTCTAAAACTGAGATAGCTTTTTCAACAGCTTCTGTCCGGATAATAACAGTTGCATTATTGCTTAGAGCAAATGCATACATATATTCAACATCAATCCCCTCATTAGAAAGTATTTTGAGTGCGCGGTGCAAACCGCCCGGCTCGTGAGGCACAATTAACCCGATTACATTTGTAATGTGAACAGAGAATCCTTTATCTTTTAGAATTTTTTCGGTCTCTTCGGGTTTGTTTACTATTAGCCTTAATATACCATAATCGGCAGTATCCGCAACACTGAATGCGGAAATGTTAATTCCTGCAAAAGCCAGAGCTTCAGTTACTTCGGTTAACCGGCCGGCTTTGTTTTCCAGAAATACAGAGAGTTGTTTAATAATCATTTTGCCCTTACCGTAATTTTCTTTTATCAATTACTCTTTTGCTTTTACCTTCGCTGCGTTCGATCGTTTTTGGTTCAACAAGTTTTACATTAGCGCTGATGCCTAACGCAGATTCAATGTTGTGCTGGATTTTTTTCTTAAGGCCTTCCAATTTTTTAATTTCGTCAGAGAAAAATTCTCCTTCAACTTCAACCCAAACTTCCAACACATCAAGATTATTAACCCGGTCAACAATCAATAAATAATATGGTTTGGTTTCTCTCATCTCAAGTAAAATGGTTTCTATTTGAGACGGGAACACATTAACGCCCCTGATTATTAACATATCGTCAGATCTACCGAGACATTTTTGCATTCTAACTATTGTTCTGCCGCATGCGCATTTTTCGGTAGTTAGCGTTGTCAAATCCCGCGTCCTGTACCTTAAAAGCGGAAGCGCTTCTTTTGTAATACATGTAAAAACTAATTCCCCTGTCTGTCCTTCCGGAAGGACCTCAAGTGTTTGTGGATCAATAATCTCCGGAATAAAATGATCTTCAAAAACATGCAAACCATTTTGCTGCATGCATTCGGATGCGACTCCCGGTCCAATTACTTCACTCAATCCATAAATATCAATCGCTTTTATCTTTAATTTATTTTCAATTTCACGGCGCATCTCTTCTGTCCACGGTTCGGCGCCGAATACACCGACTTTCAGTTTAAACGAATCCGCAGTCATTCCTGCTTCGCTCATTGCCTCTGCAAGATAAAGAGCATAAGATGGAGTACAAGCAAGAATTGTAGAACCGAAATCCTGCATAAGCTGCAATTGACGCTGTGTATTACCTCCTGAAATTGGAATTACTGTAGCGCCGATTTTTTCCGCTCCATAATGAATGCCCAAACCACCCGTGAATAAACCGTAACCATAAGCAATATGAAGAACGTCTGTATTGCCGCCGCCCGCCGCGGTTAATGTCCGTGCAATAACTTCCGACCATAAATCAATATCTCTCCGGGTATATCCTACAACAGTTGGTTTTCCGGTGGTTCCACTCGAAGCGTGTACACGAATAACTTCGGATTTTGGAACTGCGAAAAGTCCGAATGGATAATTATCGCGAAGATCCTGTTTTGTAGTAAAGGGCAAGTCTTTTAATTGTTCTACGCTTTTAATATCTCCGGGCTCAATTCCTCTTTCTTGAAAAAGTCTGCGGTAAAAGGGAACATTGAAATAAAGCCGATGAATCATTACCGCAAGGCGTTCGCTTTGAAGTTTAACGAGCCGCTCACGGTCCATACATTCAATAAATTCGTTCCAGATCATAAGCAAAAATGAATTTTGTCTAAAGTTTGTTAAGATTAGTTTATTAAATAAATGTTTAAATAAAAATAGATAAGAGTGTCCAGATTTTCAAGAAAACTTTGATAATCCGGAAACTATTATAATAAGAAATCAAATCTATTTTTCTTGCAGGCTTAAGGCTAATACAGTAATTTTTCAATGAGATATTTTCGAATTTTCCAAAAAAATATAGAATAAATTCTGTTATGGAAAAGTTATTATTGTTAGGCGCCGAGGCACTTGCACAAGGTGCAATCGACGGCGGCATGTCTGGAATCTACGCCTATCCGGGAACACCTTCCACCGAAATTACCGAATATGTTCAAAAATCAAAATTGGCTAAAGATAAAAAAATTCACTGCCAATGGTCTGTAAACGAAAAAACCGCTATGGAATCTGCGCTTGGAATGTCTTATGCCGGAAAACGCGCAATGGTTTGTATGAAACAAGTTGGGTTAAATGTTGCGGCAGATCCGTTCGTCAATTCCGCAATCACCGGTGTAAACGGCGGATTGATAATAACTGTTGCGGACGACCCTTCTATGCACTCGTCACAAAACGAACAGGACTCAAGATACCTTGGAAAGTTTGCTATGATTCCGATATTCGAGCCATCGAACCAGCAGGAAGCTTATGACATGACAAGGGAAGGTTTTATTGTTTCGGAAAAATATAAAACTCCCGTTCTTATTAGAATTACAACGCGTCTTTCTCATTCCCGTTACGGGGTTCAAAGAAAAGAATTGATAAAAGAAAATAATTTATCTTTGCCGGAAGATCCGAAACAATTTATTTTGCTCCCTGCTATTGCAAAAAACCGTTACAAAATTCTTCTTAATAATCAAAAAAATTTTGAAGCCGATTCGGAATCATCGCTCTTTAATAAATATATTGAAGGAAATGATAAATCGCTGGGTATAGTGGCATGCGGAATTGCTTATAACTACCTTCTGGAAAATTTTCCAGATCATATTTGCTCTTATCCGGTAGTTAAAATCGGTCAATATCCCGCTCCAAAGAATCTTATAAACAAGCTTAGCACAGAGTGCGGCGAGTTACTGATTCTTGAGGATGGATATCCTTTTATTGAAGAAATGTTAAAAGGGTTCTTTGATTGCGGAAAATTAATTCATGGCAGGCTGGATGGAACGCTGCCGAGAGACGGCGAATTAAACCCAACATTAGTTGCTCTAGCTCTTGGACTTAAAACAAAAGAAGGGCTACCCGTTCCGGAAATTGTAGTTAACCGTCCGCCGGAATTATGCAGCGGCTGCAGCCACCGGGATATTTACGATGCCTTGAATGAAGCAATGATATCTTACGGAGAGAAAAGAGTTTTTTCAGATATCGGTTGTTATACATTAGGGGCTTTGCCGCCTTTCAATTCAATTAATTCTTGTGTCGACATGGGTGCATCTATTACTATGGCAAAGGGCGCTGCGGATGCAGGACTTATTCCATCGGTTGCCGTTATAGGAGATTCAACTTTTACACATTCGGGTATAACCGGTTTGCTAGATGTGGTAAATGAAAACTCACCCGTAACAATTATCATATCAGATAATTCAGCAGTGGCAATGACGGGCGGACAAAAATCTGCGGCAACCGGTAAGATAAAAAATATCTGCCTTGGGCTTGGTGTTGAACCCGAACATGTAAGAGTACTGCTGCCCCTTCCGAAGAACCATGACGATATGGTGCGTGTAATGAAGGAAGAGCTTGCATACAACGGAGTATCGGTGATAATAGCTGAGCGTGAGTGTATCCAAACCTTTTCCCAAAAGAAAAAGGAAAATAAAAAATAGATATACCTTAAATACAATCCGAATGAAACTATGAAGAAAGATATAATTTTAGCAGGCGTTGGCGGTCAGGGAATCTTATCAATTGCCGCAATTATAGGATTAGCAGCACTTGAAAAAGAACTTTATGTTAAGCAGGCGGAAGTTCACGGCATGAGCCAGCGCGGCGGCGCTGTTCAATCTCACTTAAGAATTTCTTCAAATCAAATCGCTTCCGATTTAATACCATTGGGTGAGGCTGATATGATCTTATCAGTTGAACCGATGGAGTCGCTGAGGTATATGCCATATCTTTCCACAGACGGGTGGATTATAACAAATTCAAAACCGTTTATTAATATTTTCAACTACCCTGATCTGAACAAATTGTTGACTCAAATCCAAAATTATAAAAATACTCTTGTTATAAACGCTGATGAAATTGCAGCAAAGAATGGTTCTCTTAAATCTTCTAACGTTGTTTTGCTCGGCGCTGCATCACTTTATTTGGAGATCCCGTATGTGAACCTGGAAAATGGAATACGAACTTTATTCGGACGGAAAGGTGAAGACGTTGTAAATAAAAATTTGACTGCTTTAAAAGCCGGAATGGAATCTATTCTGCAAATTAAATAACCCTGCCGGCATTATTATAAATTACTTGAGTAATCAAGGAAATATTATGAGTCCCCTTCAAAATTTCTTTTACCCCCGTTCTATCTGTGTTGCCGGGGCAATAAGAAAAGAAAAAAGTATTGGTTATGAACTGTTAAAGTGCATTCACGACTACGGGTACACCGGAAGAATTTTGCCAGTAAATCCATCAGTGGATAACGTGCTGGGTTATAAATGTTTTCACTCAATTGAAGAGGTTGATGAAGAAATCGATTTGGGAATAGTAATTGTTCCCAAACAATTTGTGGAATCTGCCGTTGATGCACTTCTTATGAAAAACACTAAATCGATAATTGTAACATCCGCGGGTTTTAAAGAGATTGGCAAAGAGGGAGAAGAATTAGAAAAACGTATTGTTGAAAAGGTGAAAAAAGCCGGCGCAAGAATGGTCGGTCCAAATTGCATGGGGGTTATCAACACGCATAATGAAATAAAACTTAACGCAACATTTATAGCAGAAAAACCCGAGTGCGGCTTCACGGGATTTTTCTCGCAAAGCGGAGCTATTTGTGCCGCTGTTTTGAATTCGCTGCGCGATACCGACATTAAGTTTGCCCATTTTGTAAGCGCAGGGAACAAAGCCGATATAAACGAAAACGACATCATTCATTATTGGCAGAATGACAATAATATTAAAACTCTAACTTTTTACCTTGAGAGTTTTGTGAATGGAAAAGATTTCATAATTCCTTTTATAAAAAGAGAAATTACAAAACCCGCCATAGTCTTAAAGGCAGGAAGAACAGAAGGGGGAATGAAAGCCGCTTCATCACATACGGGCGCTTTAAGCGGCAAAGATAAAGTTGTTGATGCAATGCTTAATCAATTTGGGGTTATACGTGTTGATGATTTAAATGAGCTCTTCAATACAGCTAAAGGTCTAGAATCTTTTAAGATACCAAAAGGGAACAAAATTGCGGTTGTAACAAACGGCGGCGGACCATCAATTTTGTGTGTCGATTCTCTTGAAAAAGAAAACCTTTCCCTTGCCAAATTCTGTGACGGTACAAAAAGCAAGCTGAGAGAAATTGTAAATCCCGAAGGAAGCGTTGAAAACCCTGTTGACCTTTTGCCGGGCGGAACTGCTGATATTTTTAAAAAAGTTAACGAGATTGTTTCTGCAGATGCAAATGTTGATGCTGTTATTTCAATTTTTGTAGAGCCCATAATGGTTGCCCCTTTTGATGTTATTGAAAATATTAATTCTATCAATAGCGAAAAGCCGATTTTTCAAGTTGTAATGCCTCTGCCGGAATTTTGGAGTTTGTACAGAAATAATTCCGCAACAAAGCTTCCCCTTTTTAGAAATCCGGAAGATCCTGCAAAAGTTTTGTCCAACATGTTGTTCTTTGCTTCATCACAAAAGAAATTAAAGAAGAACAAAGCGGAATATTCGGGGCTTCTGAAATCGAAACCTTTGAAACATGGGAGTTTCAAGCCCGGATTTTTATCAACAAAAGAAATAAAAAAGCTTTGCGGTAATTATGATTTACCATTTATTAAAAGTAAAGTTGTAAAACCCGGCGATATAAAAAAATTTAATGATGATTTTTACCCTGTTGTGCTTAAGGGAATAAATAAAAATATTATTCACAAAACAGAAATGAACGCTGTAAAGGTCGATATCAAAAACAAGAAGGAGCTTCTTAAAAAAGCAAAAGAAATGACGGAAAGTTTTGCAAAATCGGGTTTTAAAGTTGAAGAGTTCTTAATTCAAAAATTTGTTAAAGCAAAACATGAACTGCTAATAGGAGGTTTTCGCGACCCCTCCTTTGGACCTGTTATCATGTTCGGCTCAGGTGGAAAATATGTTGAGATTTTTGATGACACTTCTATTAGATCCTGCTGCCTTTCCGGTGATGATATAGATGAGATGATCAATTCAACACATATTGGTAAAATTCTAAACGGTACCCGCGGCGAAGTTCCGGTTAACACTACCGGATTAAAAAAAATTATAAAAAAATGTTCTCAAATGATGATACATTTAGATAATATCGAAGAGCTGGATTTCAACCCTATTATTGTTACGGCAGATAATTCATACCATATTGTTGATGCACGTATAAAAAGCAAATAGTTAATAACTCACATTACGCGGAAACTGTATATACACTAATTTTTCAAAAAATCTTAATTATCACACATTCACTGAATTACGCGGTTAATAATATAACTCCGCCGTTCA
>PMDS01000049.1 GCA_003155655.1 Melioribacter sp.
CCAGGATCAAACTCTCCGTTGTAGAGTTTGTAAAAATTTTGAATTAACAAAGCTGAACTACTAAAGAATTTCTTTAGTCACTCACTCTATCAAAGAACTTCATTTAATGTGGATGTTAAAATTAAAGCTAATTTTCTATTTTGTCAAGAGGCAATCGAAAAAAAATACATTATTATCTCACTTTTTGGATTGCATTTATGTACAAAGAACGGGCTGCAAATGTAATTTAAAATATAATTCTTTACAAATTTTTTAAAAACAAATTTAGCGACTAATTAAAAATTATCAAATGAACTTGATGTTTTTGATTATGACCGTCTTAAATAACTGGCCACTTTGCACCATTGCCTATTAGTAATCTAATCAACAAAAGCTAAATGATATTCAAAGCTTCTGACTGCAGTGTATTACTTCAGCAATTCGTTAACAGCGCTGAAGCAGATAAATATCAAAAATTTTTTTGCAGAAAACAATAAATTTCTTTTTCTGCCAAGCCTCAACTTTCTGTCTGTTTTTATCCCATTTTCATCTATTTCTATCCCTGTTTTGTACCAGTTTTCCTGATTCTTTCAGGCAATTATTAAATAGTCAGTATGTCAAAGAACTTTTTTCAAAGTAATATATTTGTACATTTTCCCCCTCTCCTTTTTTCAAGGAGAGGGCCGGGGTGAGGTCCGCGCCAAATATGCAAAACTTCTTTAAAAAATTATTTTGAACTGTTCAAAAAACTTGCCCTGAGTCCGTTAGCTAACGGATCGAAGGGTTTGTCCAACTTTTTTGTAGTGAGCTAATGGAGTCGATGCAACGCATCGACTCTACGCAAAAAAAATTGATAACCAACCCCAAACTTTTTATTTGAATATTCATAAAAAAAATTTAAGTTCCATGCACAATTAGGGAAATATAAAAATGCTTTGGGAAAGGAAAGTAAAAAAATATAAATCAGATTCGGATAACTCCTGCGACGGACCAATACTCTCACAGGACAGAAGAAAAATACAATTCAAAGATTAGAATAATTATTTTTTAAAAAATAAATTTAAGCCCGCCACAGCCTGTCCCGCGTTCGTTTATTTACCTGCCTTTGGCACGGCTAACGGATTTGTGGGAGTACATTGTGGCGTACTAGAAAAGTAGCATAGGTGTTTTGGGCGGCGGTTTAAAAATAAAGTCATTATATAAATGTTTTCAAAACATTAAGTAAGCTAAGTATAGGATTATAATATGATAATAAAAAATATCCACCATGTATATCAGTTCAAAATATCATTGAATAATTTTAAACCTTCGATTTGGAGAAGAATTATTGTCCCATCAACTTATTCATTTTGGGATTTACACGTTGCGATTCAAGATTCAATGGGATGGTATGACTACCATCTTCATATGTTTGAAATAAAAGATCCCGAAACAAACATAAAAGTCGAAATTGGAAGTCCTGATGAGGAATTTGAAGCGTTTAATAGAAGAGTTTTAGCAGATCATAAAGAGAAAATATTAAAGTATTTTAGCAGGAATAATAACACAGCTAGATATGAATATGATTTTGGCGACAGCTGGATACATACTGTCAAGTTAGAGAAAATACTACCAGTGACAATCGGTGAAAAATATCCCAAATGTTTAGCCGGTAAAATGGCATGTCCTCCGGAAGATTGCGGCGGCATACCTGGTTATTACCATATGTTATCGGTATTAAGCGATTCAAATAACGAAGAGTATACTGAAATGATAGAATGGTTAGGCGGAAAGTTTGATCCGGAAAAATTTGATCCCGATAATGTGATCTTTGATGATCCAAAAGAAAGATTTAAGCAAATATAAGACACGAAAAGATTATATAAAACGCTCTTACACCCGTACTTGTTTTATAGTTGTATTGGTAAAGTTAATGTGTTAGACTAACTAGTTTATAACTCCTAACGAGTATCGTGCCGTACTGGAAATTAATTCTAATTGTAGAGCCAATTTGACAGGCTTTTCAGCTTTTGGCAGGCTTGCCAGCCAAAGGCTGATAAACCCGGCTTTGACAGGTTAAATAATGATTAGCTTTAAAAACTATTTAAAAAGTTCCGCGTGTGATCCTGTTCTTTCCAAAAATAATGCTTCTTCTGTGAGACAATAAATTAGTAACCAATCCGGTTCAATATGGCAATCACGATGGTTCTTCCATCTGCCGGTAAGTTTGTGATTGAAATATTTTGGTTCTAATGTCTGTTTCTTTAGAAGTGTTTGTATTACAGGTTCAAGCTGAGATATATTTTTACCTTGACCAAGAATTCTTTTAAAATCCTTTTTGAATTGAGAAGAATATATCAATCTCAACTATTAAGCTCCTTGAATAGCTGCTTAACATCCGGTACTTCGTGAAGTTCTTCGCCATTTTCAGCTTTACGCAATGTTTCTTCGGTTAATTCATTGGGAATCTTTATTTCAAAAGGTATTCCTTTAGTCAAAGAAACCTGCGTCAAAAAAATAGTAATGGCTTCCGACATAGAAATGTTAAGTTTATTGAGAATTCTCTGAGCCTTAATTTTTACACTCGGATCAATCCTTGCTTGTATAGTAGCAGATTTATTCATTTTATTACCTCTAGTACTATGTAATTACAATCGCAATACAAGTATATTACTAATTTTGTTTTTTATCAACGCTGAAATTATAACTTTATGCCCGCCACAGCCTGTCCCGCGTCCGTTTATCTACCTGCTTTTGGCATAGCCTGCCCCAATGTTTTTTGTCGGGGGCCAACGGATTGCTGAAGCGGGGCAGGCTTTTTAAAAATGGGGCAGATTTTTGAAGATGGAAGGATTTAAAACATTTTACTTTTATAATCTGATGAACATTTTAACCACCCTCCCTTTCGCAAAGGGAGGGACGGGGTGGGTTCGGGGATGGGCGGGGTGGGTTCGGGGTGGAGCAATGACTGAAGTTACAATTGATACTACTAAGGATATGAATAGAGTATTTACAACTAATAAAAAACAATGAATGCTGTATGCTAACGAGCATTTCAAGCCGAACGCTGTAGTCAGTCGCAGTATTTGCAGTTTAATAATGTATTGCTAGTTTAAGATCATCACAGTACACCTTTGCACACTGAAAAATTTCTTACAGTTTGTAGGGACAAGTCGAGACTTGTCCTGGACAGCTCTCGAGCTGTCCTTACAAAAATATTTTCTAACCTGTGGCACGGTGTGGGGTATCTTAATCCCAAAGTTTTAGACTCACCACGGCATTTCTTGGCAAAAAAATAAATTATGCAATATTCACTAAAAATAGCTCCAATTCAGGCTTGACAAATCCTTATTCTACATATATTTTTATCTGAAACATTTTACGGATTAAACAGTAAAAATTATACTCAATTTCTAATAAGAGATTATAATGGCTCAAGCAAGAAAAATTATTAAAGAACAGAAGAAACCTGCCGGTTCTCCTTTTAAAGATTACTGGACCAAACAAAATTATATGGCATTAATTTTCAGTTTCTTGGTTTTAATTATAGGTTTTGTTTTCATGTCTATGGGATCGTGGGATAGTATGGCATCACTTTCAATCTCTCCTGTAATTTTATTGATTGCATATTTGTTCTTAATCCCGCTTTCAATTTTTTTCAAATATCCTTTTAAAACAAAATTGAATTCAAGTGTTCCTGGCAAGGATTAAAGGAAACATTGTTTCTACGCCAAAGAATCAATTTTTAGTAGGACATAAGTTATTATTAGTTCATCAAATAGATTTTGAGCGTAAATATATAGGCGACAAAGATATTATCGCTATCGACCTTGTTGATGCAGGAATTGGTGATGACGTTATTGTTGTTCAAGAAGGGGATGCTGTACAGCAGATACTAGGACATGCAAACGCACCTGTTAATACTATGATTATCGCAGTTGTAGATAATATTGACATTACTGAATAATAAACCCTCAACATAAATTGTATATTAAAAATTTCGAAGATTTAGTAAACCTGAAACTGATTCTGACTATTGACGGAATTGGTCCTCAAAAATTATTTTCTCTCCTTGCAAAATTTCATGATCTTGAAAGTATAATTCACAGTGATTATCCTGACTTAGTTCAAGTAGAAGGCATTAGCAAGACGTACGCAAATAAGATCTGCTCTTTAAGCTTACACCTGGATAATGTGAAAGAAAAGCTGGAAAAGGAAATCAAACAGCTTGATAAAATGGGAGGGGAAATTTTAACATATTGGGATGAACGTTATCCGGAATCTTTAAAAGACATTTATTACCCGCCGCTTATTATTTATGTACTTGGGGAAATAACAGAAGATGATAAATATTCCGTTGCTATTGTTGGCACCCGGCAGCCTTCTTCTTATGGTAAAATTCAAGCAGAAAATTTCTCTTCCCAACTTGCTGAGAAAAAAATAACAGTTGTCAGCGGGTTAGCAAGAGGAATAGATTCAATAGCACATGAATCGGCACTGCGTTCCAAAGGACGTACAATTGCTGTTATTGGCTCCGGGTTAAACATAATTTATCCCCCGGAAAATGAAAAGCTGTTCAAAAAAATAAAAGAGAACGGCGCTATTGTAACTGAGTTTGAATTAGGTACTAAACCGGATGCCCCCAATTTTCCACGCAGGAACAGGATCATTTCCGGTCTCTCACTGGGAACTTTAATAATTGAGACAAAGATAAACGGGGGCGCTATGCAGACGGCGGCACATGCACTTGACCAGGGAAGAGAAGTATTTGCAATACCCGGGAATATTAACAGCAAGCAGAGCGAGGGGGCAAATTTATTGATCCAGAAAGGGGAAGCAAAACTAGTCCAGTCCGCCGATGATATACTTGTTGAACTTGAATTGAAAATAAAACCTGAAATTGGAAAAAATATTTCTCAACCTGATATTGAGTTAAATTTATTTGAGGAAAAATTATTATCAATATTGGATACACAGCCAAAACAGATTGATGAAATTGCTATTTTATCATCAATGAGTACATCCGATTGTCTTGTAAACTTATTAACTCTTGAGTTCAAAGGTCTGGTTAGGCAGCTTCCAGGCAAAATGTTTATCAGATGCTAACTGGTGGCGAGAATTAAATTAATGTTAATGCCAAACTGTTGAAACAGTTTCAATAGTGTAAGTTTTTTTTCATTAACCAACGGATTAATCCGTTGGTTAATAAGAATAGGAAATAAATTGTAACCGTTTTAACGGTTTGCAGATTAAATCATGCAAGAGATTATTTAATGTTTGAAAGGAATAGTAAATGAAAAAGCTAACTACATTCGAAGAACATTTAGATAAACAATACGGGAAAAAAGGAAGTATACGCAGGGATAAATTTGAAGCTGATTCAATTTCATTTCGTTTAGGTGAGATGCTTAGAGAAGAAAGAAAAAAAGCAAAATTAACGCAAGAGCAGCTTGCTGAAAAAACCGGAACTAAGAAAAGTTATATTTCCAGAATAGAAGCCGGTAAAAGTGATATTCAAAAACATTCTTTAGAATAATTAAACTTGGTCTTAGGAAAAGATTAAAGATTTCCATTAGTTAAAAACTTTTCTATGGCATTCAACCCCGACAACCATAGGTTAATAATCCTGCGGTATTTAGACTTAAGGCTGGTTAATATTTTTTTATCCCCTTCCACAAGCTTTTTAATCTTTCCTTAAATGTCTTTTCCCCGGCTGTCGAGGACCATTCCTCGACAGATAGATGTTTCGTCAAGGAGACAATGCTGTCAGGATAAGAAATTAATTTTTGGCAACCCTGTTATTAAGTCCATTTATGATGTTGTTTTTATTTCTAGGTAATAAAGAATCTGTTATGTAACTATCATAACTCCGTCATTTAGAGGCTGNNACCGAATTATCACACAGCCTCTTTATGACGGAGAAAACGCAACCTTCCCTTATACAAGGCTTTAGCCAAAATGGAAGTACCGATATAGACAATTTTGTCTCCTTGGGCTTGGCATAGTCATCAGTATGGCTAAAGCCCCAGTCTTTGCTGCTGATTTTTTCCTCCGTCGTGAAGAGCCTGTGTGAAAATAGGGGGTTAAGAGAATTTTAGTTTCGTTTTTAAAAAGAACTCGAAACATTTTTTCAAAAAATCTTAATTATCACACACTCTCTGAACGGCGGAGTTATAATATTATTAATCTGACAGCATTGCGTCAAAGAGTGGTCACCGTCTAAGCCGGGCAGTCTTGACGGCCATGTGTTAATACTTCTTTATCCCCTTCCACAAGCTTTTAAGTCTTTCTTTAATAGTCTTTTCATTTCCGTTTTCCGACGGAAGATAATATTGTTTTCCTTTTATCTCTTCCGGCAGGTAACTCTCCTGAAGAAAATTATTTTCGAAAGAATGCGGATATTTATATTCCTTTCCATAACCTAAATCTTTCATCAATTTAGTTGGAGCGTTCCGTAGATGAATCGGCACCTGGTAAAGCGGAAGGTTTTTTACATCGCTTAAAGCGCTGTCTACAGCCATATAAGAAGCGTTACTTTTTGGTGATGATGCAAGATATGTTGCGCACTGGGATAAAATAATTCTTGATTCGGGCATACCAATTTTATCAACAGCGCTGAACGCAGCCTCAGCCAGCAATAACGCGTTGGGAGATGCGTTTCCAATATCTTCAGAAGCAAGAACTACCATGCGCCGTGCAATAAATAAAGGGTCTTCCCCTCCTTCAAGCATTCTTGCCATCCAGTAAACGGCGGCATCGGGGTCGGAACCACGTAAACTTTTTATGAATGCGGAAATTATATTATAATGCTCTTCACCTGCTTTATCATACATTATATTTTTACGCTGTATGATGTTTTCAATTATTTCCTTGGTAATTTTTATCTCTTCTTTTTCAATCTCCTGTATTACCGATGCTTCCAGAATATTCAACAATATTCTTGCATCCCCTCCGGAAATGAAGAGCAGAAAATCAGGATCAACAATGGTAATATTTAATGATTTGAGAAAATCGTCCTTTGTCAAAGCAAAATTCAGAATGTCCTGTAGATTGTTTTTAGACAGCTCTTCTAATACAAAAACTCTTACCCTGGAGCGCAATGCAGGTATTACCTCAAACGAAGGGTTCTCTGTAGTAGCGCCAATTAAAATTAATTCCCCGCTTTCAACAGAAGCTAACAGCGCATCTTGCTGGGCTTTGTTGAATCTATGAATCTCGTCTATGAAAAGTATTGTTCTTCTTGATTGGATCAAATTATTTTTTGCTATCTCTATAATTTGACGTATCTCTCTTACACCGGACGAGACGGCATTCATTTGGAAAAATTCCGAATTAGTAGATTCGGAAATTATCTTGGCAAGAGTAGTTTTACCGGTACCGGGCGGACCCCATAATATTATTGAGCTGAGCGAATCAGAATCAATCATTGTGCGCAATGGTTTTCCCTTACCGACTAATTTTTCCTGTCCCTGGAATTCATCTAGTGTTTTTGGTCTGCATCTTTCAGCAAGAGGTATTTGAGGCAGCTGGTTTTTACTTTTAACAGTAGACATTAATGTTCTTCAACTTTGAAAACTTTTTCACTTTTTTTCATCATGTGAAATTTTTCGCGGGCAACTTGTTCCATTTTAACTTTGCTTGTTCGAAGAGAATCAATTTCAACTTCTATGGCTCTTAATCTTTCTTCTGCATTCATAATATCCCGGTCAATTTTCCTGATCTCGCTTTTCATATTGAGATATTTAATTATCCCATTGTCATGCAAGAATAAAAAAGCAAGAGCTGCAGCAAAAACAACAGCAAGGCTAATTCTTATAATAAATTTTTTGTTGAAAGAGATCATCAAAAAGAGTTTTTAATAATTCTATCTATAAGTTCTTCAAAACTTATACCCGCAGCCTTAGCCATTTTAGGCACAAGAGAAGTACTCGTCATTCCCGGCAAAGTATTTACTTCAAGACAATAAAATTTATATTCATCCGTAAGTCTAAAATCAATACGTGCGTAACTTTCACATCCTATTGAATCAAATGCCATAACAGCTTGTTTTTGTAGATGTTCGGAAACCTGGTTCGGAATATCTGCAGGAACAATGTAATCTGTTCTTCCCGAAGTGTACTTATTTTCATAATCATAAAATCCGGATTTCGGTTTTATCTCTAAAACCGGAAGCGCTTTCTGATCAAGAATTGCAACTGTTAACTCGCGCCCGGGTATATATTCTTCCACTAATATTTTCTTTGAACAATTCGCAGCTTTTTCAATTGCCGCAGGTACTTCAGACTCATTTTTACAAATAGTTAATCCAATTGTAGAGCCTTCATCATTAGGTTTAATTACTGCAGGATAGCCAAATTTCTCTTTAATATTCTTTTGAACAAAAGAATGATTAATTATATTTTTTTCAATAATAAACCATTTTGGAGTCTCAACGCCGGCATGCTGAAACATTATTTTAGTCATGCTCTTATCCATTGCAAGTGAGCTGGCAAGAATTTTAGAACCTGTATATTTTATACCCCTGAATTCAAGCAGAGATTGGATTGTGCCGTCCTCTCCCCATTTACCATGAAGTGCAAGAAATGCTACATCAACATCATCAAAGAGAGGAGAGTTAATTACATCGATATAATTTCTATTTGTTCTGGAAGCATAATCTTTCTCTTCAAAATATTTATTTTCATCTTTAGGTTGGTTTAATCCATATGCGGGATCAATTACTTTTACTTTGTAATTTAGAGAACGAAGAGCCGTCAAAATTGAATTGCCTGAATTCTTCGAAACTTCTTTTTCTTCTGATGTACCCCCTAATAGTAATGCAACAGTAATATCACTATTCAACTTTTATTCTCTCATATTTATTTAATGTTAATAAATAACTCACGTTACGCAAAAACGGTATTTACGCCAATTGATTTTAAAACTTCATA
>PMDS01000060.1 GCA_003155655.1 Melioribacter sp.
CTCTAATGACAAATTCGGGTTTAAATTATATTTTTTTGGTAATAAAGGGTTGAGTGTGATTAAACCTTTAGTTGCTTTCTTTTTATCATCTTTAGCATCTAATGTTTGAAATTCATCTACATTACAATAGATTGCAGTTGATAAATGTACTGAATCTGCTGTCTCGATAAAATATTTTGGATTCTGCATCCCATAATAATTTCTTATCTCTGTGGCACATTTCCATATTTCTGAATTTGTCTCTATAACATCAATATTATCAGACTCAAGAAAATTTTCAAATTTCTTATATTGTTCCTCTCCAATTTGATACTCGAGGACTTCGGCTTTTGTTAAAGCGGATGTACAAACAAAAATATTTTTTTCTTCTATTTGCTTAAAATAATATTTAATAGCATCTGTAACCCCTATTTCTGGGCGTATTTCACCCTTGAAATAAGAAATGAAGATACATGAATCCCAATAAAATTTTAACTTTTTTGTCAATTAACCATTCCCCAAAGTTCATCAACTTTGGGTATTTCTTCTGAAGATTTATGAATCTTTATGTTTTCAACAAATATTTCAAAGGGATATTTCTCGTTTATTTTCCTTTTAATTTTGCCTGTTATTGTAACTTTTTTCTGAATCGCTTTTTCAATAACAGATAAGAAATTTTCATCGATGATACAATTAACAGCTGGTGCATAATTAGGGTATATAGTTAAAATCTTTTTTGTACCATGAAAATTTAATGCGTCTAATTTGCCACTAATGGAACCATGTTCGGTAAAAATTCTTGGTTGCTCTATTTCGTTAATATATTTGTCAAAACTCTCTTTTATTTTTAATTTATTTTTTTTATTACTTCCATAAAATATTAATTCGTTTCTTGTAGTGCTTAATCCAATTTGGGAATATGCTTTTATTGTATTGGTGGAATAATCTTTAGGAATTTTTCCTTGCGGAATAAATTTTAATCCTTCATAAAAATTATCAATCAGTCCATTTATTTTATTGCCTTTTGTTCTTGGTAATATTTCGACATAGGTCGGACTTTCTTTACGTAATTTCACAATTTCGTAAGATAATTGACCTGTCCCATTTGGATGTAAATCTTCATTAAGAGAATCTAATGTTTTTTTTATATTCCCTAATTCAGAAAGAAAATCATCCAACAACAAAGCAGAATCTTTTTTTAGTTCTTTAATTTCAAATCTTATAAGTTTCATAATTACACCTTCTTCTTATTAGCAGGTGTTTGTAATAATTTTTTTAAAACTTCTTCCGGTTTAAGGTGATAAAGCGAAATAGGTTTCTCATTTGTAATTTTTTTTTCTTTCTTTCCTGTTTTCTTTTCCATGCGTTTAATTTAATGAGTCCCGGTAAGTTAATCTCTTACCTTCAAATCCTGCTATTGCAGAAATTGTTCTTTCATTATCATTAACTTTTCTATTGTTGTACCTAAAATCAAATTCAGCAAGGTATCTATGTAAATGTTCTTTGCTAACATGGTGGTAAATTCCATTTATTCCACGTTTCAAAATTCCTAAGTAACCTTCAACAGTATTGGTCGTTACATTGCCTCTAACATATTCATAATTTTTATGAGTTACAAATTCGTGAGATGTAAATTGTTTGCCAATATTTTTATAAGCAGGTAATTCATCGTTCATTAACTTTGCAGATTTACTTAAATTTTCTGTTAATACTTTTTTCAGGTTACCTGCAGAAACAGGTTGAACTACAAAAGAACGAACTTGACCATTTCTTTGAACCAAAGAAACTACCGGAGTTTTATTTTCAAATCCAGTTAATCTTCCAATCCTTCTACCTTTACCACCTACGTAAGTTTCATTCGCCTCAATTACGTTATTTACATTAGTTTATTCCTTGATTGACAGCTTCAGCGTGTCTAATTTTCAAGTGATAAATTGCACATTTATTAAAGTATGAAAGGACTATCATGAAAGTATATTCTTCGCTGCTTTTGCTTATTCTTTACTTAAATATAAATGCCCAGACAACATTTGTAACAACCCCCACATTTCCAACTGAAACAGATCAAATAACAATTACATTTGATGTGACACATCAGACCAAAACTTTAGTGGGGTATACCGGAACTGTTTACGCTCATACCGGTGTATACATAAATAATGACAATTCAACATGGAAATACGTTATAGGAACATGGGCTAATAACTCCACTCAACCACAGGAAACTAGTCTGGGGCAGAATAAATACCAGATTGTAATTAATAACCCCAGAAATTTTTATGGTGTAACCGATCTTTCCCAAAAGATTACATCTTTGAATTTTGTTTTGAGAAGTTCTGATGCCACAAAGCAAACAGAAGATATTCATATCCCTCTATATTCTGCCGGAATTTCGCTTATCTTAAATTCTCCCACAGTGAGTTTAAGTTATGGTGATCCAATGCGTTCACCGGCTTTCATATCACCTGATTCAACATTACTAATTTCTGCAACTTCTACCGCCGGCACTAATACAAAATCAATTACACTTTCTATAAATGGTAATCCGATATCTAATGTTACAACAAGCACATTAACTTATACTTTTGTAGCAAATAATTACTTAAATGGAAGAAACGATATAAAAATTGTTGCCATAGATAATTCAAATAAAAGAGATTCGACACAATTTGTGATATTCAAAAATCCGGCAATTAATAATTTACCTTTGCCGGCAGGCAATCAAATAGGAATTAACTATAACAGCGACCCAACAAAAATTACACTTGCATTCTACGCTCCTAAAAAAAGTTTTGTCTATGTTATTGGCGAATTCGGGGCAAGCGACTGGAAGATTGATGCAACTTATTTCATGAATCGTTATGAAGCAAAGACAGACAGCATTATTTGGTGGACAACAATTTCAAATCTGCAAAGTGGTAAGGAATATGCATATCAGTTCTTGGTAGATGGAAATTTACGTATTTATGATCCGTACACAGAAAAAATTCTTGACGGAGATAATGATCAATCTATTCCTGCAACAGTTTATCCAAATTTGAAATCATACCCAACCGGTAAAACAAGCGGATTAGTTTCTGTACTTCAGACCGGTCAGCCGGCTTATTCATGGAATGTTCCCCAATTCATTCGCCCGGCAAAAGGAAATTTGGTTATCTATGAACTGCTTGTCCGTGATTTTGTAAGCACTCACTGGTACAAGACAATTATTGATTCCCTAAGTTATTTTAAAAAGCTTGGAGTAAATGCAATTGAACTGATGCCCGTTACAGAATTTGAAGGGAATGACAGCTGGGGTTATAATCCTTCTACTTATTTTGCACCGGATAAATATTACGGAACCAAAAATGACCTGAAAGCATTAATTGATGCCTGCCATCAAAACGGAATTGCAGTAATTCAGGATATAGTTTTAAACCACGCATATAATTCTAATTCGATGGCTCAATTGTACTGGGATAATATAAACAATAGACCTGCAGCAAATAATCCCTGGTTCAATACGGTCTCTCCAAATCCTAACTATTCTTATGGGAATGATTTCAATCATGAAAGCAAAGACACAAAATATTTTGTTGACCGGGTAACTTCATTTTGGTTAACAGAATACAAAATGGATGGATTCAGGTTTGATTTCACAAAAGGTTTTACAAATACACCTGGAGAAGGAACCCCATACGATGCAAAAAGAATTGCAATATTAAAGCGAATCACCAATAAAATTTGGAGTGTAGTGCCTGATGCTTATGTAATACTGGAACATTTTTGCGCTAACACCGAAGAAACGGAACTTGCAAATTACGGTATGATGCTCTGGGGAAATATGAATTCAAACTATAGTGAAGCATCAATGGGAAAGATCGATGCAACATCTAGCTTAATTATTAACATTTCTTATAAACAGAGAGGCTGGGGATTTCCAAATCTTGTAGGGTATATGGAAAGTCATGATGAAGAAAGGCTAATGTATAATAACATTACGTCCGGAAATTCCAATAGCAGTTATAATATTAAAGATCTTTCAACTGCTTTAAGCAGAATACAGGAAGCTGCAAATTTATTTATTATAGTTCCCGGACCCAAAATGATCTGGCAGTTTGGTGAACTTGGTTACGACATATCTATTAATGTCAATGAAAGATTGGGTGATAAACCTCTTCCATGGAGCGATGGATTAAATTATTATTCCAATTCAGGAAGAAGAAAATTATTTAACACATTTGCATCACTTATTAAATTAAAAAATAATTACCCGGTGTTTTCTAGCTCAGATTTTCAATTAAATACTTCATTTGCAGTAAAGAGTATCTATATTAATCATTCTTCAATGAATGTTGCAGCTTTTGGTAATTTTGATATTGTTCCTCAAAATTATCAGACATTATTTCAAAATACCGGTAAATGGTATGAATTTTTTAGCGGTGATAGTTTAAATGTTATAGATTATAATAATACTTTCATAAACTTACAACCGGGAGAATACCGCCTTTACACTACTAAGCGAATTGTAAAAACAGATATTATTTCAAATGTTAAAACGGTTGAGACAATTCCCGCTAGTTTTAGTCTTAGCCAGAATTATCCTAACCCGTTTAACCCGTCAACGGTTATCAGTTATCAGTTGCCTGCAGGCAGTTATGTTACCTTAAAAGTTTTTGATCTTTTAGGAAGAGAAATTGTAACACTTGTTGATGAATATAAACCAGCCGGTTCTTACAATTCTCAATTCTCCATTATACATTCTCAATTCTCTTCAGGTGTTTATTTTTACAGATTACAGGCTGGAAAATTTATTTCAACAAAGAAAATGGTCTTATTAAAATAAAATTCACAACTTTTATTTGAGAAGGATATGAAAAACAATAAATTATTAATTTTATTACTGGTAGTATTCACAATCCAAATATCAGCCCAGAATAACAAAGTGCCTGAATGGGCTAAGATAGCTGTATGGTATCAAATCTTTCCCGAAAGATTTTATAATGGGGACAAATCAAACGATCCGAAACCAATCGATATGGAAGGTGCATGGCCGGGTAAAACACCCGAAGGATGGGAGGTTCATCCATGGACTTCCGACTGGTATAAATTACAACCGTGGGAAGTGAAAGACGGACATGATTTTTACTGGAATGCCGGCATCAGAAGATATGGCGGTGATCTTCAGGGTGTTATAGATAAACTTGATTATCTTAAAAAGCTTGGAATAAACGCTATTTATTTTACCCCTCTATTCGAATCCCCTTCGCTTCATAAATATGATGCTTCGATGTACCATCACATCGATAATAATTTTGGACCCAATCCCGATCAAGATAGAAAAATATGGTCAACAGAAAATCCGGCTGTTCCTTCAACCTGGAAATGGACAACTGCTGATAAATTATTTTTGAAATTGATTAAAGAAAGTCATAAACGAGGAATAAAAGTAATTATCGACGGAGTATTTAACCATGTTGGTACAACATTCTGGGCATTTAAAGACGTGGTGAAAAACCAACAAAATTCCAAATACAAAGACTGGTTCAACATCAAAGCATGGGATGACCCGAACACGCCACAAAACGAATTCGACTACGAAGGATGGTTTGGAATAAAAGATCTGCCTCGGCTGAAACAGGACGAGAATGGAATTGTAAGCGAACCTGCCGAATATATAAAAGCCAGTATTCAGCGGTGGATGTCGCCAGATGGAAAAACTAAGGATGGAATTGACGGATGGCGGCTTGATGTGGCAGAACAGGTAAACCATAAATTCTGGAAAACTTTCAGAACATGGGTTAAAGGAATTAATCCTCAAGCATATATTGTTGGGGAAATATGGTGGGATGACTGGCCAAAAAATAAAATGATGGATGCAAAACCATGGCTGCAGGGAGATGAATTTGACGCAGTTATGAATTACCGTTTTGCGCGTGCTGTAAAAATGTTAGTGCTTGATCAAAAAACTCAAATGAACCCCCAGGGATTTGTTGATTCATTGAATACTCTTTACATGGAATATCCGTTAGAAAATAATTATGTAATGATGAATTTGCTCGATAGTCATGATGTTGAGCGTGTGGCATCAATGGTTGTCAACCCCGATATATGGTATGATCATGATGGGAATCCTTCGAATAATAAAAATTACAATATTTGTAAGCCAACTGAACAGGAAAGATTAAAACAAAAATTAATTGTTGCACTTCAATTTGTGCTGCCCGGCGCACCGCAAATTTATTACGGTGATGAAGCCGGTATGTGGGGTGGCGATGATCCGGATTGCAGAAAACCCATGGTATGGAATGAATTCAATTATGAAACAGAAGTTGCTCACCCGTTAGGACTAACGAGAAAACCTGACAAAGTGAAATTCAACGATGATCTATTTAAGTGGTATCAAAAAATGGTTTCCATAAGAAAACAAAATAAAGTTTTATCCTTAGGCAGTGTAAACTTCAATTACATCGACAATCAGAATAAAGTATTAGGCTTTGTTAGAGAGTTTAACAGAGAGAAAATATTTATACTGGCAAATAATAGTGAAGAGAAAATATCAATCCCTTCTGCAAAGATTGAAAGTTTGTTGAATATCAAAGTAATGGCTGATTTATTGAGCGGAAATAAAATTGATTTAGGTAAAAATAAATTTACACTTAACCCTTATCAAATAGTAATATGCGGGATGAAATAATATTTCAGGACGATTCAACAGTTTAAAATAAAGAACCCCGCATTGCGGGGCTCTTTTGCTTAATAAAGGAACACTATATGCAGTTAATTTTTCTTTACCGTATAGGTTAATTTACTAGGATCAAAAGTAACTGTATAATTTCCTGCTGATGCAATTGGGATATTGCTTCCGCCTGGCTGTAAGGTACCATCATTAGCATTTGAACCGTAGTTTAAATCCCAGGCATCATTTGCTCTAAATTTTACTGTAGCGGCTGTAAGATCAAGTGTTACCGTCCAAATTTTATTTTTTCCGTCATAAGTCATTGGAGTACTTGCTCCCCAACCACCAGGAGTAGCATCACCTATAATGCCCCAATCATCAGTTTTTGTAAACGAAACTGTTAATGCAGTAAGATCAGCTGTCATAATATAACAACCAGAATTCACGACCATATTATTACCGTTTGTAACAAGATGACCGGTATAACTGGTGCCATTAGCAGTTAAATCACTTCCCCAATTCACGTCCCAATTCGGATTTTGGCAAATCTTAACCTGAGTTGTTGCACTACCACTATTTAAACGAACAATGCTTGAGAAAGTAGTATTAAAGGCGTATGAATATAAATAAGGTCCGGCAGCCGGAGCCCAACCTTGAAAATCGCCTGCTAAATAAGCAATAGGGTATGACATATCAAAAGTCGTGAAAGACTTAGAGAATACATCGGAATAAACAGGAGCAACATTGCTGCTTACAGAAGCCATCACTCTGAAGTAAACAGTAAACGCTGTGCCAACCTGACCATTCCATCCTAATAAATCGCCATTAATATTCTTGAAACTTGCGGTTCCGGATAAATTAGTACTGTTTAATATAGTAACTAAATTTGCTGAAAAATCCTGTTTATTGGAAGCCTGGACAGCATAAGCTACAGAAGCCTGGAAGCCGAAGTCAACAGGTTTCCAAGAAAATGTTACCAAACTATCCATATGGAATTTATCAAATACGGTTGAATTAAATGCGACCGTTGTCTGGGCTGGTTTAGTAGGACTTGAATTAATCGTTGGTTCAGTTATGTTTCTTGAACAAGAAACAAACAGAAGCGCAATTGACGCTAAAAATATAATTAATTTTATTTTTTTCATATTTGTTTTCCTTAAACGTTATTACATTTCATTATTAATAACCGGTATTTTGAATCAAGTTTGGATTAGCATTTATGTCGTTTGCCGGAATTGGGAATAAATTTCTATACGAAGCAGTTGTAGTTCCATTTACAGTTCTTCCCTTCCACTGCCATACATAAGAGCCATTTGTAAATTGACCAAAACGAACCAGATCCGATCTTCTCCAACCTTCCCAGTACATCTCACGAGCGCGTTCATCCAGGATGAAACTCAAAGTTACTTGCGAACTCGTAACATTTCCTGAAGTATTGCCGTATGCACGTTGTCTTAATAAATTAATATAACTGGTTGCAGTAGCCAAATCACCGCCCGAACCGCCTCTTACAACAGCTTCAGCATACATTAAATAAACATCACCAAAACGGAACATCGGGAAATCTGTACTTGCAAAACTGGAGTTGGCATTTGGAGCAGGGCTTCCATTTGCAGAAAGATTGGACCACTTTGTTACGCCAATTCCATCTGTGAATGTTCCAACACCTGTTTCATCAGGAATAGTCCATACCCAACCACCAGCAGCGTCAAAGAAGAACATAGCTCTTCTGTCTACGCCCGGATTATTGTTTGGCGGGTATTGAGTTGTTGATGCAAAATTAGCCTGTGTCAGATTAAATTTGCCTACAAATTCTTTTACAGCTCTCATACCGCCCCAGCTGCCTAAACCGCGTGATGCCATAGTACTGCCGCCTTCGGAACCACTTACAAGAAATGTAGTTCCACCCCATGTCTGACTGTTTGAACCGTCAAATGAAATTGGAAAGATAATTTCAGGGCTTGTGTTATTATCTGCAGTAAATAAATGTGCATAATTGTTATCCAGGGTATAACCGGCGCCGATTACTTTATTAATATAAGTTAGTGCATCGGTAGATCTATCTGTTCCCGTATATACACTGGCATTTAAGTATAATTTAGCAAGTAAAAACCATGCGCAAGCTTTATCGGCTCTTGCATATTCATTCTGTTTTGGAGCAACTAGATCTCCGTCAATCGCTTTCAACTCACTTTCAATATAGGTAAATAGATTAGCACGAGTAATCCTTTGCGGGAAAAATGCGCCGGCATTATCAGCTTCGGTTACTAAGGGAACATTTCCGAACAAATCAATTGCATGATAATAAGCAACAGCGCGTATGAAACGAGCCTCTGCTTTAAAGTGAGTAAGATCACTAAGAAAAGTACCGGAAGCTGAACCCATTGCTGTTGTGGCATTTCTTATAAATTCATTGCTCAACGCAATTGTAAAGTATATTCTTGAGTAGATCGCCATTAGGAATACATCATTTGTCGACCAGGTCTGGTAATGGAAATCTTTAATAGTGGCATCACTCCAGGACATAATTGCTTCATCTGTAGAAAGTTCCTGTACGTCCCATAATGTACGGATGTAACTACTAAATCCTTCATCAATACCCTGAAGATCGGCATTTCCTGCACCGCCTTGCTGACCTGTAAGAGCAAAACCGGCATATACCTTAGACAGAGCTTGTTTATATGACGCCTGATTGCTAAAAATGTTATTAGCCGTATTAACATTTGGATCTATTGGCTGTACATTCAAGTCTTTAGTACAGGATGTAAACAAAAATGCAGTAATTAATATTACCAGCATTAAAAGTTTATTTTGTTTCATATTTATTTTCCTTCCTTATTAATTAATAATTAAGACTTACTGATAACATGAAAGTTCGTGGTCTCGGGTAAATATTATTATCAATACCACCAACAACTTCAGGGTCAATTCCACTATAATTGGTTATTGTGAATACATTTTGAACTGACAATCCAATACGTCCGCTGACTTTATTATCCAGCAAAGTACTAAAATTATAACCAAGACTGACATAATCCATTTTAAAGAAAGATGCATTTTCTAAATAAACACTCGACCAATATTGAGCGTTTTGGAAATTTGTCTTTTTAACATCAGTCAAAATATTTGCTAAATAACCGCTTTGATTATAAAGCGCCTGATATACGCCCATATTTGATGCATTATTATTATAAACATAGTTTCCTAAACTCAATCTTCCTGAGAAGCTTAAATCGAATTGTTTGTAATTGAATTTTGAAGAAATACCCATTAAAACATCCGGATTTGGCGACTTCATATAATATTTATCCAGATTATTACCTGAAACGTTTCCACCTTGACCGCTTTTATCTACATATAAACCTTCAATAGGTTTTCCGTTTGCGTCATAAACCTGCGTGAATAGGAAAAATGTATTTGCGGCGTATCCAACAGCATATTTTTGAATATAGTTTCCAACACCTCCGGCAATAGTACCAGCATCAACACCCAAAAACGAAGGATCGTTATATAAAGTTAATTTTGTTATTTCATTTTTATTATAGGTTAGATTTACTCCAAGCTCCCAGGAATAATCATTTCCTAGAATTGGGGTTCCTGTTAAGTTAACTTCTATACCTTTATTTTCCATTGATCCAACATTGGTAAGCAGATAGTTGGAGAAGTTTGTACCAACCGGAATAGGTATTGTATTCAACAAATCATCGGAAGTATTCTTATATACTTCAATAGAACCTGATAATCTTTTATCAAGTAAGGTAAAATCTAAACCTGCATTTAAAGAAGTTAAAGTTTCCCACTTTAGGTTTGCATCATATGCATTAGGACGAAGTGTGGGATAGTACGAATTTCCAAATTGATAAAAGGCTCCGGTAGTACTGGTAGTGTATGTTGGAATATATGGATAGTAGTTACTTCCAACATCCTGCTGTCCGGCTTTACCCCAGCTGAACCGAAGTTTAAGTTCATTAACAATATCAGATTTACCAATGAAAGATTCTTCAGTTAATTTCCAGGCAACTGCAACTGCAGGGAAAAGACCCCAACGGTTGTCTGAAGAAAATCTTGAAGATCCGTCATCTCTTAATGTAAATGTTACCAAATATTTATCAAACGCAGTATAATTCAACCTGCCAAAGAAAGAAATTAAGTAATATTCATTTTTATATGGCGTTGAGGAGCCGGTTGTATCTTTTGGATCCCAGGCCCTGTTCGAATTCACTCCTTCATTATAAAAATGCTGGTAGGAATATCCGCCGGTTAAATCAATTTTGTTAAAACTAAATTCTTTCTTGTAGTTTAAATAAAAATCTAACAAGCTGTTTTCTTTTGTTTGAGTATAATCTTGGATTTGCTGATTTACCTGTCTTTGCTGCCATGCAGCGTTTGGATCTGCAGTATTGTTGCCATCTGTTTTATAATAGTCGTAACCCAAATTCAAAGTTGCTTTTAAATCCGGTATGTATGGAAGTTTATAATCAAATTTTCCATTAAGTGTAAATCTCTTTGCATCGGATGTATTATTATCTTGTTCAAGTAGAGCAACCGGATTGCCTGTAGCAATATAGTTTGGTGCGTGAGCCGAGGATGTTGGATCAATCCAGGTTGTATATCCACCCCATAAATTATTACCACTTTTAATTGGTTTTGTTGGATCATATTGAATAGCAGCGCCAACAGCACCGGAATTTGAAAAATTATTGTGTATCCAGGAACCGGTAGCATCTAAATCCATATTTAACGCGCCATCAAATAATGTTGGGTTTACCGCCAGATTGAAGTTTTTCCTGTCGATTGTATTATATTTTAAAATTCCTGCCTGGTATAAATAATCTAAAGAAAGACGGTATGGAACCATGCCGATTGCATGACTGATACTTATATTGTGCTCGGTAGTAGGTGCAGTTTGATAAATTTCCTTTTGCCAATCTGTATTTGATGTCCCTAATAAGGATAGTGCTGTAGAAGGCAAAAGATTTTGAGCAACTTGTTGAGCAATCAATGCTCTGTAGTCGTCTCCTGAAAAGGCAGTCAGCAATTTTGCATAAGTTGCTAAAGAGAAACTTCCATTATAGCTAACTGACATTTTTGTTTCACCTTGCTCAGCAACCGCACTTCTTTTTGTCTTAATTATTACAACACCGTTAGAAGCTCTTGATCCATAGATAGCTGTTGCAGAAGCGTCTTTCAAGATTGTAATTGATTCAATATCATTCGGATTAATTGTTGAGAGCGGATTAGCCATACCCGTTATTCCCGAGCTCTCCAAAGGAATATTATCTAGAACTATTAAAGGATCGTTATTCGCAAATAAAGATGAGCCGCCTCTGATACGGATTTGAGTTCCTGCACCCGCCTCACCACTGGATGTATTTGCAACTACTCCTGCTGCTTTTCCGATTAGTAATTCCTGCGGGGATGTAATTGTTGCATTGCTGAAATCTTTTGCTGAAATAGCTGTAACGGAACCGGTTGCATCGGCTTTTTTAACTTCTCCATAACCGATTGCTACTACTTCCATTTCATTAAAAACCTTCGTCTCAAGTTTTAATGCAATATTTAGATATGTTTGATTTAAAACTTGTACCTCCTTAGTTGAAAAACCTACATTTGATACTACTAATACAGCGCCCTTTTTTACTTTTAATTTAAACTCACCATTAATATCAGTAGCCACACCGTTAACAGTTCCTTTCTCTAAAACGGATGCACCGACCAATTCGGAACCGTCTACCGCGCTCGTTACCTTTCCGCGTATATCCAATTCCTGCGCGAAAAGTATTGAACCTGCTTGCAATAACAAAAACACAAAAATGAATATAAACTTACTACTAACTGTGTAATTGTTTCGTTTTTTAAATTTCGCGGATAATATACGATTTCTACTATGTGTTAAACTTAAATGGCTCATTTTGCTTTCGCAAAAATTTGCCAATAAGTTCACTTGTTTTGGTTTTGTCATATTTGTCCTCGTTAATTATTTGTGATGAAATTAGTTAGATGAAAAATAATCTTATTAATTAAAATTAATCTGCCGAAGCTGGATTTATTATTTAAAATCCCGATTTGGGCTGGAAATGACATGGCTGCATAATAAAGCGGCTTATCTATCCAATTAGCATTACCTAGATAGGATCTACAGGTAGTAATATTATCTTTTAGACTTAATGAACATAAATTTTTGCTATACCTTTTTATCAGGTAATTATTATCTTTAAACCATAGGTTAGGTAGCGCTAACTGCCTTAAATATTTAGGTGGGTTGTAAGTATTTTTTAGAAAAGAAAAATATTTTAATTTTGCTCTAAACCGTGTTACCATTTTATTGTGTTGTACAATAAATACACCGCTTCGCAAATAAAAGCCCTATTCGTGATTATGTAAAAAATTGAAGCGAATCACATGCGTAATTTAAGAATTTCGCATGTAATGTCAAACATATTAAAAGTATAGAGTTCCAACAATAAACAAACTATTTAACCATGGTTCTATTTAATTTTAGAAAAATTGAAATTTTATTATGTAAATAAATAAATTATTTTCCGTATGAAAAAAATTAATATGGCAAAAAAGTAATGAGACCGATTACACTTAACGACATAGCAAAAAAACTTGGCGTCTCGCTTATAACTGTTTCCAAAGCATTAAGAGACCATCCTGATATTTCCGAAAGTACGGCAGTATTAATAAAAAAAACAGCTGTTGAGTTAGGTTATTCTCCAAATTTTATGGCAAAAACATTAGCCTCTCATAAATCAAATATTATCGGCGTAATTTTACCTCAAATAGATCATCATTTTTTTAGTGCTGTTATTGATCATATATATACCTATGCTTTAGCAAATAATTATCAAGTTTTTCTTACAATTTCAAAAGAAAATTTTGCGGTTCAGAAAGAGCAATTCCAGACCTTGCTTTCTATGAGAGTGGATGGAATTATAATGTCGATAACTCAGGATACACATAATTTTGAAATTTTCGAAAATGCTATGAACAGGCAAATTCCATTGGTTTTTATGGATAGAACCCCAAACCTATATAACTTTAATACTGTGACTGTTGATGATAAAGGCGGCGCTTATAAAGCAATTAAACATGCAATAAATCTTGGCTATAAAAATATTGCTCACTTTGCAGGGTTTTCGGATATAAATATTGGAAAAGAAAGAATTCAAGGTTTTATTACGGCAATGAATGAGCACGGTCTGGAAATAAGAAAAGAATGGATAATTGAAGGCGATTTCGGAGAAAGAAGTGGTTATGAATCATTTATGAAACTTTATAAAGAAAAAAATCTGCCGGATTTAATACTAGCAGTAACTTATCCAGTTGCAATTGGAATTTATACTGCTGCTAAAGAAGTGGGATTAATAATTCCGGATGATATAGATATAATTTGTTTTGGAAATTCTCCTGTTCAGAATTTTTTATCTCCGCCTTTGAGCTGTATAGACCAACCAACCGATAAGTTAGCCGCTAAATCTTTAGAATTGCTATTTGACAATATTTCTCATCCGGAAAACTACATCCCAAAACAAATTGTAATTGATACTGATTTAATTTTACGTGGAACCTGTATTAAATGTAACAGATTATAAAATAGTCAACTTCCAAATAATTGTGACTAGCATATTATTTTCATGCTGGATAGTTGCTATATGATCTAATATTTCTTCTAGCATTGAATAAATTATCAGACACAAAAACTGCGTTGTAAAAATAATTTGAAATTTATACAATTTAATTTTATTATTAGCTGGAACATTTCCTTATTATTCTTACGTAAAATAAATTCACAAATTTAATTCGGGGTGATTTATGAAAAAAGCATTACTTCTTTTTGTAATATTCTTTTCATCCAATTTCTATGCTCAAAAATCAAACTCTCTTCTTCAAATTATCAGCGGAAATTCATTACTGAATCAAAACGAGGAAGTGAGAAAAATGCAATTCCTGCTCAATGAAAGCATGAATAACCAGGTTTCCGGATTAAATGCTGATACTATTGTTCAAAATGGTTTTAATTCTTTGAAAAATGTTATTGAGTCTATTAATATAGAATTCAGTAATCTGGTTTTAAAAGTCTATATAAATAAAAATTCTACTGATATTTTTACATTAAATCCTGATCAATTCAAAAAACGGAATTGGAGATTTCTAATAGCCCAAATTCAGGTTAATCTAGGAAACTCTATTCAAGAATTACTTGAAAAAGATAAATCAGTTTTGGGTCAAATACCTGATCAGTTAAGAAATTTGACATATTATTCTCTCATTGCAGCACTTTATAAAGATAATTTTTCGGAAAAGGAATTTTTAAATACCGGGAAATCATACGCTGCCTTACTCTCAAAATATATAGCTGAATCGACTATTTGTAATTCTATTATTAATTATTTAAGTAATAAAATGAATGTTAATATAGATAGTGAGATTACAAAAGATAATCAGTTGATTGACAAAGCTATTCTTGATAAGATTAATACGGCTTTAAAACAAAGTGTATCTGATTTAAAAGAGTTATTTAAGAATAATTTGGACACCGCTGAATACAATATTAAAAAACTTATAAGCAATTTATCAGCCGTTTTTTACGGAGCCGATGTTGGTGTCTCATTGGCTCAAGGGGAAGGCAATCTTGGTGGAGGTTTCCAATTATTATTTAAAGCCAGCGATTCTTTCAATTTTGGATGCTTTTATAGCGGACAAATAAATACAGCAACACAAACCGACTCCTCGAATAAAAAAACATCTAACGGAACACCATTAAGCTATGTTGGTGGACAACTAAGATTTGCGTCCTGCAATTTTGAAATTGATGCACTTCTGTCAATTATTGCTGGCCCACAACAACAAAGGGATAAAAGCTGGGAATTGGGTTGTGGCATTTCATATTGCTTTTCAAAAAAAATAATAATCGGGGGTGCTTATTTTTTTAGTAAAAATGCAGCGGATAATGGATCAGACCCTAATATTCATACTGCCGGTTTTTCTTTTAAATCTACTGATCCCAAATCGCCTACTTTAATCATTGGGTTTAACTTTCCAGAGCATGGCACAATGCAACCGATGTTCCAAGTAAGCTATCCAATTCAGCTTCAAAACACCAAATAGGGGGAACTATGAAAAAGATAATTTTATTTGTTTTGGTAATATTTTCAACTATTTCATCAGTGTTTGCCCAAGATGTTGATAAGAACTTTATTAATTATTATGCCGTAAATAATTCGATTGACGGCCAAATAATGATTGATAAAATAAATTTCATGCGATTTTTTCCCGTTTTTGCATTTTATAAAAATGTTACTGATGTCGGTGTTACAATTTATTACGGCACCAAAATATATAAGCAAAGCGCTAATAAGGTGGACAATGGCAAATATTGGCAGGTACTTTTACCTGACTTTAATCTTGGCAGTGCAATCCAGAAAATAGAAGTTGAAGTTGGGTTGAAGCTTGATGACGCATATTATTTAAAGTACCAAAAGGAAGCCGTCTCTTTAAAAAATGAATTAAACGAAAAGTGTATTAAGCGTCTTAAAGATTTTATTGATAATAAAATACTAAACAAAAGTTTGTTAGATGAATCAAAACTAATTGATTGTACTATTATCGATATAAACAATGTTTTAAAAGATTCCTCTTCAAATAAAACAATTGATTTGTATACTCGTGCACGTAATAATCTGGAGGAACTAAATAATTACTTACAATATTTTGTTGAATTTCATGAAAATGGTATAATTTATTTACTTAAAGATTCTGAAGTAAGAAATTCAGTTACTAAAACGAATTCACATATTGATTCGTTAATAGCTAATATAATTAGATTGAGAAGGAACTATTCTAATAATATCAAAATGTTAAATAATAACGTGGATTATTTAAAGGTATGGTATGACAATTTAAATGTAATTAAAAGTAATACAGATACTGTTGTTAATTATGTCAGTAAAATTGATAAATTTATTATATCAGAAGTTAGCGCAAGAGATACAATTAAGAATGAATTACTAAAAAATTTAACTGGGAAATTTACGGATACCACATATTCAGGGCAAAGTGTTAGGCCATCAGATATAATAATAGACTCAACTTTTCAAAATGCCCGAATTTTATATAGAAATTACAAGCATAATTTAAGAAAAATGCAGGCATTAGATCCTCAGGAAAGAATGGGAATATTCAGAGTAAGATATGTTCCCTTTCCGATTACAGCTACTCAATTAAAAAATGATGGAAAATTATATCTTGTTCCGTTTAGCAGCGATGGGGCTTTAACTGTATTTGAAATAGGCTTAGCCTTTGGAGATGCTTTAATACCAAGCGATGATTTTATTTCACCCCAATTCTCATTTCAGAGGTTGGGAGTTGCAATGGCTTTAACCCAAAAACTATTTACTAAGGATGCAGATATAAAAGCATTAGCATTAACTTATGATTTTAATTCTTATGGAAGCATTGGTTTGGGAGGTAATTTTGCCCATGATATTATAAGGCCTTATTTTAGCTTTGGAATAAATAAAAAAGCATTTGAAGCATTGTTAAAAGGGCTGGTAAACTTATTTAATTAATCAGGATTTTGAATATTGAAAAATAATCCTAAAACTTGATCAAATGAAATAAGCGGAATCTTTTAACTACTAATGAGTCTTGTCAAATATTTATTAGTTTGCATTACCCAGCCAGAATGCCGTCAATCATGTTAAACTCATCATGTGAAAAATTCAGATTATTCAACGCACCTACGGCATCCTCAACCTGTTCAACTTTACTTGCGCCAATTAGTGCAGATGTAACAGCCTTCTGCCTTAATACCCAGGCAAGTGAAAGCTGCGCCAAAGACTGATTTCTTCCCTGTGCTATTTCATTCAGACGCCGGATTTTATTAAGCTTATGTTCAGTAATATCTGATGGTTTTAAAAACCTTCCGTCTTTTAGCGCTCTTGAATCTGATGGAATTTCATTTAAATAGCGGTTGGTTAATAAACCTTGTGCAAGCGGGGAAAATACTATTGCACCAATATTCAATTCAGATAAAGTATTTAACAAACCATTTTCAATCCATCTATCGAACATATTATAATTCGGCTGATGAATTATGAACGGTGTTCCTAAATTGAGAAGAATTTCATATGCCCGTCTTGTAAGCTCCGGTCCGTATTGAGATACTCCTGCATAAAGAGCTTTACCGCTTCTAACATTCTGGTCTAAGGTATGCATTGTTTCTTCTAATTTTGTTTCCGGATCAGGACGATGATGATAGAATATGTCAACATATTCCAAACCCATTCTTTTTAAACTTTGATCGAGACTTGCAATTAAATATTTTCGCGAGCCAAAATTGCCATAAGGGCCAGGCCACATATCCCAACCAGCTTTAGTAGAAATAATTAATTCATCACGATAAGATTTAAGTCCTTCCTTCAATATTTTGCCAAAAGTCTCTTCTGCAGAGCCATATGGCGGACCATAATTATTTGCGAGATCAAAATGGGTAATTCCCAGATCGAAAGCTCTTTGAACCATTGCTTTGCAGTTTTCAAAATTATCTTTACTGCCAAAGTTATGCCAGAGCCCCAGAGATATTGCCGGAAGTTTTATTCCGCTATTGCCGCAGCGGTTGTATTTCATATTATTGTAACGGTCTTTATTAGCTGTATAATTCATAAGTATTTCTCACAATCTTAAATGTTTTTTAGTTTTTATTCTGTTTGATAATCAAGAACAGCATTTTCTGATTTTCTTCCTGGTGGTCTATCGTATAGTTTAGTTAATTCTTTATATTGATTTGCCAGATCATTTCCAATTTGATCCCATGAAAATCTCCAGTTCCAATTTCCGCCAAGTGTGCTGGGATAATTCATTCTAGCACCATTATCAAGAATTAAGATATCCTGCATAGGGATCACACATATATTTGCAACAGATGCATACGCTGCACGTATCAACTCGTAAGTCATATTATCGCCAAAGTAATTAAAGTATTTTTGAGTCCATTCATAAATTCCTGAATTTTTCTGCCGCTCTGTTTCAAGGAAACCTCTAGTTGTTTCATTATCATGGGAACCTGTATGGATAACACAGTTTTTAATATGATTATGAGGCAGAAATTTATTTTCTCCGTTTTCTCCTAATCCAAATTGAAGAATTTTAATCCCTGGAAAATCGAACCGGTCTCTCAGTTGTTCTACGGAATCAGTAATAACGCCAAGGTCTTCTGCAATGATTGGTAATTCTCCCAGTTCATTTTTAATAGAGTTAAAGAGTTTTTCGCCGGGTGCTTTGATCCATCTGCCGTTAATTGCAGTAGTTGCGTCACCGGGAATTCTCCAATAAGCATCAAATCCGCGGAAATGATCTATTCTGATAATATCAACCATCTCTAATAACTTAGCAATTCGCTTTTTCCACCATGCAAAATCATCTTTTTCCATTACTTTCCATTTGTAAAGCGGGTTGCCCCATAGTTGTCCTGTGGCGCTGAAATAATCGGGCGGAACTCCTGCAACAAATTCCAATGTTCCGTCATCGCGTATTGTAAAAAGTTCTTTATTCGCCCAAACATCTGCACTATCGTATGCAACAAATATTGGAAGATCGCCAATTATCTTAATTCCGTATTGTCTTGCATAATTACGGATGCCGTTCCATTGCTTATTAAAAATAAATTGAATGAATTTTTGATATTCAATTTCATTTTTGAGTTTGGCTTTCCATCCTGCAATATTTTCCCTTAGAGCTATTGATTTTTCCCAACCTGTCCACGAAATACCTCCGTGAAACTGTTTAGCAGACATAAAGAGAGAATAATCATCAAGCCAAAAATTTTCTTTGGAACAGAAATTATCAAAATCAGAATTGAATAAGTTTATTTTCGATTTAAAATTTTGAAAAGCTTTTTTCAAGAGTTCGTTTTTGAAATTTATTACAGTCCCGAAATCAATTTTATGAGGATTAAAAGTTAGTGCTGCTTCTAAATCTTCTTTAGTAAGTAATCCGTCTCTTTCTAAAAATTCAGGACTGATCAAGACTGCATTGCCTGCAAATGCCGAGAAACATTGATAGGGAGAATCACCATAGCCTGTTGGTCCTAAGGGTAATACCTGCCAAAGAGTTTGACCGGCTTGTTTCATAAAATCGATAAACCTGAATGCATCGGGACCAAGGTCTCCAATTCCAAATCTACCCGGTAATGAAGTCGGATGTAGCAATACTCCTGCTGATCTTTCAATTTTCATTGTAACCCTGCAAATATTGTAATTAAATGTGCAAAAAAATAAATGAAAAAAGTAATAAAACAAACTTTCCCCGTAGAAGAATCAATTGAATTCAACCTGGAAAAGATTACACTTTTAATTTGTCCGGAAAATGAAGGATTTAAAGCAAATTAAACTGTGTCTCATTTTGATTATATCAATGTATACTTTTTAATTTAAAATAGATTCTTAATCAACGCTTTTTTTTGTTTAAAAATTTAACAAGCGTTAGATTAATTAATGCTCTATTGAATGTTAACAAATTATTAAATGACTGCATTTTATTAAAATCGATAATTAAGGATTCGATAATTAATTATATAATAATGTCCTCCTGCTAAACATGGGGAACTTATTTTTACAAGTGCCAAAGGATTCCATAATTTACTTAAAAAATAAAAGATTTGGATTTAAAAATAGAAAAATGATCCGATAATGCTTAATAGAATAATGTTCTCTTACTGGACTTCGATCGGTGACTTATTACAATTACCCAAGAATTTCATAATATACTTTAAATACATTGGTTGAAATATTTTGTATTAAATAGGAATAACCTAATAAGGAGATAAATTATGAACCTGCCAAAGGTAGTTCATGTAGATGCTTACAAGTGTGTAAATTGTCACAAATGTATTTCAGTTTGTCCAGTCAAATTTTGTAATAACGGTTTTGGTGATCATGTGGAGATAAACCAGGATTTATGTATTGGCTGCGGAGAATGTATAAGGGGATGTCAACATGAGGCTCGAATAATTATTGATGATTTTGATATTTTTATGCAAGCTTTAAAAGCAAAGGAAAAAATTGTTGCTGTAATTGCCCCGGCAATAGCAGTAGAATATCCTAATTTGTACAAAAAGTTTAACGGATGGTTGAAATCTCTAGGTGTTTCCGGGTTTTTTGATGTAAGCTTTGGGGCTGAATTAACTATAAAAAGTTATCTGGATCATGTAAAAAATAATAACCCAAAAGCGGTTATTTCTCAACCATGTCCTGCAATTGTTAGTTTTATTGAAATTTATCATCCTGAATTACTTAAATACCTTGCCCCTGTCGACAGCCCGATGATGCATACAATAAAATTAATCAAAAATTACTATCCTCAATTTAAGTATCATAAGGTGCTAATAGTTTCACCTTGTATAGCCAAAAAACGTGAATTTACTGAAGTCGGACTTGGTGATTTCAACGTAACTATGAAAAAGTTTACAGAGTACATTGAGAATAACAAAATTAATCTGAACTTTTATAATGAGGTTGAATTTGATAATGATCCGGCAGAAAGAGCAGTATTGTTTTCTACTCCGGGCGGACTCTTAAGAACTGCAGAAAGAGAAAATCCTTCGATTATTAATATCACAAGGAAAATTGAAGGACCGGCTACAATTTATCATTACCTGTCAAACTTAATTAATGATATAAAGAATGGTAATGCACCATTATTAATTGATTGTTTAAATTGTGAACAAGGTTGTAATGGCGGTACAGGAACAAGCAGAGCAAAAACTACAGATGAAGCAGAAACGCTTGTTGAAAAAAGAAATATTGAGATGCAGAAATATTATAAATCAACTAATCCCATACATAGTAAAAGATTAGCCAGGCGCAAAATTCAAAAAGTAGTTAAAAAATTTTGGGGTGAAAATCTTTATAATAAAAAATATTTAGATTTATCATACGGCAATTTTCAAGCAAATATAAAAATACCGTCCCAAACAGAAGTTGAAAATATTTATAAATCACTTTTAAAAGAATCGGAATCAGATTTTCTTAACTGTGGAGCCTGCGGCTATAATAATTGCAAAGAGATGGCTACTGCCATTTATAATAAAATCAACAAGAAAGAAAATTGTTTTCATTATGAGAAAAAGTTTTTTACTTCTAGTATAAATGAAATGATGAAGAAAATGGAACATTTCTCCAAAGGTGATTTGACTATAGCATTGGATTATTCTCAAGATGATAATATTGGTGAAATTTATAAGAATTTTAATAATGCAATAAATAATATACGGTCTTTATTGAGTTCTTTAATTAACGCTATTTATGCAACTGCAAGCGTAAGTGATCAACTATCAAGCAGCTGTGAAGAAATGGCTGCCGGAGCCAAAGAGCAAAGCATTCAAACTTTGGAAATTACCAATGCAATTGAAGAAATGACAAGTACAATTGTTGAGACTACAAAGAATTCAAGCAAAGCGGTTGAAGTTGCTAAAAAGGCTGGTAGTATTGCACGCGAAGGCGGAACTGTTATTGTTAATACTATTGAGGGGATGAACAAAATTGCAGAAGTAGTTGAAAAATCTTCCGGGACTGTATTAGCATTAGGTAAAAGCAGCTATCAAATAGGCGAAATAGTTCAAGTAATTGATGAAATAGCTGATCAGACAAATCTGCTTGCATTAAACGCCGCAATTGAAGCCGCACGGGCTGGAGAGCAAGGAAGAGGATTTGCTGTTGTTGCTGATGAAGTAAGGAAACTTGCAGAAAGGACTACAAAAGCCACAAAAGAAATCGCATTAATGATTAAGATGATACAAAAAGAAACAGATGCTGCAGTTTCGTCTATGCAATCTGGAAGAAACGAAGTTGAATGCGGAAAAGTATTAGCCGATAAAGCGGCTAAATCACTGAATAACATCATACAAGGTTCACAAGAGGTTGTAGATATAATTACAATTGTTTCTGATGTAAGTCAGGAACAAACAAAAACAGCTGAACATATCAACTTTAGAGTTGAAGGAATCAATAATGTTACTCATGATACAGCTATAGGTATTGAACAAATAGCAAAAGCATCGGATAATTTGAAAAAGCTTACTATAGAATTGCAAGAAATTATTTCGAAATTTAAAGTCGATAATGTTAAGTCAAACAAAAATAATCTGTTAACCCAGAATTTTTCATTTTCAGAAATTAATTAATTAATAACTCACGTTACGCAAAAACGGTATTTACGCCAATTGATTTTAAAACTTCATAACTCCACCGTTTACGGTGGAGGCAAAAGACGACAAAAAAAGAAAAGGGCTTTAGCCCAAAAAAATAGATGAAGATTTAACCCGAATTTGTCATTAGAGG
>PMDS01000094.1 GCA_003155655.1 Melioribacter sp.
TAAATGACTTATTCAGCAACGACTAAATAGTCAGTCGATTTTTGTTCTTATTTGTATAACTCATACAATAATGTTCAAAAAAAATCATTTTCTTAAAATAGGAAGGTACGTTAAATCTACCACGCGGTAAGCCGGTTTATATTCTGACGTATACTCTTTTGAATGATGAATTGCAGGGAAATTTTCTTTTGCTTGCTCCCCAAATATAATATCCATTTCCTTTTCTGTAAAAGGAAGTTTTTTAGTGCTGACCAATTCTAATGCACTTTCCCAATAAGATCTAAACTTTTCAATTGACCGGTTATAATTATTGGCAGTTTTAATAAATGCATTTAATAGTTCTTTTGGTGAAAAACCTTCTTTAAGATAACGACTTAAATTAATTCTTACTAGCCTTCCGTCCGGTGAAAGTGTATCAATCAATGCATCATTTGAATATGATCCTAAACCCGCAATTTCTTCTTCCAGCCAATTTCTAGCGCTGGAGGTATCTTTTATAGCATGTTCACTTCCGAATGCAGCCTGGTGTAAAAATTTATAAATATCATTAACCTTAGATCGTGGATGTTTATGGATTTCTGCTAGTAACAATTTTTTTATGGTTGTTTCTTCCTTTGTTTGAGATAAACAAATCTCAGAAGATATTAAACAAAAAATAAAGAGATAAGGTGTGCAGAATGTATTATTAAATTTGCTCATATTTTGTCTTTCAAAAGTGTAAATCAAAATTGAATGATCTGGAATTATTTTAAGCGGTAAAATAAATAATTATCAAAGCATTCCCATGGAGAAGCCCCGGATTTTTATTCTAAATTCCTTTAACTCAAATTAGCGGACATAATCTTAGAATATAGGTGCTTAAATAGTAAATTAAGTATATTTATTATTAAAAGTATATTTGTTAAGAAATGTACACAACCGGCATACGTAAAAATATTATAATTGTTGGTGGAAATGCCGCCGGACCGGCTGCGGCTGCAAAAGCAAAAAGAACTTCTCCGGATTCCAATGTTTTTATGATTGAAGCCGGCAGTTTTATTTCAACCGGTACATGCGAATTACCATATGTTCTTTCAGGTGAAATAAAAAATTATGAAGAAATTGTTTTTTATAATCCGGAATCATTTGAGAAAGAAAAAGGAGTAAAAGTTCTTACTTCACATTTTGTTGAAAAGATTGACAGGAATAAAAAAGTAGTTATTGTTAAGAATTTAAAAAACGGTCAGAAATTTGAGCAGGAATATGATAAATTAATTCTTTGTAATGGTTCTAAAGCAAAAATAATTCCATATCTTCCTCAAAATCTTTCCAATGTTTTCACTTTAAAATCAGTTGCAGATTTAATTTCAATTCAATCATATAAAGAAAATAACAAAGCAAAGAATATTTTGATTGTTGGAGGCGGTTATATTGGTCTTGAATCTGCCGACGCATTAAAAAAGGCTGGGTGCTCGGTGGTAATTCTTGATAAGGAAAAACTTCCGCTTCCCTGGTTTGAAGATGAAACAAGATATTTATTAAACGAATTATTATTGCAGAACTATATTGATTTTATCGGGGGAGCAAGCAATATAAAATTTAACTGTAATGCAGATAAATTCTTAAGTATAAAAGCGGATGGAAGAGTTGCAGAGTTTGACATGGTGCTGATTGCTGCCGGTTTTGAACCAAACACAGCTTTAGCCGTTTCATCTAAGCTGAGTACAGGGAATTATGGCGGTATTAAAGTTGACCCAAAACTTCATACATCAGATCCAAATATTTTTGCTGCAGGAGACTGCATTGAAGTAGTAAATAAAATTACTTTACAACCCGACTATATACCGCAAGCCACATTGGCTCAACAATACGGGCACATTGCAGGAGAGAATGCCGCAGGTGGTAATGTTTCTGCATTGCCTATAATAAAAAATATTGCTGTAAAACTTTTTAAGAAAGCTATTGTCTCTGTTGGTCTGAGTTCAAACGAAGCAAAAAAATATAATTTTCAGTTTGATTCAGTAAGTTCAATTCTTCCTAATCTTATTAAGGTTATGCCCAACTCTGAAAAAGTGTTTGGCAAAATTATTTATGATAAACAAACAAAACAGATCCTGGGCGCTGAATTTGTTGGTAATCAGGAAGTGATTGGATATGGAGATCTGATCGCGACATTTATTCATAATAAGATTAAAGCTAGTGAACTTGAAAATATTAATTATAATTATACACCGCCTTTATCACCATTTATTAATATTCTATCTGTTCTTGGTAAAAAAATTAAAACGGAGAATAAATGAAAAATGTTTTTCTTGTTGAGAATACTCTTGTTAAAAGAGATGTTACAATTTTACGCGATAAAACCACTACACCGAACGAATTCAGACTGGCATTAGAACGTGTTTCTCACTCGATAGCAATAGAAATTAGTAAATCTTTTTCTCTTGAGGAATTTGAGGTTGAAACTCCATTAGAAAAAACGAAAGGGTATAGATTTGATAAACAGATCGTACTTGTACCTGTATTACGTGCTGGGTTAAGTATGGTTAGCTCTTTTCTTTCAATGATTCCCGATGCGCAAGTTGGGCATATTGGTTTACAAAGAGATGAAAAAACTTTACTGCCAATAGATTATTATTACAAAACTCCAAAAAATCTCGATGAATCAATTACAATTGTTTTAGATCCAATGCTTGCAACAGGAGGAAGCGCTGTTGCATCGTTTAATTCATTAAAACAAAAAGGGGTTGGCAAATGTATTCTTGCTTGCATGATTGCCGCTCCCGAAGGTATTAAGAAGATGAATAGTGCACATCCGGAAATTCCAATTTATACCGCCGCACTTGACCGGGAATTAAACGGGAATGGATATATTTTGCCAGGACTTGGAGATGCGGGAGACAGAACTTTTGGTACTTTATAGTTGTATAGTTTTAGAGACAATTTTTATATAAACGAATAAAATGACATAGTTGCTTTATTAATAATCTTTTGAGTATAATTTATTTGTAATAAGAAGATGTAATGGATTTTATAATCAGCATAAAACATCAGAAGATGCTGGATGAGCTGCTTAAGCAGTGCAGGGCAAATCTCCCATCAGTTAATGAAGAGCTCATAAAAAAAGCTTTCCAGTTAAGTTACGAATCACATAAAAATGATTTTCGTGCTTCTGGTGAACCATACTTCAGCCATCCTTATGCAGTTGCAATGATTGTTGCCCGTGAAATCCCTCTTGATGATGTTTCAGTTGTTAGCGCTCTTTTACATGATGTTGTGGAAGATGTTGAAATTAGTCTTGATTTTATATCCAAAGAATTTGGGAAAGAGGTTTCTGAAATAGTTGATGGTGTTACCAAAATTGGCGGGGTTTTTAGAGGTCAGGAAATTACTCAAGCCGAGAATTACAGAAAACTTTTACTTTCAATGGTTAAAGACCTTCGAGTAATTCTTGTTAAATTTGCAGACCGCCTTCACAACATGCGCACATTATTGTTTGTGCCTCCTCAAAAACAAAGAAGAATTGCAAAAGAAACTTTAGAAATATACGCGCCTTTTGCTCATCGCTTTGGTCTTGGAATTTTAAAATGGGAATTGGAAGATCTTGCCTTTAAGTATCTTAATAAAGAAGCATATGAAGATATAGAGAAAAAAATAGACAATAGCAGAAAAGATAGAGAAGCGCTGATTAATAGATTTGTGAAGCCAATTATAGCAAAACTGGATGAACATAAATATAAGTATGATCTTGGGAAGAGACCAAAACATTTTTATAGTATCTATCGAAAAATGATTATAAGGAATAAACAGTTTGAAGAGCTAAACGATCTTCTGGCTGTTAGAATAATTCTTGAAAGCGAAGACAATAATGATTGTTATTATGTTTTAGGAATTGTAAATCAACTTTATCAGCCCATCCCGAGTTTTTTCCATGATTATATTTCAACTCCAAAGAAAAATAACTATCAATCAATTCACACTACCGTTATTGGCCCAAACGGAAAATTGATAGAAGTCCAAATCCGTACCAGGAAAATGCACGAAATTGCAGAAAGGGGAGTTGCGGCTCACTGGAAGTATAAAGAAAATGTAACCACAAACGACCGTGAACTTGAGGAATGGGTCAGCTGGATAAGGGATATCTTTGAACATGCTTCAAAAGACGAAGCAACAAAAGAAATTCTTGCCAGCTTTAAACTGAATTTATACCAGGATGAAATTTATATTTTTACACCTAAAGGAGACCTAAAACGTTTGCCGCTTGATTCAACGCCTGTTGATTTTGCATTTGAAATCCACAGTAATGTCGGTTACAAGTGTATTGGAGCAAAAGTAAATGGTAAAATTGTTCCCTTGGATACGGTTTTACATAGCGGAGATCAGGTTGAAATTATCACTTCTAAGAATCAGCATCCAAATAAAAGCTGGCTTCAGTTTGTTCAAACTCATAAAGCTAAAAACAACATTAGAAAATTCTTAAATAGGGAAGAAGAAAAATTAGTTGATGCTGGAAAAGAGATATGGGAAAGAAAAATTAAGAAATTAAAACTCTCATTTAGTGCAGATGATCTCTTAAAACTTACACGAAAACTGAGGTATGATAACCATCGCCTGTTTTACCAGGCGGTAGCAGAAGAAAAAATTGATTTAGATGAAATTTTAAATCCCAAAAATGAATCAGAGGAAAGTACTGTACCTGAAGTTCAATTTGAAAAATTTGTTGATATAGCACGTGGAAATTTTGGTGAAGTAGTTATTGAAGGCGATCATAAAGGGTTCGCTTATTCTTACGCGAAATGCTGTAATCCAATTCCTGGTGACCCTGTGATTGGCTGGGTTACAATAGGTGAAGGAATTAAAATACACCGTAAAGATTGTAAAAACCTTATTAACATGGTAAAAAATTCACCCGAACGGCTTGCTCCGGTAGGGTGGCCCAAAACTAATGGAGCATTTTTCGTTGCAGGATTAAGTATCCGGGGCGAAGACATGCCTGGAATTCTGAAAGATATTTCCAACAGCATTACTACTTACCAAAATACTAACATCAAATCTGTTAACATTACAACTAATGATTCTTTCTTTAAAGGTACAATAACGGTATATGTTAAAGATGTAGATCATCTGACTAAATTAGTTGAACGCCTTAAAAGGAACCGAGGAATTTTTTCAGTTGAACGCTTTGATGCAGATAATTCAAAACAGCCGGAAACCTCTTGAAAGAACAGAGAATCCTTGCAATTGATTACGGTGAAAAAAGAATTGGGTTAGCTGTAACTGATCCTTTAAATATTTTTGCCTATCCTTTAGTAACTCTTTTAAATGATTCAAATTTTATTGTTCATTTAAAGAAAATAGTCGATGAGTACAATGTTGTTAAGATTATTTTGGGTTACCCGCTCAAGGAAAGTGGTGAGAAATCAAAAATCTCACATCTTGTAGATAAATTTAAAGAAGAATTGGAAATAAAAATTGGTTTGCCGGTTGAATTAGTAGATGAAAGGTACTCTTCAGAAATAGCAAAACGAAGAATAATTGAATCTGTATCATCAAAAAAGAAAAGAAGGGATAAGTCTTTGCTTGATAAAAATGCTGCTGCTGTTTTCCTTGAAGATTACATGTCTGCCAAAAAGAAATAATTAAGCTATTGACGGCTTAAAAGGAATAATAAATTGACATTTTTAACTTTATAAATTATTTTGGTTTAACTAGAAAATCTAATATGGGAGCAAATCTATGTCACTAGACGCACTTGGAATGATTGAAACGAAAGGGTTGGTTGGTTCAATTGAAGCTGCTGATGCTATGGTTAAAGCGGCTAAAGTTGAATTAATTGGAAAAGAAACTATTGGCGGCGGGTATGTTACCGTTATGGTTCGTGGAGATGTTGGCGCTGTAAAAGCAGCTACTGATGCAGGTGCTGCTGCTGCCCAAAGAGTTGGAGAATTAGTTTCTGTTCACGTCATTCCACGTCCTCATGCAGATGTTGAAATGATCCTGCCAAAACGCGCTAATAAATAGCATGCTTTTAGCATTAGGTCTTATTGAAACAAAGGGTTTAGTGGGTGCCATTGAAGCTGCTGATGCAATGGTTAAGGCTGCAAACGTTAAACTTGTAAGTAAAGAAAAGATAACGGCTGCGTTAGTTACTGTAAAAATTGTGGGTGAAGTTGCCGCTGTTAAATCGGCAGTTGATGCCGGAGCAGCCGCTGCACAGCGTGTTGGTCAATTGGTATCTGCTCACGTTATTCCAAGACCTGATGATCAGCTGGAAGAGATAATTTATTCTCCGCTTTTTGATATTCCGCCAAAAATAAAGTCCAATATTAAAAGAGAAAAGGCAGCAACCGGGCATTCAGGGGAAGAAGCTAATACTGATGTTGAACAGGATTCTCTTTTTGAGAATTTAGAAGATAATGAAGAATCTGGAACAACAATCAGGAAAGATGAAAAGAAAAAGGTAATGCAAGAAATTGAAGATGTTAATGATAAATTTGATACTACTTTAAATGAAGTTCCAGGTGACGAAGAATTGGATAAATTAAATGTTCATGAATTACGCCATCTTGCCAGGGGTTTTGAAAATTTTCCGATTAAGGGTAGGGAAGTTTCAAGGGCTAATAAAGATGAATTGAGAGATTTTTTTAATAAAATTAGATGAATGTTTTAAACTATTATTAAAAGAAAAATCCCGCAAAGCGGGATTTTTTTTATATTTCAGTATGAAGAATAAACTGTTAACTATATCTTTAATCGCACTGCTTTCAATAGTATTGTGGATTTCTGTTTCTCTGTCGGATGTTTATATAACTACGGTTGAGGTTCCAATCAAATTTGTTGACTTGCCAAATGGTTATTCGATGGGCTCCACTTCAGTTGATAAGGTCCTGTTGCAAATAAAAGGAAAAGGATGGGAACTTGCTAAACTTACAATTGGTGGCAGGCAGGATTTCATTATCTCTGCTCACAGACGAATAGGAAATCGCAAAGAAGATTTAGATAATTTTCTAAAATTGAATGAGTGGCTTTCTTCTTCACTTCAAGTTTTGGAAATTGTTCCAACGCAAATTGAATATAGCATTGATAAGACAAGTACAAAAAGAGTTCCGCTGGCAAGAAATTTTAAATTTGATTTTAGGCTAGGTTATGGACCGGTTTCTTCTGTAACAATTGGTCCCCAGTTAGTTGATATAGAAGGTCCAATGAGCATTTTACAGGGAATTGATTCTATTAAAACTGGATTTCGGGAAATTCAAGATGTTGCCGATGATGTAAATATTAAACTGCCGCTTATTTGCCCTGAAGGCATTTCAATTTTTGAATCAGAATGTACAATAAAATTTGATGTGCAAAAAATTGTTGAAAGAAGTTTTGACGGTATTGTTGTAGAAACAAGAAACGTACCTTCATTTAGAGAATTGGTACTTTATCCCGCAAAGATTAACGTAGTACTTAAAGGAGGAATAAGTAGGTTAGGCAAGTTAACAAATGATAGTTTGAAAGCTTACGTAGATTTTTGGACAGCTTTAAAAGAAGAAAATAAAACAATTGAGCCTCAAGTTGAATGTCCTCAATTTACCGACTATGTTGGTGCTCAACCTAAAAAACTCGAATACATAATTAAACGATACTAAACATGTTCATAACATTTGAAGGATTAGATTTTTGCGGCAAATCTACTCAGGTGCAACTGCTTGAAAAATTTTTTGTCGGAAATGGAAAACAGGTTAAAATTATTAGAGAACCTGGTGGAACACCAATCTCTGAAAAAATAAGAGACATCCTTCTCGATAAAAAAAACGCGGAGATGTCTATTGAAACAGAGCTGATATTATTTTCAGCCAGCAGATCACAACTGGTTAACCAGGTTATTATTCCTGCATTAAATCAAAAATGTTATGTATTATCAGATCGCTTTCATGATTCATCGATTGCGTACCAGGCCTTTGGAAGAAAGATTGATTTGGAATTTGTTGAGGAATTACAGCGTTTTGTTATTGGAAAGGCTGTACCTGATATTACATTTTTTTTGGATATCCCAATTGATGAAGTAATTAAACGGAAATCAAAAGTAAAAATGATTGAACTTGACAGAATTGAATTGTCCGAAATGGATTTTTATGAAAGAGTTAGAAACGGGTATTTATACCTTGAAAGTAAAGAAAAAAGATTTTTTAAAATAAATGGCCAGCTAAAAATTGAAGAAATTAATAAATTGATCATTGAGAATGTCGAAAAATTTGAAAAAGAAAAGAGATTGTATTATGAAACATAAAAACAAATTATTGATTGTTATTCTTTCCGTGATTTTATTTTCCGGTTTTATTACACGGGATAATGATATATACTTTGAAATAAACAAAAGCATTGACATTTTTGGTCGAGTGTATAAAGAAGTCACTTTAAATTATGTCGATCAGCTCAAACCCGAAGATTTTATGCTTGCGGGTATTAATGGTATGCTTTATTCTCTGGATCCATATACTAATTTCCTCGATTCTAATGCACAAAAGGATTTTGATATAATTACAACCGGGAAATATGGAGGAATTGGAGCTAGCATTGGAATAAGGAACGATAACGTTACTGTTGTTGAATTAATAGAAGGTTATTCAGCGCAGCGGCAAGGTGTCAGAGTTGGAGATATAATTCTAAAAATAAATGACACTCCTATTACAAAAGAAAATTTTGAAAACTTAAGTGAATTTCTTAAAGGTGATGCCGGAACAACTGTTACTATGATAATTAAAAGAGAAACTGTTGACCATGCAATCACTTTTAATCTGATACGCGAAGAAATTGAAATAAAAAATTTAACATACTATGGATTTGTTCCTGCAGAAAGTAATAACGCATATTTAAAGCTCAGTGGTTTTTCACATTCAGCCGGTGCAGAGGTGAAAAAAGCTTTACTTGAGTTAAAATCACAGAAAGAAATAAATTCTATTGTATTAGATTTACGGGGAAACCCCGGTGGACTGCTTGATGCTGCAATTGATGTTTGTCAGAAATTCCTAAAAAAAGGTGATGAAATTGTTTCGGTGATAGGGCGTGACAGTACAGCATCAAAAACCTTTGCTTCTACTGAAGAACCTGTCTTAAAAAATGTAAAAATGGCTGTATTGATTGATGAAGGTTCTGCATCTGCTTCTGAAATTGTTGCCGGAGCAATTCAGGATCACGACCGAGCTGTCTTAGTAGGCACAAATTCCTACGGTAAAGGATTAGTTCAAACACTTATTCCACTTTCGTATAATTCCTCATTAAAAATTACGACGGCTCGTTATTATACCCCAAGCGGACGATCAATTCAAAAGATTAACTATTCAGAAAAAAATAAGGTATTTGAAACTGATCAAAGACTGACAAAAAAGGAATATAAAACCGAGCATCTGCGCAAAGTATTTTCAGCTGGGGGTATTACACCTGATTCAACTGTCAAAAGCGAATCCGGTTCAGGATTGGTACAAAAATTATTAGCTGATGGAATGTTCTTCCGTTTTGCCACAATGTTTTTTAATAATAACCAGAAAATTGATCTGAATACTGTTTCATCAGATAAATTAATTATAGAATTTGGAATCTTTTTAAAGACTCAGAATTTTAACTTTACTTCACGGGCTGAAAAATTAATTGATCAGTTAAAGACAGCAATTAATGAAGAGAATTTGGATGAAAAATTTATTGCTCAGCTTGATAAAGCTAAAGAACAAATTGATGCAAGCCATTCAAAGGAAATTGAAAAATACAAAAATGATATAATCTTTCTTATTAAAGAAGAATTAGCCGCTAGAATAAGTGGAAGAGAAGGGCGTATTAGAGAATCATTAAAGATGGATAAACAATTTTCTACTGCGTTTAGTATTTTAAATAACACTAATCTTTATAATAGATTTATAAACAATGTAAAATAGTTTTTGCTATTAATTATAGGCAATGGTATTAATATGGCAGGAGCAAAAGTTCTATTTCACCGTAATCCGCAGTTTTCTAAATGCCCCCAATGCAGTGCTGTGGGCTCTCTCCATCGTTCTCGTTCAAGAAATATGAGAGAACAAATTATTCGGAGGCTGACATTTTTTAAAACATACCGGTGTAAAGAATGTGGCTGGAGAGGTTTTCGTTCCACATTAGTATTGACAAAAAAATCTTTGAAAAGCCTTTTACTTTATATAGTATTGATTATTCTAACTGCATACCTGGCACAATATTTTATACTCCATTTTGCATTAGGATAGTAATTAATATTTAATATTAGAATGGTGGAAATTAGCTCAAAATGCTAAAAATCATTTGCTGCGAAATATCTTCAACTGATTGATAATTTTTAAGGTAATGTATTTTTATCCTGTCTCTGTTCCTGACTAGCCAGCTCAAAGTTATTCGAAGGGTTTCTAAATCTTTATCTGTAAGTTCCTTTTGGCTTTGTATTGCATTAGAAAAATGATCATTCAGAGTATCCTCGAAATAGTCATGTCTATTTAAAAAATATTCTTTGAAGATGATTTTACCTTCAAGAAGAAGCAGGTATTCATTTATTCTTGTTCCAAGGATCTCAATCAAAGCGTTTGCACTATTTATTGGTTCTGCCAATATTGAAGCTTTATGCAGTTGATTCAAAATAGATTGTACAACATCCCGTACAAGAGCGGCTTCTTCAAATTTTTGTTTTGCGCTCAATTCTTTCATTCTGTTTAATAATCGGTCTACAGCAGATTGATTTGAACCGCATAAAAATTCGTTCACCTGTTTAACTTCATTTTTATAATCATCAATTATCATTTCATCAATACAGGGAGCAAGGCAGCGATGTATATCAGGTAAATAGCATTTTTTATGTTTCTTAAATTCTTTTTCAGTGCATTCTCTTAATTGAAATGTCTTATCTGCAATTTCTTTCATAGCGTTTGCAACATTGCGGCTTGAATAGGGACCAAAATAATTATTACCGTCGAATTCAAATTTATTAGTAACTTCAATTGATGGGAAATTATGCTGGTTGGACATTCTAATAAAATAACTTTGAGGGTATCTTTTTAATAGTGTGTTCTTTTTAGGCATGTGAATTTTTATTAATTCAGCCTCAGCAATCAATGCTGTTAATTCACTATTTGTTGTTTGATACTCTAGCCTTGATGCTCTTCGGACAATTTCTTTGGACTTTTTAACTGCGTTATTCATAAAGTAATTTCTAAGGCGTTCCTTTAATGACTTTGCTTTTCCTACATAAATGATTTCCTCTTTTGCATTTTTAAAGAAATAAATTCCAGGTGAGTCTGGTACGTTGTAAAAGTCGTCGACTAGTTTCTTTTTGATTATCTTGAAAGGTTTTGTTGCAGCAGGATATTTTTGAAAATTAATTAAATCTGAAGCTGTATTAATACCGTGTTCTTCTTTCAATAATTTAAACATTCTTAGTAAAATTTTTGCTGTAGCCGAAGCATCTCCAAGACCGGTATGAACATTGCGGTGTTTTATTCGTAATTGCTTTACAATATTACCAAGAGATTTACTTGAAAACTGAGGGTACAAAATTCTCGCTAATTTTAAAGTACAAATAGCTTCGTTAGGTAAAAGTGTAAGTTGATGATACTGGCATTCATGTCTTAAAAATGAATAGTCAAAGCTGAGATTATGTGCAACAAGAATTGAATCTCCTAAAAATTCTTTTATTGGATAGTAAACTTCATCGAAATAAGGTGCGTTTTGCACGTCTTCGTTTGTTATACCGGTTAATTGTGTAATATAATAAGGAACAGGTCTACCCGGATTAATAAATGAGGAAAATGAATCAACTATCTTTCCTTTTTGGATTCGAACAATGCCAATCTGAATTACTTTATCGTTTTTTGCTCCGGTGCCGGTAGTTTCAAAATCAAAAACACAATATTCAGCCTCTTCAAAAGGTACTTCAGCAATATTTATCACATTTTTCATAAAGTAAGGCAAATTTAATCAAAAAAGTATACAACTTTTACTTAGGATTTAAAATAGACATAATGTAAGAAATGTATTGAGAAATATTGTCGAAAAAATGCCGTTGATTTATATGGTATTTTAATATCAAGTTATCCCATTGCCTCATAATAAAACCTA
>PMDS01000078.1 GCA_003155655.1 Melioribacter sp.
TTTTTTCAAGGAGGGGAATTAAAAGGGGTGGTCCCGCGTCCGTTTACTAACGGATTTGCGGGAGGTGTTCTGCACAACTATTTTTGTACACCAGGTTATTAATAAAATATTTCTCTTGTGTTACCTAAATACTGTAGAATTACACTCAGGTGGAAACCATTTCTTGACCGCATAAAATTTGGCTTTTTTTAAATCTCTAAAGTTGATATGTATATCCTAAATTTTTAATTTATAATTGAATATCGAAATAGAGGCTATATGAGAAATTATTTTCTTACAATCATCATTATTTTCATTTCAATTTTTATTTACCCATCAACCAACAATGATTTATTTACTTTGCAGCGTAAAGGTGGATATTATATTGATTTCTTAAACTCAACGAGATATACTGGTAATTTGCATTCTGCAATTGATAAAACAATTCTTGAATTAAAAAACAGAAACATCAATCTATTTCTTTCACAAAATGATAGCATTCGTTATGGTACCGGTTATAAACGGTTATTAAGTCGCCAAAATTTATTCCATTATGAAGCAATAGATAAATCGTTCTGGATTGATATAAAGTATTGTCAATCAAAAGAAGAACTGAATTCCACTTGGCAGGAATTGCGAAAGAGAAAATGGTTTTATACCGGAATTAATTATTACGATAGTAAAATTGGTTATACATCAAATGCTGACTCTAATTCGATTATTGCAATCATTAAAACAAAAAATATAATTTTCAATATTGGTTTAGATTTGCCTATAAAAGAAACAAATAAAGGTTTTGAAAAACTAACTTCGATGGAACAAGAATTAATTTTGGAAAAAACTGTTATTCTTAATAATATTATTAAAATAATTGCTCAGAATTTTGTTAATGAAGAGGACCAAATATTTTTACCTGTTACAGATAGGGAACTCAATCAATCAGAACGGCTATTAGGATATTTTAAATTTTGGACGGAAGTAAAATATAATTTCGTATTTTTTGATCATGTTCCTAATCTGAATTGGGATAAAATATTAGTTGAATTCCTGCCTGCAATTCAAAAAGAACAAACAACATTAGAATACTATAAAACATTAAGAAAATTATGTGCTTTGCTAAATGACGGACATACTAATGTATATTATCCTGATTACATCGATAGTCAATTTGACGAACCGCAAGTTGAAGTAAAAAACTTCCAAAATAAAGCATACATAACAAATATTGCAAAGTCGTTAAATAATAAAATCGAGATTGGTTCTGAAGTAAGGGAAATAGAACATATACCAATTGAAAAATATCTTGAAGAAAATATTTTCCCGTATTATTCTACTTCGACAAGTTATATAAAATGGGATTGGGGCATTCGTGATTTATTCAAAGGCATTAAATCGTCGAAAATTAATGTTAAGCTTAAAAATCTTGATGACTCTGAACAGACTGTTGAATTAATCAGAGATGCAAGTATGAGTAATGATGAATGGCTGATAAATAATAATAGAAATTGGAAGCCATTTGAATATAAGTGGTTTGATGATAGTTTAGCTTACATATCGCTAAATGAATTCGAAGACGATGCTGTTGTTACAGGTTTTGAAAATGTTATGCCCGAATTGAAAAAGGCAAAAGGTTTGATAATTGATTTACGGAAAAATAATGGTGGGAACACAGAAATTGGATCTAGGATAATTGAATATCTAACATCAAATATGTTTTTAACATCTAAATGGAAAACACGTGATATGCGTTCTTCATTTAGAGCGTGGGGTCAATATTATTCTGATTTTTCAAATGAAGAAATTAATAAACTTGATAAAGTTGAAAAAGAACAAGCAGTTGAGTCTATTAAAACACTTTCTGGTAATAATTGGTATGAAGGCAAGCCAGATACAGTTAAGCCAAAACGAGGAGAAAAATTAAACCAGCCTATTGTTGTTCTTATTGGTCATACTACTGCATCGGCAGCTGAAGATTTTCTCGTTTCAATGGATTATTTAAATCGCGCGATATTCGTTGGTGAAAATTCATTTGGAAGTACTGGTCAGCCTTTCCTTTTCAAATTGCCCGGGGGCGGTTCTGCACGGGTTTGTACTAAAAGAGATTCTTACCCTGATGGAAGGGAATTCGTAGGTTTTGGTGTCAAACCAAATGTTTATGTTCAACAGACTATTCAAGATTATCTTAACGATTATGACCCTGTTCTTGAGAAAGGAAAAGAAATTCTAAAATCTAAATTTTAAAGACACATAACTCATATAGAGGCAGTCAAGCCTGCCCGGCTCAGACGGGTTTACCCGGCTGAGGCGGGAACCATTTCTTGACTGCATGATAAAATTTTATTAATCACTCACCTTACGCACAATTTAATCTATAGTCACAATTTTAAGTCGCTGAATATTATTAACCACGTCCTTCAGGACGTGGAGTCTAACCAAGAAAAAAAATCCGGGCTTTAGCCCAATCCTTTGTTCAATGGACAGGTAATTTCATTATCAGCTTACATCTTCATAATGAACTTGAAAATATGAAATCTTGCTTTGCTATGAAGTTTTAAAATCAATTAGTGTAAATACCGTTTTTGCGTAAGGTGAGTTAATCAGATATTGATTTAATTGACAAATTACAAAATGTGAATTAAGTTTCATTGGGATTATTCTGTCTCCTCCAAAACCCTGAACGTAGGAATAATAGTTTTACCTATAGATTTTTATTTCAAGTTTCAGAATTGTAATTTAACCTTAATAACAAATACGACGCGGCAATAGTAATAGTTAGCCCTCCAATAAAAATGGATAGTGTATTTTAATATGTTTTCAATTATCTTTTTAAAGACATTTTAAACAAAGTAATGTGAAAACATGAGTAAAGATATTTCTGATAAGATTGTAAATTGTTTAAAAGATAAACCTGTTAAGAAAGCTTTTTTATTTGGTTCTGTATCACGAAACGAGGCTGATGAACTGAGCGATGTAGATATCTTAGTTGAATTAGATTATTCACAACCAATTGGTCTTGGTTTTATAAGAATGAAACTTGAACTGGAAGACTTGTTAAAAAGGAAAGTCGATCTTCTTACAAGTAATAGTGTTTCGAAGTATATTAAACCATTTATTGATTCAGAAAAAATATTGATCTATGAGAAATAGTCTGGGTGATAAAGCACGTTTACAACATATTTATGATGCTATTCTAGAAATCGAATCCTATGTTCAAAAATCATCTTATGAAGTTTTCCAATCTAATACGATGATGCAATTTGCATGTGTAAAACAATTGGAAATAATTGGTGAAGCCGCAAATAATCTTACCTCTCAATTCAAAAAACTCTATTCAGAAATACAATGGCGCGAAATAATAGATCTTAGGAATTTATTAATCCACGAGTATTTTGGTATTGATACTAAAATCGTGTGGGACATAATTACAACAGATATTGTTTCATTAAAACCACAAGTCCAGAAAATAATAGAACAAATTTAACAAGGGCTCACTAGCCGCTAAAGACAGACAAACTCATGATCCTTGACGGACGAAGAAAGATATTAGCTGGATTAAGAATTTCAAAGATTTGATAAGGAAAATCACTTACCTACAGACTATAATTAATACAAGGTTAATCAATGAAATTCTCTAAATATCATTTCATCGTTATATCCATTTTTCAATTATATCATATTTCAAATGCGCAATGGTCTCAGACTAATTTAACACCTGGAGGTACAATCACCACTTTGTCATCTAATAATGATATTGTTTTTGCCGGATCAGAGGGTGCTGGTAGTTTTGTAAGTAGCAATGGTGGAAAAAGTTGGATACCTGCACGTGACGGGGTTCCTGCTTATATTTCTTCTTCATTAATAATTGGAAATAAAATTTATGCTGGAACAAGTTATGGTCTATTTTTATCTGAAAATTATGGACAAAAATGGACACAAATATTAGAAAGTGATGGTTATAGGAATATAAATTCTATAGCTTATTCGGAAAATGCATTGTATGTAGGATGTGGCGAAGGCAATTATGGCCATATATATTATACCACAAATAATGCTGTAACATGGAATGAATTATTGATAAATAATAGCTACGCAATCTCTGAAGTTAGTTCACTAATCTGTAAAAACAATAAAATTTATGTTAGTACTATGAATGATGGTGTTTATGTTTATACCATCGGCAATTCAACGTGGAAAAAAATATTTTCGGATTATTGCAGTACTATGTTCCTGGATGGCTCCAATATTTATATTGCCGGTTCTACTTCTTTAGTTGAATATAATATTGATAATAATTCATTTAATAATTTTAGTGGTGGTATAGGTTTATCAAATAAATATCCGGAAAAACTTTTCCTTTATTCTAATAAATTATTTGCAGCAACAAGATACGGGCTTTATGTAAGCAGGGATGAGGGGCTTAATTGGTCTTATATCGATGCAACATTTGGTTCTCAATTTATAAGGGATATTACAGAATTTAATGGGAAATTATTTGTCGGGTCAGATAAAGATGGAATATATTGTAGTTCTGATGGTGGTGAAAGTTGGACGGAATGCAATACTGGAATAACCAACACAATTGTTTATAATCTTGCCAAACATGAGAATACATTGTTCTGTGTGGATTCCCGCGGACTTTGGTCATCAAACGACTTAGGTGTAACTTGGATGAAAGATCAATTGAACTCAGGTGCGACTTTACTAAAAATATTTGGCGATACTATTTTTGTAGGTGATTTCTCAAGAAAAATATTTAAGAAAAATGTTAATGATAGTTTGTGGATTCAAGTTCCTCTTCCCACATACGACAAGGAAATTATTTATGATTTTATGAAAGTGGATAGGAATTATTATTTGGCAACAGAAGCTGAATCATTATTTAAAAGTACCGACAATGGGAAAAGTTGGAAAAAAATAAATAAAGGATTGTCCAAGTCAAATCGCACTGACTTTCAAGTTTATTCATTACTTTATAAAAATAAAGTATTATATGCTGGAACTGGCGAAGGACTATTTCGCAGTCTTGATGATGGTGAGAACTGGTCTTTTCTTATTGGATCTTACAATGGGATGGGCTCCAATGTAGTTACAATTTCTGTAGAAGGTAATAATATTTGTGCAGGAGCTGAGCAACTTGGAGGATTATTTTATTCAACAAATAATGGCGCTACATGGACACGGGATTTAGAACTAATATATATTTACTCTGTAATTATTAAGGATAATAATATTTTAGTTGGAACAAGTGAAGGGATTATTTTTAGTAATGATTTGGGAAAAAATTGGTATACAGCTAATGATGGTTTTTATCAAAATCCATTTGTTAAAGATATATGTATTCTAAATAATTATATTTATGCATCTCTTGTAACGCAGGGGATATGGAAAGTGCCGGTTTCATATTTTAATATATCGGATGTAAAATCTGTAGGGGAAAATATAACGAGTTTTAACTTAGAGCAAAATTATCCAAATCCGTTTAATCCATCAACACTTATCAATTATTCGTTAGCAAAAGAAGATTTTATTTCTTTGAAAGTATTTGATATCCTGGGTAGAGAAGTAGCTTCTTTAGTTAGTGAAGTAAAAGGTCCCGGTAATTATTCCGTTAGATTTGATGGAAGCAAATTAAGTTCGGGAATTTATATTTATAGACTTTCTTCGGCAGAACGTCAGATATCAAAAAAATTATTGCTGCTAAAATAGATGCAATATAATCAGTCCTTCAAGCTGTCTACTAATAAGAGTTAGGATATAATTGTGCGGCAGTCAAGACTGTTCGGCTTAGACGGGCTTGCTTGTGGCTATGCCGCCCGGCTTAGCCAGTACCACTTCTTGACTGCATTATAAAATTCTATTAGTTAAATATTGGTTTGCTTGACAAATTACCAAATGTAATCTAAATTTAACTCGGGTTATGCAGTATCTTCTCCAAAACCCTGAACGCAGGAATAAAAGTTTTACCATATAGATTTTTGTTTCAGGTTTCAAATCAAATATAAATTGCTATCATTCAAGATATAGTTGTAATGCTTGCCCGCTGTTTGTTGGCGGGATAAGACGCAAATAATTTGATTACAACAAATAAATGCAGGTAGATAAGATTGCATGACATAAAATCTATTGACGGGTTAAGTAATAGTTATACTTATTTATAGGTAGTTTTATTATGAAAAAATTTTTAATGGGGTTTTCAATTGGATTTAATATCCTATGGGTTTTATTATTCATAACTGATAATTTAATATTCCCATCGTAAGGATATGGAAGGTTAGAAAAAGATGTAACAGTGAAAATATTTGCAAGTGATTCTATTGTATTTAAATTACCCAAAGGTATTACAGTAAGAGATGCATCAGTTAAAGGGTTAAGTGCTATTGGTCAATTTGAGAATGAACGTTTTGAGATAGTCCTTACTTCTGAGGATGGAAGTTTAGTAAATTATTATTTTACTAAGAATAACTTAAATTATTGGAATAATTATTATTTAATAAAATATTAAAAATAGATACTAACGACATTTTAGCAATACCACGTTTTTATAGATAAAAATGAATTTTCTAAAAAACCAAATATTATGGATTAAAAATGAAATGGAATTTTAGAATTGCTTTTCTTCTGATAAACTTATCGTGCATACTAAAAGCTCAATGGGTTCAATCAAATGGGCCATATAATAGCTATATTAATTGTTTTGCTGTTAAAGAGTCTGATTTATTTGTTGGCACCCAAGATGGGATCTTTCTTGTAAACAATAATGGGGCAATCTGGAAATATGTTAGTAAACTTTCATATCCAACTGCAATAAACTGCCTTGCAATTAAAGGATCTTACTTATTCGCTGGAACTCAAGACCGTGTTTACCTTTCTTCAAACAATGGTTCAAGCTGGACTTTCGTTGGCGACGGTTTAAGACAAGGGACTAATATATGTTCAATTGTCGCCAATGACTCAAGTATATTTTTAGGTACGGAATCAGATGGTTTATTTAGATCTACTAATAACGGCAAATCTTGGATTTCACTAACAAGTGGTCTGAAGACATTTAGCAAAATCTTTTGTCTTATATATGATGTGAAAAATTTATATGCAGTGAATTACGAGGGTGTTTTTCTTTCAACAAACAATGGGGAAAACTGGACGGTTATAAGTGACAGTCTAACTAATGTAAGCGTTCAGTCAATAGTTAAAGATGGTACAAATTTATATGCTGTATCACATGTAAATGGAATTTATCTCTCTACAGATAATGGTGCAAATTGGAAAACAATCAATAATGGATTACCATATAATGGCTCTCTTCAAAGTAGGTCTGTTAATTGTTTAATGGCAAAAGGGTCAGACTTATATATTGGATCATGGTTCGGTCTATACCTTTCTAAAAATAATGGTTCAAATTGGGTAAAAGTAAATGGGGGTATTGAGAACAACGCAATAATACAGCTTAAATCAAATGGGACTAATATCTATGCTGGCACAGAAAACGGTCTCATAGCATCCTCAAATAATGGAATTAATTGGACAAAATATTATGGATTACCAATTCGATCTAGTATAACCTCGATTCTAGTTGATGGTTCAAAAATATTTTTAGGAACCGACAGTTACGATGGTGTTTATTTCTCAAATAATAATGGACAAAGCTGGAATGAATTAAATAACGGACTGAAAACAGTTGGAGAGTATAGTGATCATCCATACTTTATATATAGTCTTCTAATAAGTGACAATAAACTTTATGCTGGTACTGATCATGGCATTTTCAAGACGACAAATAATGGTTCTGACTGGTCACAGGTTAGTGACAAGTTGACAATATATAAAGTATATTCTTTCATTAAAAGTAGTCAAAATATTTACGCTGGAGTTTCTGGAGGAATACTAATTTCATCAGATAATGGTTCAAGTTGGACTTCAACAAATAATGATTTGCCAAAAGTTGACGTCCGGGCTTTGGCATTATTGGAAAGGAACATATTTGCAGCTACTTCGAATGGTGTATATCTCTCAACTAATGAAGGTAAAAATTGGAATCCTGTAAATAACGGAATTACAAATTCTGATATTCGGACTATTACAATAGCTGGGTCGAGAATTATAATTGGAAGTGCCGGTGATGGAGTTTTTTATTCCACCGATAATGGTGTCCATTGGATAGCTAAGGGCCTTAAATGTATTGCAAATTGTATTGTTGCCAGTGGTTCCAATATATTTGTCGGGAATGAAGATGGAGTATACTTTTCAAATGATGACGGCAAAACATGGAATTGGATGTATCAAGGGTGGGGAAACACGCAAGCTAGATCGATGGCAATAGTTGGGACTGATCTATTCGTAGGGACTAGTACAGCTGGGATTTATAAACTTCCTATTGCTGAATTAACTAGTGGAACAACAGAAAATTCAAATGAAATTCCAACATCTTTTATAGTTTCTCAAAATTATCCAAATCCATTTAATCTTAAAACAACGATCGAATATTTTGTTCCTAAAGCTTGTTTTTTAACATTAAAATTATACGATTTGTTAGGAAGAGAAATTGCCGTATTGATAAATGAAAATAAAAATGCTGGCAAATTTAGAATTGATTTCGATGCAGAAAAATTAACGAGCGGTATTTACTATTATCAAATTAGATCCGATAATTATTTTATTACAAAAAAAATGATGCTTCTTAAGTAAACGGTATTAAATTGTCAATATACTAGCCCCAAATTGATTAATACTAGCTAGTGAATATTGCTTTTTAGTTACAAATAAAAACAGGTTCAATACTTAACAAGGTATTTTATATGAGATATTTAAGTTTAGTTGTTCCGCTTCTATTTTTAAGTAACCCCTTGTTTGCAGTAATAGATACAACAGCACAAAACAAATCCCATTTTCTAAATATCAATTCAATTCCAACTAGTGCAAAAGTATTCATAAATGGTGAAAGCTATGGTAATACACCCCTTGAACTTAATAATATGAAGGCTGGTATATACAAGATTAGGATTGAGAACCAAAATGATAAACCATTTGAGACAAGCGTAGTTTATTCAGGTACAGAAGATACTCAATTATATCCAATACTAGATGGTGAATATGGTATGATAAGAATTTCATGTGCCGAAACTAATGCAAAAGTTTTTATTGATGACTCACTTTATGGAGTTACTCCGCTTAAAGACATTAAAATTAATTTGGTGCAACACAACATCAGGATAGAAAAAAAAGGATTTGATACTTTCACTAGAAAAATAAACACACTTAAAAGAGTACATATTATTGATGCTGATCTAATCTCGTCATATGGATCTATTTCTTTAGTAGATTCTGTTCGAAATTCTACTGTATATATTGATGGCAAATTGGTTAAATCAGAGGATTTAAGCAAATATAGTCTTCTTACCGGTGAACATGAATTAGCCTATAAATGCAATCAAGATAATGTTAGTAGTGAAAATAATTTTGAAGTAAAACCAGATAAGAATTATGTTTTTCTTGTGAATCACAGAACAATGACTTTTCGACCATTCCTCTTTTCATTTATTGTACCTGGTCTAGGTCAGTTTCAAAATGGCCACAAATTAAGTGGAGTAGAAATTTTTGGAGGTACATTAATTTCTGGTGTTTTGTTTTACCTAACACAAACTAAATATGATTTGAATAGAAGAGATTATAATAATAATAGAACTAGTTATCTTGATGCCAGGAATGAATATGAAGCCAGTTTTTATAAAGATCTGATGGCCAGATCGGAGAGCTTAGTAAATAAATCCCAGGTTTATCGAAATATTTCTATAGGATTACTAGCTGTTGTATATGTGTATAATTTATTTGATGCATTATTAAATCATTCAATAAAAGACGAAATAAAAATTTTAGAAGTAAATAACATCCCAAAGAATGATTTAACTGCGTTATACAGAATAAATGTTAAAATTCCGTTCGAACCAATCTGGTGATTAGTATGAGATATGTCATTCTTAGCTTAATGATAATAATAGTATTTAATGGTTGTGATGAGGTGAACTCTACCCTAATTAATCCTTACGATGTAGATTCACCAATTTACACTGGGTATAGACCTGAAATAATTGGTATCCAATCCATTGAAAACAATAAAATTCCCGAAAAAATGTATAATTCGTTTGTTAAAATAATATGGAAAGACAGTTCTAGTCATGCAACGGGATATTTAATTGAGTGTAGTACAGATAATGCAAATTTTTTTGGCGTTGGCAGCGTGGACAAAAATACTTTTTCTTTCGTTGATACTTGTTCGGATATCACCCCTTTCAGATTTTACAGGGTTATAACAAAAACAGCAACGAATATTTCCCTGCCATCAAATTCAAAAAAAGTAAGTGTTGTTTGTAACTTAAAAATTATTAACAATTTACCATATTTTCATAATTGAACCGATATTAAGTTTAATCCTGTTTCAAACATCGCGGCAATTTTAATGAACAAAGGTTTAACAATAACTGATCTTACATCTGGTGAAATATTATATTCTATTCCGAATGTCATTGCCAATACTATTTCATATAGTTTAGACGGGAATTATTTAGCATTTGTCTCAACAAATAATTCATATTTATATTTATTTGATTCAAAAACTGGTAAATTGATTAAGAAAATAAATACATCATGCAATGATGTTACAAAAATTTTCTTTTCATCTGATAATACAAAAATATATTTGTCTGGGAGTAATAATTTTATCGTATTCGATTTACTAGGTGAGAAGATATTAAATACATTCCCGCCGAAGAATAATTTAGTCTTTAATGACGACGGGACAAAGATAATCTACATGGATGGATACAATATCATTGTCCAAGAAACTAATGGTTGGAAAGTAATTGATGAAAAAATATTTTCTAAGAGTTATCCTCAACCAGAGGCCATCTTTGATTATGATAATTCTAAGATCTTCATATGTTCTTTTTATGCTATTCTGTTAAATTATCCTATTTTCACAAAAGACGGAAAATTTCTATTCTATACTGATGACAATTATTCAGACTATGATCTTCATGTTAATTATGTTACAAGAATCGGAGACCAGTACAATCTCCAAAAAATAAAAGCCAATTATAATGTTAGAATTATTTCGAATTACTTCACTTTGGATGGTATAGGTAAATGTGCATCTCTTTCATCAGGAAAATTCTATGAAATTCACTTCGTTTGGGAATAATAAATACTTGCCAGATGGTCTCTATTATGTTCATTTAATGATACATTTTAGATGAAAATACATGCTAACCAACTTTCCTAGGCTGTCAAGTTTACTCGCCTTTGGCGTGCTCATAATCATAATCTTAATCTTATTCTTACTCATATTCTTGTTTACCCGCCTTTGGTGGGTTTGCTTGTGGCTTTGCCATCCGGTCAAAGGTGGGCTCATAATCATAATCTTAATCTTGTTCTTAATCATATTCATGCTCTTATTTATGTTCTTATTCTTATTTACCCTCCTAAGTTGGGAACCATTTCTTGACTGTATAAAAAATAATTCTATGTTGAGGAATTGTCACAGTCACTGGCAGGCAAGCTCGCTTTCCGCTATACAAATAATTTTAATAACTAATCCGCCACTGCCACAGAAGCCGCATAAACTTTTTCCGCTCCTGCATCAAGTAATACCCGTCCGCACTCGGAGATTGTTGCGCCGGTAGTTATAACATCATCCAGCAGCAGAATAGTTTTACCTTCAAGATTAGTTTTTCTTTTCAGGCTGAATGCGCCTTCCATATTTAGTTTTCTTTCCTGCAGGTTAAATGTTGTTTGCGTTTCTGTAAATCTTACGCGCTTAAGTATATTTTTCTTTACCGGAATTCCTGTAATTACTTTAATTCCTTTCGCAATAAATTCAGACTGGTTATATCCTCTTTCCGCACGTTTTAAATGGTGCAGTGGTACCGGAACAATCCAGTCAATTCCCCAATCGAGAAGAATATGTTTTAATTCGCCAGCCATAAACTTTCCCAGGAAAACACCGACATAAAATTTACCGTTGTATTTTAACTGGTGAATTATTTCCTGGAATTCTTTTTCCTTTTCAAAAACAAAGCACGAAGTAAATCCGCTTATTATTTTGTCATCTTTGAACTTTCTTTCAAATTCATGGTAAATTCTTTCTTCATCAGCGTATTTAATTTTTAAAAGGCAGGAGGTGCAGACAACTTTTTCATCGATGTTGAGTTTGTTTTTACATGACTGGCACAAGCGGGGGAGAATTAAATCTAAAAAATAATTGAACGCATCCATGCAGTATTATGAATATCCCTTTTCAATTAAATGCTGGGCGCATTTTCTATCGTTTAGCTCAATATGATTAAAAAACCAGCGCCTGATCCCTTTCAACTGTTCAAGTCCAAATAAACTTGTTCCTTTCTCAATATCATCTATTATTTTTTTTATCTGGTTGTAAAACCTGTCATGCTCAAGTTTGTGAGAAATATAACCCAAAAAGTTTGTTTCTTTCATTAACTTTTCTTCATTTTTAAAATGTACTTCAAGGATTTCCAAAAATGAGTGAAAATGATTTAAAGTGAGCGTTTTATTAACAGCTAATACGTCATCGTGAATTGAATTAATAATATCGGAAATATTTTTGTGTTCCTGGTCAATTGACTGTATGCCGACTTTTTCTTCTTCCTTAAATTCTAAATAAGACATATCTATCTCCACCTTCTATTAAATCATCCCGGTTCTTTTTCGCAAAAACCATTCTGCCGCCAAAAGAAATATGATTATCAGTAACATCCATTTATTTGACCACAATTGCAATTCATTTTTTGTGATATTTTCTTTGGTTGAAACCCTGTTAATGTCCTTGAGTTTTTTAATCAATCCGGAATAATTCCCGATTGAATAATATTCCCCGTCAGTAGATTTAGCCAAAGACTTCAAAAAATCCTGCCTCATTCTTGTATCAATTTTTTCAATCCGGGTCTCTTCCACGCTGAACCTGCCGTTATTACTTTTAATTTTGCTCCCGCCATAATTTGTAGAAGCTTCAAACATAAAATCACCGGATTCATTAGGAATTAATTCAGAAGTATATATACCATTGCCTGCCGGAGTTAATGCCAGGTTAAATACCTTGCCGTTTTGTTTCAACACCAGTTCAATTTTTGCCGTATCTACCGGCGAAAAAGTCTGATCATAAAGTTCAGCCCTGAATTCAACCTGTTCACCAACTGAATAAATTTTCTTATCCGTAGTAATATTAAATTGTTTTTGCTGTGAGGAAAGACTGAGCCATTTTATAATATCATTAATAAAGTTGTTAAAAAATCCGGGGTTCTTTTCTGCAGTATTAAGCTGCCATTTCCAAATTTCTCCGCAAAGAATTGCAAATACTCTTTGCTTACCAAGACTTCGCACAACCACCAGCGGATTAGAAATTGAAATATTTTTAACTTTTGATTTTATAAGTACGTTTGAGCCCGGCAGGGAATTGATTCCTACTGCAAACTGGGCTGTCGGAGGCAAATTATCCCAAATTTCTTTCCTGTTACCCTGGTTTGAAAAATATGCTGAGTAATTATCGCTAAGAATCTCTGGCTGTACATCAATATGATCTGAGGAACTATTAGAAATAGCAAAGGGAAGCAGCTTATTGAAACTTACCAGCCGGTTTAGGCTTACTCCCGGGGAAAGCAAAATGAAATAAGGTTTACCCTGATTTATTGCAGAAATAACCCTGTCGGATAAATTTTGCGGAGTATTTGCCGAAGGGAAATCAACAAGCATTAAAATATCAGCACTATCTATTAATGAAAGTTTTGCATCATTCCAAAATTTACCGGGAGCAGTCTGAATCATTTTTTTTACATTAATATTTTTATCACTTGCTAGCGCATTAGATATTGCAGAAACGTCTGCAGATGGGCTGCCGCTTATTAAACCCACTTTTAATTTTGTATCAAGAACGTTAATATAAAATGTACGGCTGTTATTCAAAGTTGTATATTCACCGGCAAGCGGCGCAACTGAAACGCTTAATTTTTTTTCTCCAGCGCCCTGCGGCTTATAATTAAATGAAATTTTATTCATACCGGACTCGTTGTAAACAATATCTTTTGAATCTATAACTTTACCTTCTTCCAGAAAACTTACCCTTGAAGTTCTGTTGGCGAATCCGGAATTTTTCAATGTAACTTCTATTGAAGATTCTTTACCGGAATAAATAATTTGATTGTATAATACGTTGTAAATTTCAGCGTCTTTATTTTGTGAAGTATCTCCAATTCCGACGGTAAAGACCGGCGTTTGAAGTTTTTCTGCCTGGAAGGATGGATCAATTCCGTCTGTGATTATTCCGTCACTTAGAATTACAACTGCGTTTGTTGACTGCGAATGTTCCTTAGCGTAATCAATTATTTTAGCAAAGTTTGTTTTTGCCTCGGATAAATTTATCCTAACCAGCTGATCATTTGTTAATGAATCAATTCCTCCTCCAAATGCAAATAAACTGCTCCTGATTCCCGCTGCAGAAAAAATATCCTTTGCAAATGAAATAGTTTCATTTAGTCTGTTCGAACTATCCCTGGCGGCAATTGAGCTGCTGTTATCAATAAAGACAATTGTTTTTGATTCAACAATGTTCCGGTTGATTATAGTTAATACAGGTTCAAAGATTATAAATAATATCAGGAAGAAAACAAGAGTACGGAGGATTATTAACGTTACTCTTATTCTTGAGGACACTTTAGGAATTGTATGTTTGTAAATATAATAAGTGTATGCAGCTAGAATAATTACAAANNCCGGCTGTTGCCATTGATTTTTCATTATTTATTGTTGCCAAGATTTTCCAATTTCCATCCTTTCATCACGTCATAAGTTTCATAGTCGGTCAGATCAAAATGGATTGGCGTTATTGATACATAATTATTTCTTACGGCAAACTGATCTGTCTCAAGCGCATTATCAACCTGTACAAGGTTCCCGGTAAGCCAGTAATAATTTTTGCCGTACGGGTCTTGTCTTTCAACATAAACATCATCCCACTTCGACTTTCCCTGCTGGGTAAGAAGTATTCCTGCAATTTGTTCTTCAGGCAGGTCGGGTACGTTGACGTTCAATAAGGTACCGGTTTTTAATTTATTTTTTACTACAAGTTCTGCCAGTTTACGTGAAAGCTCTGCGGCATATTTATAATGTTTTGCCTCGTGGCTTGTAACAGATACTGCAATTGCAGGTACATCCATAATTGCGGCTTCTCTTGCGGCTGAAACTGTGCCGGAATAAATAATATTAATTGCAGTGTTCGATCCAAGATTAATCCCTGAAATTACAATATCAGGCGCTTCTTTCATTATGTTTCTAATTCCTATTTTAATGCAGTCTGCAGGAGTGCCGTCTATTGCATATCCAAAAAAATCACCATTTCTGTAATATTCGGTAATCCGTAATGGCATTTTCATTGTAATTGAATGCCCAACAGCGCTTTGTTCAGTCCGTGGAGCAATTACTGTAACCTGACCGATCTTTTTAAGTTCATCTGCAAGAGCTAAAATGCCCGGTGAATCTATGCCGTCATCATTAGAAATCAATATCTTCAATGTATTCCTTGGTAATTAAATTTTTTATTGATAGCAGTGCAAATATACTTAAATAGATTTAAGCATGAAATTTTTGTACCTGTTTCAGGTAAAGAAAATCAAAAATGTTTACACAAAAAAGTTTAATTTTACGCGCAACAATAATAAATGAATATGCGCCTCTCTAAATTTCTAATTGTATTCTTAATTGCTGTTAAAATTTTTGCCCAGCAGGATACAACCGCATCTTCATTTGATGTTTATGTAATAGATTCATTTATTACACCTGAATTGCCGCATAAATTCGTTTTGACTTTTGCAACAGGAGATAGCTGCACTTCCAAAATACTTATAAATAAAAAAAGTTTAAATGTTTCAGAAATATTTACAGATAATCATAAGCTTGAAATTGAACTGGATAAATTAAAACTTGATTCCGCTTCCTTCAGCTATTCAATAATTGCTAAAAATAAGAATGGCAAGGAAGTTACTACGGAATCCTATCTTGTTGCCTTACCTAAAAGGCTGGTGATTGCTCCTGAGCAGGATGTGGGAATATTCAGTATATGCCTTGGAGGGGTTATTTTCGCAATTCCTTCTCCTACTTATGTGTATGCGCATGGCGCCCATCATCTGTCATTAAGTAAGGAAATTCCCCTGATTAATTTCTATTCAATTGGGTATAATTATCCTGCAGGCTATCTTGGAGTTGAATATTCATTTATTGATGAGTCGGAACATAAAAATTTTTTACGTTTTGGTTATAAACAAATTATTCAAGTACCCTTCATCAAATATATTTCTCCGGGTATTGATGCTTTTACTGATTTCAAAGGATATAACGGATTGTGCGTGGAATTTTCAGCCGGACTTTTTCAGATTCAAAATATTTTCACCTTTTATTTACGCTATAGGTATAATTTTCAATTGATTAAAGATGGGGAGGACTTTCATGAAATTTCCATCGGACTATACTCTAATTTCTTTTCCTTAAATCTTTAGACAGACTCAAAAAATGGCAGACGTTTTATCTGTAAGTGAAATAACAGGATTGATTAAACAAACTCTTGAAGATAATTTTTCAGAGGTTAGTGTAATTGGAGAAATATCGAATTTCAAAGCGCATATTTCCGGGCATTGGTATTTTACTTTGAAAGATTCCAATGCGCAGGTTAGCTGTACTATGTGGCGCGGAATTAATAATTACGTTTTCTTTTCACCTCAGGATGGAATGAAAATAATTATTACCGGTAAGTTGACTGTTTATCCTCCCCGCGGGAATTACCAATTAGATGTGCGCTCAATGAAGCCGGCAGGTGTTGGGGAACTACAGGCTGCGTTTGAAAAACTTAAACAGAAACTGGCTGCCGAAGGAGTATTTGATGAACAATTCAAGAAACCAATTCCTAAATTCCCAAAGAAAATTGGAATTGTAACTGCAATAAATGGTGCGGCATTTCAAGATATGAAAAGCATTGCCCAGCGCAGGTTTCCGGTTGTGGAAATTTTAATTGCTTCATGTAAAGTGCAAGGTGAAGGCGCTGCTGAAGAAATTGCTAACTGCATTAAATTACTTAACATGCAAAAGGACATTGATTTAATTATTGTTGGCAGGGGCGGCGGATCTCTTGAAGATTTATGGGCTTTTAATGAAGAAATTGTTGCTCGTTCAATTTTTGATTCGAAAATTCCGGTTATAAGCGCTGTAGGACATGAAATTGATTTTACAATTTCCGATTTTGCGGCAGATTTACGAGCAGCTACTCCATCGGCAGCAATGGAACTTGCTACTCCGGATAAGGAGGAGCTTTTTGCCTTTATAAGTGAGTTTTCATATTATTTATCAGTCAAAATAATGGAAATTATCTCTTCTTATAGAAAGGACGTAGATCAAACAGTTTTGTCTTATGGATTCCGCAGACCGCTTGATTTCTTGAAAGATAAAATGCAGCAGTTGGATAATACTCTTTACAGGTTTCAAAATAATTTTGATAATAGTTTTGACGGATGCAAAAATCATCTTGCGCTTTTGGAGAGCAAAGTTAGTTCTCATGACGTAAACAATGTATTAAAACGCGGTTTTGCAATTGTTAAGCAGGATGGTAAGTATATAACCAGAAAGAAAAACTTAGAAAGCAGTAAATCAATTGATATAAAATTTTATGACGGAGATGTAAATATAAAATGAGCAAGAGAAAAGAGAATAATTTTGAAGATTCGTTAAACAGGCTGCAGGAAATTTCAGATACATTTGAAAATGGGGAAATTGGTCTGGAAGAATCTATCAAATTATATGAGGAAGGAATTAATTTAGCAAAAACTTGTTACGCTGCATTAAAAGATGCAGAATTAAAAGTTACTGATCTGAAAAAGCAGCTTGAAGATAATTTAAAACAGTAGTTAAAAGGATTTCCGGAAAATGGCAGAAGAAACGAAATATAAAATTTTGTTCCAAATTAATTCACCGGCAGATGTCCGCAAACTGAACATTGATGATTTAAAAATTCTCTGTACGGAAATTAGAGAATACATGGTCGATATTATTTCCCAAATTGGCGGGCATTTTGGAGGAGGACTTGGCACTGTTGAACTTACTGTTGCACTTCATAAAGTTTTCGATACCCCGCACGATCTGATTGTTTGGGATACAGGGCATCAGGCATACCCGCATAAAATTATTACTGGCAGAAGAGACCAGCTTAAAACAATACGACGTTTGAATGGTATCAGCGGATTTTTAAAACGTTCGGAAAGTGAATATGATGCCTTTGGCGCCGGACACGCTTCTACGTCAATTTCTGCTGCGCTTGGAATGGCTGTCGCACGCGATATCCAGAAAACTGATAAGAAGGTTATTGCTGTAATTGGTGACGGCGCTATGACCGGGGGAATGGCTTACGAGGCTATGAATAATTCCGGCTTGATTAAAAGTAATTTAATTGTTGTTCTGAATGACAACAATATGTCAATTGGTCCAAATGTGTGGCAGTTTTCAAATTATTTCAGCGAGATGATTTCTCATCCGGAGTATAACAAATTTAAAGGCGCTATCTGGGATTTGACCGGTAAGCTTGACAACTTTGGAGACAGGTTAAGAAAAGTTGCTGCGCGTGTAGAAACCGGTATCAAATCTATTATAACACCGGGTATGTTGTTCGAGGCTCTTGGTTTTAGATATTTTGGACCTGTAAATGGACATAACATTGATCAATTGATTAAAATATTTGACCAGGTAAAAAAATTGAAAGGTCCAATCCTAGTTCATATTACTAGTGAAAAGGGTAAAGGATATAAACCTGCTGAAGAACATGCACAAAAGCTGCATGCTGCAACTCCGTTTGATAAAGTCACTGGAGAAGCTCTAAAGAAAGGCGGCAGCCCTGCATACACAACAATTTTTGGTAAAGCGCTTGTGGAAATAGCAAAGCAAAATCCGAATGTAATTGGTATTACTGCTGCTATGCCGGATGGTACGGGAATGGATTTTTTACAGAAAGAAATGCCTGAAAGATATTTTGATGTTGGTATTGCTGAAGAACATGCTGTAACATTTGCCGCTGGTATGGCTACCCAGGGTATAATTCCTGTTGTTGCTGTATATTCAACTTTTTTGCAAAGAGCTTTCGACCAGATGATTCATGATGTAGCGCTTCAAAAACTGCATGTGGTTTTTATTTTAGACCGGGCAGGCTTAGTGGGCGCAGACGGTCCAACCCATCATGGCACTTTTGACCTGACCTACCTGCGCTTAATACCTAATATGGTTATTATGGCACCAAAGGATGAAGCTGAACTTAGGGATATGCTGTTCACANNGGATTTAACGAATTACAAATTGCTAAAGCAGAAAAAATTTCTTCCGGCCAGGATGTTGCTTTTCTTGCTGTTGGCAGTATGGTTGAGTATGCAAAGAAAGCCTCTCTGAAATTATTGGCTGATGGAATTCATGCCGAAGTAATAAACATGCGTTTCATTAAACCGCTTGATAAGGAATTACTGGACGAGATTGCAGCTAGGTTTGATAAAGTTGTTACACTTGAAGAAAGTACACTTACGGGAGGTTTTGGTTCAGGTGTGCTGGAATATTTTTCTGAGAAAAATTATAAAAAAGATATTTTGCGAATAGGATTGCCTGATAAATTTGTAGATCACGGTACTCAGGAAGAACTGCACAAAATACTTGGCATTGATCCGGATGGAATTATAGAAAAAGTTAAATTATTTCTTAGTAAAAAAATAAACACCGGTATAGTGGCTTAATGGAAAAATCAAAAATTGCTGTTATCGGACTTGGAAGAGTTGCACAGTTAATTCATTTGCCAATACTTTCCAAACTTGGAAATGTGGAAGTCTCTTCTATTGCAGAAATCAATAAAAATCGTCTGAAGACAATTGGCGAAAAATTTAATATTAAGCAACAATTTTCCGACTACAAGGACTTGTTGGTTAAAGATGAAATTGATGCAGTGGTAATTGCAACACCCACTAATACTCATGCGGAAATAGCTATTGACTGCTTGAATGCCGGCAAACACGTTCTTATTGAAAAGCCAATTGCATTAAATTCAGCAGAAGCAAAAAAAATTACTGATACTGCAAGAAAGAATAAAAAAAATGTAATGATTGGGATGAACTTACGGTACAGACCGGATGCAATGCTGATGAAAAGTCTTGTAAACAGCGGTGAACTTGGAGATATTTTTTACATCCGCTGCGGATGGCTCCGTAAACAGAGCAGCGATCAAAAATGGTTTGTAAAGAAGAGCCAATCAGGCGGCGGAGTTATTATTGACCTTGGTACTTTAATTCTTGATCTTGCTCTTTGGATAATCAATGACCATCAAATAAAAAGTGTGTCTGTGCAAAAATTCAACCATAATACAAAGGATGTTGAAGATTCTGCCGTAGGATTGCTCAGGCTGGAAAATGATAAAGTGATTAGTTTTGAAGTAAGCTGGGGTCTGCATGCAGAATGGGATAAGTTTCATCTGGCTGCTTTTGGTACCCTGGGAACAGCCCATTTAAACCCATTGCGGGCATATAGACGTTTGGAGGCAAGTCAAATTGACTACACGGTTTCTAATTCAGCAAATACTACAAATCTTTTTAAAAAATCTTATGAGAATGAATTGAAACATTTTATCGGTGTAGTAAGAGAAAATACTCCGGTAATTTCTACAGGAGAAGATGCCGTTTCATTAATGAAATTATTGGAAACAATTTATAAATCTGCCGGGATGCAAAAAGAAATTAATTTCTAAAATATATGAAAACAAAAATCCTGCTAGTTGATGATGAAAAAGATATAGTTGAATTCCTTCAGTATAATTTAACACAGGAAGGATTTAACGTAATTAGTGCTTATAATGGCGAACAGGCGCTGGAAAAAATTACCCAGAAACCTGATTTGGTGATTCTTGATGTAATGATGCCTAAAATGGATGGTTATGAGGTATGTGCAAAAATCCGGGCGATGGAAGAATATAAAAACCTGCCGATAATATTTTTGACTGCCAAGGCATCTGAGATTGATGAAATTCACGGGCTGAATATTGGGGCTAATGATTTTGTTGCCAAGCCAATTTCGCCTAAAAAATTAATCGCACGGGTTAAATCTAACTTGCGGAAAATTGAAGCTGCACAGGAACAATCTAATGCACCGAAGGAAATTGTTATTGGTCCGCTGGTTATTAACAGAGAGAAGTATTCCGTAACACTAAAGGGTAAGCGGATCATTTTTCCTAAAAAAGAATTTGAAATTTTAGCATATCTTGCTTCAAATCCCGGTAAAGTATTTCACCGTGAAAAAATATTAAATGATGTATGGGGAACAGACGTTTTTGTAGTGGAAAGAACAATAGATGTTCATGTGCGCAAAATTCGTGAAAAACTTGGCTCGCATGAAGATTTAATAGAGACAATAAAAGGAGTTGGCTACAGGTTTAAGAGCAATGAATGATTTCAAGCAAGATTTTTCCGCTTCATTAAAATTCATACCTAAGATTTTAGTTGTTGTTTTAGTAATTTCCCTATTCTCATCTTATATATTTCAATTTTCTTTAAGTATAATAATTCTTCCGGCTTTTCTATCTCTTATTACAGCATTTGTTTCAGTTTATTTCATTATTCAAAGAAAGCGTCTTGAGCTGGAAAAGATCAGGGAGGTAATTCAAAAAATAAGAACCAATGCATTTACTTCAGCAGATGAAATTTCTTTGAGCAAAGACCTGGTGAAGCTTGAGGAAGAGATTAAATCAATGTTCCTCAAAACTAAGGAGGATATTGCCAATCTAAAAAAGATTGAAAAGTATCGAACTGAATTCCTTGGAAACGTATCGCATGAATTAAGAACTCCAATTTTTGCAATCCAGGGATATATTGAAACTTTGTTAGATGGCGCCCTGGAAGATAAAAATGTAAACAGAAATTTTCTCGAGAAAGCCAATCGTCATACTCAAAACCTGAACAGTTTGCTCAATGACCTGATAGATATTTCAATGATAGAATCCGGGCAGATGCTGTTCAGCTATAGGTATTTTAACGCATGGGAATTTCTTGAAGGTATTGTAAATGAATTAAAACCGCATGCAGAGAAAAAAAATCTTGATTTAATTCTGCTTCAATTTGATAAAACATTGCAATTATTAGGCGATAAACAACGGCTTAAACAGGCAATGACAAATCTTATTGTGAATGCCATCAAATATACTGAAACAGGAAAAGTTGAAGTTGGCATTGAAGAAGAAGAGCAATTTGGAAGTGTTTTTGTAAATGATACCGGGATTGGAATTTCGGTTTCTGACTTAAATAGAATCTTTGAAAGATTCTACCGTGTTGATAAAGACAGATCGAGGGAATTGGGCGGAACAGGGCTAGGATTGGCTATTGTAAAGCATATTGTTGAGGCTCACGGCTCAAAGATTGAAGTAAAAAGTCAGGTTGGTAAAGGCAGCAACTTCTCATTTAAATTAAAAAAATGACTTTTTGAGTCCATTTTAAACCGGATATACTCTTTTATTCCCAAAATGTTAATTTTATAGATCAATTTATTGACAAGAAAGGTGTGTTTCTATTATATTTAAGGCTCAAAAATTGAGTAGTTGGAGGAATAATGTTTGCAGTTGTTGATATAGCAGGACAGCAATTTAAAGTTCTGGAAAATCAGAAGTTGTACGTCCCGCAATTAAAAGCTGAACCCAATGCCGAGGTTACATTTGATAATGTTTTAATGCTTGGTGACGACAATTCTACAAAAGTTGGTACACCAACTATTCAGGGCGCTAAAGTTCAGGCAAAAGTATTAGAACAGCTTAGAGATGAAAAAGTAATTGTGTTCAAGAAGAAAAGAAGAATTTCTTATAGACGTAAGAACGGACACAGACAATATTTAACTAGAATAGAAGTTACTAAGATTTCTTAGTATCGGAGGATTTTATAATGGCACATAAAAAAGGTCAAGGTTCATCAAGAAACGGTCGCGATAGCAATCCGCAGTATCTTGGAGTTAAAGCATTCGGCGGTGAAAAAGTTACAGCAGGATCAATTCTTGTTAGACAAAAAGGTACACGCTTTCATCCCGGCAAGAACGTAAAGTTAGCCGGAGATCATTCTTTGTTTACTACTGTTAACGGAGTTGTAAAATTTGAAATAGGAAAGAATGACAGACAGTTCATCAGTGTTTATGAAAGTTAGTATTTAGTACTCAGTACTGAGTATATAGAAATTGAAAAACCCGGTTATGCCGGGTTTTTACTTTTAAAAAGTCCCCTCCTTTCCAAGGAGGGGAANNGGGTGGTTAGTAACAGCAATGAATCATGTATATTTTATCTTGTGAAGAAGGTAATAAAAGTTTGCTCTGGGGGATATCCCTTCCGGAAAAGTCTCAACGCCACAGAAAATTGTACTTCTTTGATAACCTTCGAGGTCACTTCTTTGCGACCTCGAAGGTTATGCTTTCTTAGAGGAGTAGTGCAGAGAAAGAGGTATTGCAAATCTTCATTAATTCCATTAACTTATTAACCAACAGAAACAATTATCCGTACACCGGGGTTTAAGTATTAAAGTTCTAAAAATACAATTTGATAAATTTCCTTTTCTGAAAAACATTTTAATAATTAAATTAATTTAGCGTCAAGGACTTCCCATATTCCCAAATGGAAGGATCCCCTTGGTGAGAAGTTCTTACGTCACAGAATAAATTATATGTTCAATACTAAAGGTGGAATTATGAAAATCGTTTTATTCATATTATTAATCCCAATAATTTGTTTTAGTCAATCCGGACAAATCTGTGGGAATGTATCAGTTAAACAATCCAAAGAAAAAGTATTTGGAGCCAGTATACAATTACTTCATACCCAAAATGGCAGTGCAACAGATACAAGCGGAAATTATAGGATAAAAAATGTACCACAAGGAAAGTATATGATACGTTGCCAATTCGCAGGCTTAAAACCACAAGTGGATACAATCGAAGTAAAAGGGAATGATTCAGTGGTTATTAAAAATTTTTATATGGAACCGGAACCGGGTAAAAAAATAAATATAACAAAACAAAAAAATATGTTCAGCCCATTAAAAAAAGAGTGATTTGTTTAATATAAAACGAATAATAAACCGGTGCTATTTGGCTAAGACTTCTGCTGAATTCATCGAAGGGGTATTGCAAAACTTCATTAATTCTTTTAGTTTATTACCAGCAAAAACATTTTTTCGCATCCTGGGGTTAAGGGGTGAAATTTCTGTTACATCATTTATATATAGATATCAAGTTACAAAGTAGTATAAATCATTTAATTATTTATTCATCTTCAGCTTTAAGACTTCCTAAAAGATTACCTTTGGGAAAAATTCTTACGTTGCTGTAAGTCAAATAAATATTAATGGGAAATTTATATCATTAAAAATGAGTTCATCATGAGAAAAGAAGATCTAATTGCCTTTTGCTGTCTCTGCTTTTTATTATTAGCCGGTAACCTGAATGCGCAGGAGAATTGGTCACTTAAATGGAGAGTTAAAGTTACAGCGAATAACATTGGCATGCATTATAGTCCTGATGGTCAAAAAATTGTTGGCTACGACGGGAATGGAGTCAATGTATACAAAGCTACAAATGGAAATTTGATATGGTCAAAAGAAAGAGGCTCAGTGCCTGTATTTTCTATAGATGGAAATATGGTAGCGTATAATAATTCTTATACTACTATAAATTTAGCTAATGCTGAAACTGGCAACACATTATTTTATTTATTCCATAATGATCCTGTGAATCAATTTTGTTTTAGTCCAGATGGGAAAAGTATAGTCTCAGTAGCCGGGAATTATCTTTATAAATGGGATTTAAGTTTAGGAGCTAAAAAATGGACAAACGGGATAGTAAGTCCTGCGACGTATTTATGTTTAAGCAATGATGGAACAAAAATATTGACATTTAGTAATGATGGTTCCATGCGTTTATGGAATTCTGAAAATGGAGTTTTATTATGGTCAAAAACAGTTTCATACAACAGTCTTGACTTTGTGCGTCCAATATTCAGTCCCGATGATACTAAGTTAATAAATCAAGATGAATCATTAGTTCAATTATGGGAAACAAGTGATGGAAATTTGATATGGAAAAAATATTTCAGTGGTGGAAGTGGATCAATACGCTTGAATAAAAAGGAATCCAAATCGGAATATTATGATGATGGTGTTAATTACATACATTTTACTAAAGATGGATCCAGATTCGTATGTGAAAATGGCGATGGTATATGCGTAGCAAATACAAGTGACGGATCGACTATCTGGGCACAAAATTGTTCAGTTTATTCTTTGGTAGTAAATAAGAATAAGGACAGAATAGTAACCATAGGACAGGATAAAACTGCGAAAATATGGGACGAAAATAATGGCACATTAATATTTACATGCTCTCATTCAAAAGTAATTGGTGGCTTAAGTTTTAGCGCAGACGGAAAAAACCTGGTTAGCAGCGGCTATGATGATACCTTGAAGATGTGGACTCGTGAAAGGTTGATTAAAATAAACGCGCCTAACGGTGGTGAAAAATTAAAATATCCCTCAAAACTAAATATAGCATGGACAAGTCAAAATGTTACAAAGATGAAATTAGAATATTCGGTAAACAACAAAAGCAGTTGGACTTTAATCGCTAATAATATTCCAGCAAACAGTGGTTCATATTCATGGGATATTCCCAACATCAACTTACAGCAATGCTGGGTAAAAGTTAGCGATAGCGACAGTTTGCAGATAAATGATACAAATGACCAAGCATTCCAGATATTCCACCCTATAACAATTACAAGTCCCAACGGATCGGAAAAATTGAACAGTGGAGCAACTCAAAACGTTACGTGGATATATGAAGATGTATCAAATGTTTCAATATCCTATACCTCTGATAACGGAAGCAGCTGGAATACATTAGCCAGTAATGTAAGTGCCGCAAATAAAAGTTATACATGGTTAGTTCCTAATATAAATTCTCAGCAGTGCAAAATTAAAATTTCGGATTCAAACAATTTACAATATTTTGATGAAAGTGATAGTGTATTTACAATAAAGCCATTAGTTAAAATCCAAGAGGGATCTGAGATCCCGACTAAATATACGCTCTATCAAAATTATCCCAATCCAT
>PMDS01000072.1 GCA_003155655.1 Melioribacter sp.
CTGCTTAATGGCGGTCAACTTGAGTGATATTAATTACTTAAAAAGTAGTCTGCTTTGATTAAAAAGATCGCTGCAAAACTGAAAAATATTTTCGGGAATAAACCGAAAGCCGTTAAGGCAACCTCTCCTGTAATTACAAAGGAAATAAAATTAACACCCCAAAAAAATCTCCGTCAAAATGAAAAACCCGGCATGGTACATTCTGCGCGTAGACCATATAAAAAAGAAACACGTGAAGAATACCGGCTGCGTCATGAAAAACTTGCTCCGAATAAACAGGTTAAAGTTCAATCTTCACCTGTGATTCTGCCGGAAGTCTGGGATGATTCTCAATTCAAAATTCCAGTTGCCGATGGCAAAACCCGCTTTCATGACTTAGATATTTCAAAAGAAATTCTTCATGCTATTTATGATTTGGGGTTTAAATATTGTACTCAAGTGCAGGCAGAAACCCTTCCTAAATCCATGAGTGGTGATGATGTAACAGCCCAGGCTCAAACCGGAACGGGAAAAACAGCTGCATTTCTTATTACAATTTTCAATCATATTCAAAAACATCCAATTGAAAAAAAACGGAAACCTGGAACTCCACGTGCACTTATTCTTGCGCCTACACGTGAACTTGTTTTACAAATTGAAAAAGATGCACGGGGTCTTGGCAAGTACATTCGACTTTCTATTCTTTCACTTCTTGGCGGAATGGATTATAGAAAGCAGGAAAATACTTTACGGCGTGAACCGTGCGACGTACTAATCTGCACTCCGGGAAGACTCATAGATTTTATGCAGAAGAACTTAGTTGACCTGGGGAAAATAGAAATTCTTATAATTGATGAAGCCGATAGGATGCTTGACATGGGATTCATCCCCTCAGTTAAAAAAATTGTTGCAAGAATACCGGCAAAAGCTAAGCGCCAAACAATGTTTTTTAGTGCAACTCTTTCAGGAGATGTTAAGCGTCTTGCAGAATCATGGACCAGGCAGGCATTTGAAATAATTGTTCACCCTGAAGATCTTGCTGTGCAAAGTATTGAACAAATAACATATATAACAACAATAGCAGAAAAACCTACTCTTCTGTATAATTTGATAATGCAAAAGCACCTGGAACGGGTTTTAGTTTTTGTAAACCGGAAAGATGATGCGAGGCGCCTGAAAGAAAAATTTGAGAAATACGGAATTAGCTGTGCACTCCTTTCAGGAGATGTTGAACAAAGCCAGAGAATTAAGAGATTGGAAAGATTTAGGGAAGGTAAAGTGCGCATACTTGTTGCTACGGATGTTGCTTCGCGTGGAATTCATATAGAAGCTATTTCACACGTAATCAATTACAATATGCCCCAGGATGTTGAAGAATATGTGCACCGTATTGGCCGGACAGGACGCGCCGGGGCGAGCGGTGTTTCTATTAGTTTTGCGGATGAAAATGATTCAAATGAAATTCAGAAGCTGGAAGAATTTCTTGGTAAAAAAATCGATTGCGTATTTCCGGAAGATAATCTGCTTGTTTCAATACCTGAAAAACACAAAACCGTTGAGTATAAAAGACCTGAGAGAAAAACACCTTATAAAAGAAATTATAAAAGACCACCCGGAAGAAAATAACTATGAGTTGTTGACATATATTCAGTGTTATGAAGATTGCCCGCCTTCGAGAAACCTGCGGCGGATAAACCTTCATGAATTCCCTCTTTCTCTTTTTAGTCTTTAATTGTTGCAATTAATCTTTCATTATTCATATTCAACCCCTTTTTAACAGAGTAATATTTTCGCATCTATTTAAATGTTCGCTGAATTGAGTCTATGAAATATCGAATAAATATCTAAGCAACAATTTCTATATAGCGATATAATTTTTTGCAATAGCCGAAAAATCATTAACCTGTCCGGTTACCCACTTTTTATCTTTGTTTAATTCCTTTGCCATCAGCTCTGCTACTACCGGTGCCGCCTCGATGGCGGCTTTGGCATCCATCAATAAAATTCTTGTCCGTCTCGAAAGAAAATCTTCAACAGTTCTTGCCATCTCAAAACGGACAGCCCAGATTACTTCACCGGCGACGGTTGTGTAACTTGGATGAATCAATTTTTTGTAGGATTTGTCTTCGTCAAGTAAGTCTTGAATTAGCGGAGCATCCGAGCCATAAATTTCCAGATCGCCAAATTCATCTGCGTGTCGGTGATAGCCGTGTATCTGAAGTTCAGCCGAAACAGATTTTTGTGGTTCCAGCTGCGCTAGTATATAAGCATGGTCAATAGTATCTTCTGCCATCTTACGGTAAGTTGTCCATTTCCCGCCGGCAATTGTAACAAGTCCTGAACGTAGAATATTAATTGTATGATCGCGTGAAATGGCTGCCGTGTTTTCCTCATAACCGCTTTTAACCAGAGGACGTAATCCCGCAAAAACGCTTAAAATATCGGAACGTTTCGGATCTTTGGTTAGATATCTTGCCGTATGTTTTAGAAGAAAATCTATTTCATCGTTTTGCGGTATTGGTTCAAGAAGATAATCATGCACCGGTGTTTCCGTAGTTCCGACTATAATTCTATTATGCCATGGAATAGCAAACAGTACCCTGCCGTCATCCGTATGCGGAACCATTATTGCACTACTTCCTGGTAGAAACGATCTATCCAAAACGATGTGAGTGCCCTGACTGCCGACAATAATTTCTTCAGAGTTCATGTCATCCATTTTGCGGATTGAGTCTGAAAAAACACCCGTAGCATTTATAACCGCCCTGGCGCCAATTATATATTTTTTATTGGTTTCAATATCTATGGCTTCAACACCCGATATGGAATCGTTATTTTTTAAAAGTGAAATCACTTTGAAATAATTCAGAAGCACAGCTCCTTGTTCAAATGCCGTTTGCGCCATGTTAATAATAAGACGTGCATCGTCAAATTGACCGTCGTAATAGATTACCCCACCTCTAAGACCGTTGGTTTCAATAGTCGGTAAATGTTCTATTGTTTCCTCTTTGGAAAGCAGCTTCGACGATCCGAACCCTTCTTTGCCGGCAAGCACATCGTAAAGTTTTAATCCGATTCCATAGAATGGACCTTCCCACCAGTCGTAATTAGGAACTATGAAAGGGAGATCATGAACGAGATGCGGTGCATTTCTTCTTAAAATTCCTCTTTCTTTCAAGGCTTCAAGAACCAGCGACAAGTTGCCTTGCTGAAGATAGCGCACGCCGCCGTGGACTAATTTTGTGCTTCGGCTGGATGTGCCTTTTGCAAAATCAGATTGTTCAAGCAAAAGGGTTTTATAGCCTCGTGAAGCGGCTTCAATAGCAGTGCCGATTCCGGTTGCACCCCCGCCGATTATGATAAAGTCCCACTGTTCCTTTTGGCCTTCAATTTTTGCAAGCATGCTTTCACGGTTCATATTCAATCCCAGTTAGAATAGAGTAAAATTTTTGCAAATATTTAACTGTCTTTTTGATTGTCCATCCGTAGAATTTGTTGATAAGATTTAAAAACCAGATGGTTAGTTTCATCCTGTCTTGAATGAGAAATTCAAATAACACTTTTGAAAATTCGGGTGTTCTTAAATATCCATATATTTTGTGCGGATTCTTTTCACCATTCAGAACGTAATTGTTACTAACAATAAAGTCAACCGCCTTTATTCCTGCTTCGTTTACATCGTAATCATCGGCAAGATTGTAGTTTATCGCAACTTTGTCTTCAAGATCCGAGAAATTATACCAATATTTTGTAACTGATGCCGGGGTTGAAGGTTTAAATGAATCGTGAAAAATATTTTTATATTCAACAGCAAGCTTGCTTATAATGACAGGGATGCCAAGCGGGGAACCAATTGTTATAAAAGTATTAACTTTTGAATTGGTCAACTTAAGCGCCAGCACATCATAAGCAACAATTGTTCCCATTGAGTGAGTGATCAAAAATATTTCATCGTTTTTATGTTTATCAAGAACATCCGACAATCTTTTTCTAATAAGATCGCGAGGACAAAAGTTATTACCGTCTTTGTCTATTTGCCCTCTGTTATAGTAAATATCAAGATCCCTAAAATATTTGTGAATTATGTATTCCGAAATAAAAGTATAATTGATGGATAGATCCCTATTTAGGAAGAGCCTGTCAATTTGTTTTTCAACAAAGCCCAGGATTTTCTTTCGGGTTTCATGTTTTACAGGTTTATAATTCTTAGGGGCGGAAACATATTTATCGTCGAGATAATACGGGTTTTGCGGATCTTTTATATTTTCATCAAGCGGTTTATCATACAGGATATCAGCCCAGTAAACCATTTCCAATTTGGGATTGAAAATATATTTACCTATACCGCTCAAACCTTCGCGGATTGACCGTCTCCACCATTTTGTTGTAAGTTCTTTTGCCGGTTTATTCCCTAAACCGTGAATTCCGATTATTGCTTTCGACATTTAGATTTATAATTATTTATATTATTTTTTTTCGTCATCCCTTTCTATGATATAAATAATGAGTTACTGGAAATTACGGTTATTATAATAATTTTTCAGCAAACAAGGCAGCTCTATTTGTTATTATTCCATCAACTCCAGTTTCAAAATATATTTTAGCTGCTGCCGGATCGTCTATTGTCCACAAATAAATTTTAAGTCCGGCGGATTTTACAAGCAAAATAAGCTTTTCACTTATAGTTCTTCTTACGCCCAGGCTTAGTCCGTCAATATTTTTTTCTTTTGCTCTTACAATCATTTTGTTTATAAAACGGTCATTTGTTTTTCTCCACCAATGATTTTTTAACTCGTGATTCCATAGAACAATTTGGGCCGGTATTTCTTGCTTTACTTTTGATATAACAGATAAATTAAAACCAACTATCTCAACTTGCTCCGGTTTCAACCCGGATTTATTTATTTCATCTTTTAAGATAGGAATTATTTCCGGACCGCATTTAATTTCAAGGATTATTTTTTTACCAGTGGGGACTGTTTTTAACATTTCTTTAAGAGTTGGTATTTTTTCTCCTTTCCATTTTTCACTCTTGAACCCGCCGACATCCAATGTTTTCAATTCCTGTAGTGTCCGCCTGTTGACAAAACTAAATTTCTTTCCGGTTCGTTTGGTAGTCGCATCGTGTATAACTACAATTTTATTATCCTTCGATAAACGAAGATCCACTTCGACGGCTTTGACATTTTTATCCCATGCAAGATTGACGGATGCAAGTGTGTTTTCCGATGCGTCAAACGATTCGCCCCTGTGAGCAATTAAGATATTCCGAATATTATTCATGATAAATATTTCTCTAAAGTGAAATCAGTTTAAGCCGGGTAAATCTTCCTGATGTAGTAAGCCATCATGAACTTATCCGTTAAAATATAAGTGCGAATTTAGTTTAATTATAATTGAAGTTCCCTTCAATTATATATTCGAATGTTTCATGAATAGTTCTTACAGCTGAAATTATTAATTTACTTTTAATATTATATATGTAGTTCCACTTAATCATGTTACTTTACCAGCAAGGCTAAGCAAACGGATTTATGCAGGAGAATTATTAACCCAATACAACAAATGCGTAACTGTCTTTGAGTTCAAAACTTCAACAATCTCTATCTTAAATTTATCCTTCAGAATATTTTCAAACAACCGGACTGCTTTGACTGAACATCCAGTCATGTATTGCCAAACCGCCGTCGCCCAAAGGATTTTTTGGTCCTCCATTCGGTCCCGCTATAAATCCGTCCAATGTAATACCAACATCAAAGAAAACTTTGTTCATTGTTATTTATTCCTTTTAAAAATATTTTAAATTTTTTGATAGTGTAAAATAACGACACCGGAATTAAGGCTTTTCGTTTCAATTAATTTTAGATTAACCTTGCTGTAAATATTTTCCACTAACTGTTTGCCCTTCCCCAAAATTATGGGATGGATCAGGAACCAAAATTCATCGATCAAATCAGCTTTAATTAGCTGTGAAGCAATACTTAAACTACCAGCTGAAATATTTTTCCCGTCCTGTTTTTTCAAATTGATAACTTCATTAATTAAATCGTTTTTAGCTAATCGAGTGTTATTCCATGTAACTTCATTTAAAGTTTTTGAAAATACAATTTTAGAAATGGAATTATACTTGTCTGCAAATTCAATCTCACTTTTTGTGCTTTCGGAGTCTTTATATGCTTCTGGCCAATAGTCTGCCATTAATTGATAAGTTTTACGGCCGAATAAAACTACATCAGCCAAATTGAGATAATTTGTAAAAAAATCATATAGTTCTTCATCTGGTATAGAAGCAGTGTGATCGGCAAAACCGTCAATTGTTGCATTAATTGCCCAACTTATTTTTCTCATTTTATTCCTTTCAGCTTTTATTAAATTATAATGGTTTCAGCGACTGCGGAGATATAAGAATTAATATATATCAAATATCTTACAGTATTGATGTATTAATACCAAATCTGAAACTGCCTCGATCAATCTGAGTTAATCTCCAGGCAAATTCAAGACTGATTGGCAACGATAAATATCCGACGCTAAAACCGGTTTCAAATAATGGTTGTGTCAATATTGTATAAGGAATAGGCATTATAGCAGCCGATTTTTCCGACATGTTCTTCCATGCAGCATTAAAGAAAGTGTTCAGACTTAGATTTTGAACAAAAGAAATTGGAATCAGGCGGTACAGTTCTCTTCTAAAATTATATTGAAGATTGATTGTTAATGCCTGATCTCCAAACATTGCGCCGACTCCAACAGTTCTAAACGTAAAATTTCTTCCTGTTGCGCTTATATTACCGGGCAGTGCATACTGCATCTGAAACGGAACCGGGCCATCGGAATAGATCCCATTTATTTCAAAGCTCAAGCTTGAAGTATTAAATGTGTTTATCTCAGAAAATATATGTGCGTTGTAAGAAACAAAACCAATATCGCTGCCAAGATATTTTGGACTGCTTATAAGCATTCCGGCCCCAAAAGTCATAAATGTATGTCCGTTAGAAATTTTTCTTCTTGAATAATTGTCGGTAATATTATCACGAAAATCAAAATCAATACCAAAACTTAGAGTATTTAACCGTGCATCATAAATAGGAGTATTAACAGAATCTTGAAGTGTAGAATTATTAATGCTGATATTTCTACGTTGAATTCCAAAAAGGGAAAAAGTAGAATTTGTTTGCGCCGAATGATCTACATGATTTGAATAAACTGCATTCAGCCTAATAAAAGAAGTAAGTTCATTATCTACCCTGAGATCAAATCCGCTTGTGTAAAAATAGTTTCGTGGATCCCTGGTTGAAAGGAGTGATAAAATTGTATTAGTAAAAGAGCCATACCTGTCAGATGAAGAAAAAAGCATTGCAAGTTTATTATAAGCGCTAAATGATAGTATTAAAGTTCTATTTTCATCGGGATAATATGCTGAAGAAAAACTTTCCTTAAATCGTTTATCCGAAAAACCATTTGAAAAATTAACACTCGCGTCGGCTGCATTATCAAAAATATTATTGCCGAAAACTGAAAGGCTAAGAGTATGCCCTTCAACATGATTAAATTGATAAATGCTTAACGGTCCGCTTACAGAAATATGATTGCTTATTTGATACCGTGGAGAAAATATTCTTGCAGTATTATAAACAACTCCTTTGGGCAAAGATCTTATACTATCTATTCTTGAGTATGCAGCCTCCTCTTCAAGGGTATATGGAACTGTTTGTTGATTATTTTCTGGCAATAAATTTATCTGCTTACTATTTGAAGAAGCTGCCAAGTCATAATTTCTACTAATGTTTACATACGGATCAGAATTAACTGTGTAATTCCCAAGTAATGAACTTAGCTCATATTGAATTTTAATTATTCCAATATAATTGGATGTAACAAACACCCTGTAATCAAGCGGTAAGTTGAATCCATTTTCGTATTGGATAAATTGTTGAATAACAGAAACACTTTCGAATTGATTTCCTGCATTAGCGCTTTCATTTAGAGCAGCATCAATTTTCAATATACACTTTGAATCTTCGGGAATATATAAATGCCCGACTAAACCCGGATCGCTTCGGTCAATCGGCTCAAAATAAATTATAAATATTTTCCGACCATCCATAATAGCTGAATCTTCAAATGTATATTTATAGTAGGTTAAGGCATCCCTGGAAAGAGGCCCGGTAAATGACCGGTCATAGAATCTTAATTCATCGCAGCATAAGTTTTGAATTCTCATAGATCCCAGCAAATTATTCAAAGCAGGTGGAATATAATTGCGTGATTTTTGATTCTCAATTACTTCTTTAAAAGTTGAAGGACTAGTAAAATACCCTTTACTCAGAAATTCATTCATTTCTTTTATTTGCATCGGCTTTGTTTCCCAAATATTCGAAACGAGATTGACAGATTCTTTCAAAGTAAAGTCATCAATTCTGATCGAACCTCCCCCGATACCGACACCTTCATTTTCTCTAATTACACATCTGTTGTGCGCAATAAATTCATAGTTTTTAAGATTCGAAAACATTTTCTCATTTACTGCTATTACTTTACTAATTAAGTCTGGAACGGAATATCCCTTTGACAGGTCGGAAAATGTTTTAGCCGTTGTTGAACACGGTGTCAAGTATATATTCACAATATTTTTCACAGAGCTTGTATCGATCGAAAGTGTATCAGAGATATATCCAATGCTGGAAAAAATCAAAGAATATTTTTCTTTATTGAGCCTGATTTCAAAATATCCATCAAGGTTGGATGTTGTTACAATAGTATTATTAATGTCTCTTATAATAGCATTACCAACACATTTGTCTGTTAATTTATCAAAGATTTTCCCTTTTACTTTAAAATCCCTTGCCTGGGTAGAACAATAGAGCGATAACAAACTAATTAAGATGAATTTATTCATGGGGTGCAAACTCTTTAGTTGATAAATTAATTGCAAACGTTAATAATGGACTGTAAAGGAAAGAAATCTTCATGTGTCTAACAAACAGTTATCATTATAAGTTGCACTACTGATAGCAGTTAAAGTAGTTGGGATATTGTCACAAATAAACCTGACAATATCAACTCGTTCCCCAAAAGAATAATAGTGCTGCAGATTTTCTTCTCTGAACATAACCTTTATCTCCAAGCGGTTAAAAACATTCAGTAGAAATATAAATTGATTCCTCCTTCTTTAATTCATCGAAATATTTTTTTGTGCGCCTATATTTTATAATATAAAGCGGCGTTTTAAATTACCCCGCTTTAATAATCAATTCTATTTTTGTTGAGTAGTATCTTTTATTGCCGGTGCAAAAGTTATTGCTACAATATCAGTGATATTTATATCATGATTTTTATCACCAATTCGTAAAGTTATTGCATCACTTGTGGCACTTTGAAAAACACCTTCCAAAGTTGAACCGTCCCTCATTCTAACCTGGTCAAATTTTAAATCCTTTACTTTATCCGCACCGTCCGGTTTTTTGACAACAACATATGTTTCATCATCCGGAATATATTGGTAATAAAATCCGCCATAATAATAATAGGGTACTTCACCAATCCAAAAAGATGTATATCCAAAAGGTAAAACTCTGATTCTAGCTCCTATTCGCGGGGCAAAATGTGAATAGCCTCTAGGTGAAAACATATAACTTCCTCTGCCACCTCTTCCCATGTTCCAGTGCCGGCCCTGCGCATTCACATCATTTAAGAACGAAAACACTGCTATTATCACTAGAAATGAAATTAAAAAAAGATTTCTTTTATCCGGGTTATTTTTATTTATCCTTTTCATTGTAAACCTCCAGAATTGGGTTTTCTATTTATTTTACTCTCTCATATAATGAGACAATCAATCCTCATGTTAGGTTTCATCTTAATTCATAATAATTTAGTCACAAATTTCTGGATATATGTAATTTTTCAAAATCCATCTCTTATTACTAACTTTCAAATGACCTAAAGGTACTATTTATACAAGATAGATCATTTGCTTAATCCGCTATGTTTAACTTCTTCTTTTACAAGAGATAGCAAAATCATTGTTACTGCTATTATCTTTTTATAATGCCGGTATAGGCTTTCCTTTACGCACAACTATTTTGATTTCAGCTTGTTTGAGCCCATCCGATTTTGCATTCAGCCTAATTACACCATTTTCATTTGTTGATTGAATTACGATAAGAGCTAATCCATTGAATGCATTCCGCTGATTCAATTTGTAAGAATCATGGTCAAACGGATTTCCGTTATCCACTCCAATATTTTTTCCCTCTCCATCGATAGTGAATTGTACTAGATTATTTGCATCCGAAACGATATTACCATTATCATCAACAATTTCAATTTTTACATGCGCTATATCACGTTGTCCGGATAAAATTGTATCACGGTCAACTTCCAATTTTATTGCAGCAGGAACTCCCGTAGTATGAATTTCTTCAGTACAAACTATTTTTCCATCTTTCTTTCCGATTGCCTTTAACACACCCGGTTCATAAGGTACATCCCATTGTAGATGAAGATCAGTTGTAGTGGGATTGACGAGTGGTTTGTCATAAAGATTCCATCCGCCGGAGTTACCCTGACGCGGAAATTCCATTCTCTTTTCGCCAATAGATTTTCCATTAACAAATAATTCTACAGCATCGCAATTACTGTAACAAAGAACAGGAATAATCTGCCCTTCCCTGCCTTTCCAATTCCAATGTGGGAAAAGATGGATCATAGGTTTCTTAGTCCACTGGCTCTGATAAAAATAATACCCGTCTTTTGGAAATCCGCATAAATCGAGAACACCAAAAAAATCATTCTTGGCAGGCCAAAAAGATTCACCAAGATAATCGATTCCCGTCCACATAAAATCACCGATTACATAATCATGAACAGCCACATATTTCCATAGCTGCTCAGCATCAATCATTCTAAAATTGTAATTTGGTTTTACTACTGACGGATCTTCACCTAAAGAATAACCGCCGCGTATACCGCCGCTATTTGAAACACTTTCTGTCCCAATCAATTTCCAATCCGGATGATCATGCCGGTCGATGCTGTAAAATAATTCACGGCGCTCGTGCCACCTGTCGACATAATTATAACCGACAATATCAAGCCCTTTTAAAAAAGCAAGTGTAGTTGCGCCGCCGTCTGCAGCAATATTATCGCAGGCTAGAGTAACCGGTCTGGTCGTATCTTCCTGATGAAATACATCAACTAATTGTTTTAGTAAAGCTGCCCCATCATCACTTTTCTGTTCAGGAATTTCATTACCGGCGCTCCAAAGAACTATTGACGGATGATTACGGTCTCTGTAAATCATTGCAGTTAAATCTTTCTTCCACCACTGATCAAAGTATTGCTGGTAGCCATATTTTCTTTTCCCGAGTTTCCATATATCGAATGGTTCATCCATAACAAGAAAACCCATTCTATCACAAAGGTCTAAAAATTCAGGTGCAGGGGGATTATGAGAAGTACGGATAGCATTACAACCCATTGCTTTTAAAATTTCTAACCGCCTCTCCCAAACTCTTTCCGGCACTGCGGCGCCGACACATCCACCATCATGATGAACACATACGCCATTCATCTTGACATGCTCTCCATTAAGCAAGAATCCCTTGTTAACATCATACTCAATTTTGCGGATGCCAACAGTGGTTACAACTTCATCAATGTTTTTCTTCCCTTCAAAAATTATTGTACGAAGTTTGTAAAGTGCAGGAGATTCAATGGACCAAAGCATTGGAGACAAAACTTTCAATTCTTGATTTACAGTTGTTTGCCCGCCCTGTTTAATTGAAAATGGTGTTTCAATTCTTGTTATTTCTTTACCGTTATTATCAATTAATACAGCTTTAAGACTAATATCATTTTTATTCTTTGTACTATTTTCAATAATTGTATTGATAGAAACTTTTGCAGAATCTTTTGATACAAACGGAGTAGTTACAGAAACACCCCAGTGCCCAATATGCAGCGTATTTGTTTTTACAAACCAAACATGCCTGTAAATCCCCGATCCGGTGTACCACCTTGTATTAGGCTGTAATGAATTGTCAACCCTGACTGCAATTATATTTTCTCCTTCGGCAAGATTATTTGAGAGATCATAAATGAAACTGCTGTACCCATAAGGGTAATTTCCCAGGTAATGACCGTTTATCCAAACATCGCTGTTCATGTAAACACCGTCAAATTCAATCCAAATATTTTTTTTCAAATCATTTTTGGAAACCTGGAAATGCTTGCGGTACCATCCAATTCCTGTGGGCAAATAACCTCCGCTTCCTCCTGTTGGTTCATCCTTGTCATATTTACCTTCAATACTCCAATCGTGGGGCAAGTCCAGGGTTCGCCAGTTATTATCGTTAAATGAAGTTTTCTCAGCTTCTTTAATATCTCCGAGTTGAAATTTCCAATTGAAATCCATAAGCAACCGTTCCCGGCTTTCATTTGAAGTTTGTGCTAGGATATTCAAACCACTGACTAATGCTATTAATAATGTCATGATAAAGATTGCCACAGTTGATTTTTTTAGAACAGCTTTCATTATTATACCTTTATTTTTTCATTATAATATTTATGCTATTGTACAACCAACAAAATTATTATTTGCTTAGATATACTGACTCTACATCAAAGCCTATATCACGTTTAACATCTTCATTCCCTGATTTACGGTTTTCGCACGTTATTTGGAAAAATTGCAGAGCACTTAAATCTATCTTGGAATCCGTTGTTGTTCCAACACCCTTCCATGTTTTTGGCAAAAACCGGGGATAGGATTCCGGCAAAATCAGAACTTCACCGGGTTGGAATTCTGTAAGAGGTATTTTAATTTTTTCCCAATTATTTTTTAAACTGGTTTTTGCTGTTAAACTTTTCCCATCATTCAGTAACAAATTAATGCCTATAGTGCAATCATTATTAGTAGTCGATCTAGCTTTAATAACTAAATATTTGTACGACTCCATATTTCCTGCGAAAGGTTTTAGCAAATCAGATACGTTCAATTGGATTCCAAATGGATATTTTGTTTCCTGTAAAAAAGACAACTTCATAGATAAAGAACTTTTCCCGTAATCTGAACCATCAGTGTAATCAGCCGTATACCTCCAAGCCTGGTTGTACTGCGAAAAAACTATATCCTTTCTGTCTCTATATGCATCAAAAAGACAAATTGATTCTCCCTGGTCTTTTACGTCTATGCACCATAATTTATCAGAGGAAAAATCCCAATTGTCTGGTGAGATTTTTATACCGCCGGGGAATGTTGTAACACCGTTAGTCGTTTCAACTGCAACACAGTATTCAAGAATTCCGGCGGTAGTAAACTTTGAAGTGTCGTCAATTACATAATCAAATCCGCCAATACTTTTAAGAGGATATTTTTTAAATCCCCGCCATGCCAGCCGTTTTATAAACATGCTTGCACCTGAAATTTTTTCTGTACCGGCAATCTTAAATTTAAAATCCATCGGTGCGGAAATTACTGCTGAAGAACTAGTACAATTTACAACATCAACTGTGGATGCAAGATTACTAGGAACATAAAAACCATCTATGCGTTCTTCCCTTGTTGAAAGTATCTTTTGAACTTTATTTTCATCCGCTTTATCCGAAGTTAATAGATATGCCCCTGGCCGGATTGAAAATTCCTGCCGGGAAATTTCCTTTACTAATTTAGCATCTGCTGATAATGAAGTAATTTCAAACTTATTAATAAGTTCAGGAATAGACAGTTTCATTTTTCTGGTATTCCGATATAATTTTGAGACCTGACGGGACATACTCGTTTGTTCAAATGGATCTTTAATCCAAAGTACATCCGGATATACTTCCAGTCTCCAAATATTTTTATCAAGCTTATCTAAAAAATAAGCGCCGGTGCCATCATAATTAACCACCGGTGAATTCCCTATACCGGCAATGTGCTTTAAGGAAACAATATTTTTGGGATTACTTTTTGTATTGTTAGTATAGTAAAAGGCTGTATCCGAGTTTAGTTCACTCAAATCTTCGTCATAACTTACGCGGAAATCGCCGAAGCGGTTGTTCAGCGGGTAATCACCGTAAGATTTCATTCTTGGTAACAAGTGAAAAGCTTTGCCTGCAATCATTAATCCGATTGCTTTTGATGGAGAATACAATAAGTTCAAAAAGTGAGTCGGGTATTCGGTGTTGCTCCATGCAATATGAACAGGGTCGTAGCTGAACATTGTTGCAAATTGCATTCCTGCTTCACGGTAACTTCGAACAATAGCCGGATACATATACGATGCGCCGATATCAGCGGCATCAAATTCGTAAACCATTTTTGCTTTTTTATTAAATCCTTTTATACTATCCGAAGGAATTAAATACCTGTTCACATTTATTAAATAATTTCCACTCAGCATTTTATTATGAACCAACCCTGTGGGATACCACTGGAATGAAATTCCGTCTATGTTAGCATTACAAACCGCTTGTGCCTGAACATTATTCCAGTTCTCACTTATATTATAGAATAGCGGTTTCACATAACCGGCATCACGGAGTACTTTTGCCATTTCATTAATGTAGTCAGTTGTTTCCTGTCCCTTCTGGGGATGATTTGGTTCGTTGATAATTTCTACAGCAATTATTGAATGGTCGTCTTTGTATGATAATTTAGTGTAACTGTTAACATGATTAATAATCTGTTTAAGATAATTTCTTTCGGCAGCCCTCGCATTTTGATTGGTAATAAGTTCTCCCCTATTATAATTCTGCGAAAAGCCTGCAGTTTTTTCATCAGGCTCAGGCCATCCTGTTGCCCACCATGCAATGGGTGTAATTATGATTTTGATTCCGTTGTCTTCTAATTTTTTCAGTAAATAATCGAACAGGTCAAGATGTTCGTTCACCAGCACGTTGCCGTCTTTATCTGATATTTCTCTATCCCACATATGAACGCGGAAAGCATCAAAGCCTAACCTTGCCATTTGTGCTACGTCCATATCAATAGCTATTTTAAGAGAAATACCAAGCCGTTTGTGAGCGCGGTATGAGTAGGCAAAGGGTGTAGTATAATTAACACCAAAAAGATTTACTTCTTCATCTTTTTGATTTGGTAACAGGCTAGAATTTTTCCAGCGCATTACTCCGCTGCTGTCAATATAAACGTCCTGGCGTTTGCTAATTGGTTTTTGTGAATAAATAATTGATGTGATTGTTAGAAATATTATGAAGAGACTTTTCGAAATTTTCAAATCTAATACTCCTCTGAAATGTACACTCAGGAAAAATAAATAAAATTTTACTCACCTCAGCAAGATCATTTTACGGGCTTCGAGATGAGAATCTGTCTGCATGTTAACTAAATACACCCCTGATGAACACTGCCTGCCGTTATCATCCATACCGTCCCATCTTACAGAATATTTTCCCGCTCCCTTATATTCACTAACCAAAGATTTTACCAGCCTGCCAAGCGAATCATAAATATGAAGCGAAATATTGCCGGCTTTCAACATTGAAAATTGAATTGTAGTTGAAGGATTAAAAGGATTGGGATAAATTTTAATATCATAATTAGCAGGAATAGTATTTTCTTGTTTAACCACAGCACTCGCAGTTAAAAAAGCATCCATAGCTGTTGTAGGCTCCTCAGTTACAGGGTCCCACGCCCCAAGGCCATAGTTCTGCCAGTTATAACATTCGGGTTCCCAGTAGAAAACTCCTAAACCGCCGAATGCTTGTGTTTTTGCGATCAGATCTGTAAGATACTTATTAGATTCATCCGGCTGGTTATAAGGATAACCTGCTTCACACACCATAACTTTTGTATTATACCTGTTAACCAAATCCCCCATATTTATTTGAGCAGAACCATTATATTGTATCCAGGTATAACCTGACAAATATGGATAAACAGACATACCTATAATATCCCATTTTGCGCCGTTGTTTTTTAATCCGTCAAAAATCCATCTATACATAGAATTATCATAACCATTTGAAAGATGAACTATCACCTGGATTGTAGTGTCAATGGCTTTTACGGCGCTATAACCGCTTTTAATGAGACTGGCAAAATTACTCATACTCTTGAATGCTTTTCCGTCTTCCCATAGCATTCCGTCATTTGTTTCATTTCCAATTTGCACCCACTTGGGAGTGACACCAATTGATTTGAGTGTATCCAGAACTCCATGAACATGATCATATACATCTGTTTGTAGTTGAGATAATGAATGATTTGCCCAGGCTGCCGGTTTAGTTTGATTTCCCGGATCAGCCCACGAATCGCTCATGTGAAAATCTATCATCACATTGAAACCCAAACTCTTCGCGCGTCCTGCCATATAAGCAACATCTTTTTTATTGCAATAGCCCTCCGCCGGATTAACCCAAACCCTGAATCTAAGAGCGTTTATTCCTTTTCCTTTTAAAATTTCCAGACAGTCTTTTTGAATCCCCTTATTATCTTTGAAGACATAGCCGGAGTCCTCCATTTGCGAAAGCCAGCTAACATCGGCGCCGTATGCAAATTGCGCTTTACTATCTTCTGAGTGAAATACTATAAGCAGGAATATTATTATTGAAATATATTTTAAGACGAATATTAAATTAGAATTTTTCATTTTCTTCTTTCTATCTCTTTTATCGCCAGTTATCATTTATATGATTATAAAATTATTCAATAATTTATACCGGGATAATATAGAAGGTTTTGTAAAACATTAAAAGGAATTATTTTATAAAGGAAATTTGTAATACTTAATTTTTAAGATTACATAACAAATAAAGTAGTTTAATTTGAGGCAATCCAGATAATTAATACAATTATGAATTGTAAAAAAATCAGAGCGGATGAGATTTTGAATTAAGATATAGGCCAGTACAATAATTAAATTTTCAATAAATGTGTTTTTCCAATTGCGTGAACTTGTTTTGGGTCTACTCCGGCATCTTTGGCAAAGTAACGCCATTGAGAAACAACTTCAATTGTGTTTTCAATAATTTCATTAGGCTTTTTTATATTCATATTTCCGGCTAATTCAATTAAATCTTTCCTTTCTATTTCATCCCGCTTTTTATTTATACTCATTTGATGAACTCTTGTCCATACATTTGCCGGATTGAAAGAATATGTAACATCATAAGCGGGGGATAATTTCCATTGACCTTTTTCATCCATTAAGAATGAAATGTTTTTTGTATGATCGTCCTGATTACGGGCAATTACATTAAAAGCCATTCTTCTATAAAACTCTTCAATTTCAAAATATGGTAATCTTAGCCGGCGCATTGTTTGAAAAGCTTGCTCGTAGGAGTATGATGCAGGATCATTATAATCAAAATGGTTTAAGGCGCATAAAGTCTGTAAATGAAGTTTTGTGTTTCCAACCCGGTCAAACCGTTTTGTCATAAAATGACTACGTTTGTTTTCATGAAGCAAACTGCACTCGCTCATTTGTATTCCGCATTTTGTTGCCATCAGATAATATGCGTATTCAATCTTACAATAGCCTTGTGGTGCTCCCAGAAGTTTATCAACCATCCCATCAAACTTGATTATCCAATATTCATAATCTTCCAATCCATCAATTTGTCCGGATCTTACATCCCCTGTGTTTTTATTATATGCAATTATAGCTTTGGCTCTCGCACCGCCTGCAGAGGTACTAACACGAATGATGTCTACTAGCCCCTTATAAGTGTCAGCATGTATATTAGTTTGAAGTTGTTTTTTTTCCGATAATATTTGTTTTGCCAGTTTAACTAAACTTTTTATTTCAATCGGATTCGAATCATCATAACCTTTGTACGCGGGTTCATATTCCAATGCACCCATCCCGCGTTTCCCAATATAACAAAGCCGCTCTACAGAATTGAAACTTTTAGGGTCCCGTCCTTCCCTTGCTAACCAAATTTCTATAACCCGGTTTCCAAATCTATCGGGTAAACTATCCGCCAATAAACCCGGTAAACCTTTAAAGGTTTCTTCATTTAAGTATTGAAATGAAAATGTTTTTTTACCATTCCTTATTTCTTCTAGCGGCATGAGCAATGGTGAAAGGTCAAACCCTTTTTTTAAAAATGTACTTTCAAACTCGAAAACTGCACAGTTTCTTTTTTCATCCCAGGCAACTGCCCCTACCATATTGCCCCATATATTCACTTTCGCAACTGTTGGCATAATACTCTTTACCTTTTTTTAAGATCCTTTTTTAGGAGAAGCTTTTTTACGTTTATGCTGTTCTAATTTTAATAACCGTATTGGACTTATAACCGGCTCCTCATAAAAGACGTTGAATAAATCCAGTCTGTCTAGCGCTCTTAAAATCTTCACAATTGTTAATATAGTTCCGGCATCTCCACCCTCCAGACGGCTTATTGTGGTGCGGTCTAACCCGGACTTTTTAGCCAGATCTTCCTGAGAAATATTATTATTGAGCCTCATCTGTTTTAAACTATTGCTAATCTCTTTAACAAAAGCTTTATCTGTCATTGAATAGTATCTGTTTATGTCGTTTTTTTGCATCATTATCCTCTTATTAGCACATTATTGTTGTATTTATGCTGCATATATATAAATATTTATTATAAAAAGCAAAATAAATCTGTAGCATAAATGCATCATTAGTGGCTAAAATCTCCATGATTGTTGCATTATTACAACAATTATATTTTTTCTGATGTATGACAGTCTGTATTAAAGAATAGGGATAAAAGAGCCGAAACAATCATTCCGACTCTTATTAAAATTCGGTTTACTTTTTATTAAGATATTGTAGTTGTATAAAAAGAATATTAGTAATAGCTTTTATTTTATTAAAGACATTTTTTTTACGATCATATATTCTCCAGCCTGCATTCGATAAAAATAAATTCCGCTTGAAAGATTTGCACCATCGAATTTAACTTCATAGTTCCCGGGAAGTTTTTCTTCATTTACAAGATTCAAAATTTCTCTTCCAAGTATATCATATACTGAAACTTTTACAATTGCTGCTTGTGGTACAGAATATTTTATAGTGGTTGACGGATTAAACGGATTAGGATAATTCTGGAATACTTCAAACGAAGAAGGTATCTGCAAATTATTTTTCGAATCTGTGCCTGTATTAATATCTACATTAAAAACCTCTAAAATATTTTCATTCCTGCTTCTTGTCTCCATAATCGCCCAAACGTATTTTTTCTTTACAGAATTATACCATCCAAAATGTGAGATATGATCATCTTCTCCCACATGAAACATTCGTCCCAAATTTTCACCATCACGGAGATCAAATAACTCACCATTATTACAAAGTAACAAATTATTGTCCAGTGGTCTCCAATCCATCCCAATGCCTAAAGCATCACATGTATTTATTCTATTCCCTTTAATATCATAAATCTTACTGAGACCGCTGCCACCGCTAACCAACAAATCATTTTGAGTATTTATCCACCTTATCCAGGAGGAACCGTTATCAATTTCCGGAAGAGAATATATAAGTGATCCTGTTTCACAATCCATTACTGCAGCTCCGCCACCGTTTGCCCCAATAGCAAGATATTTCTTATCTTTTGAAATTTCAAAACCATTTACAGATGCCCAACTCCATACCCATTGCTTCCAGATAACACTGCCGTCTGCCGTATTAAATTTATACACCCAGCCGCCGCCGGTTGAAACATATAAATATTGATCATCATCGCTAAAAATTATTTCTCTTATATTTTCCCAATAATCAAACTCCCATTTAATAGAACCATCTGTTGAATTTAATAAATAACTTGCTCCATAATCGTTAGAGACAAAAACATTATTCCCGCTGTGCGAAAGTTTTAGTCCTCGAGATGGACAAATGACGTTCCCAATAACAGGGAAATTATCCTTAGTAAAATCTTTTTTCCATATTTCCTGCCCTGTTTTTTGATTAAGCAGGGCTATATAATTATTAAAACCTGTGGACGGAAAACCGGGACTACCCCCATAATAATATGAAGTTACTACCGCATATTTACCGGCGTCATCAATATCTCCGGACCAGGACTGCCAGCCAACTGGATACTGCCATAAAATTTCTTCAGTATTTACATCAAATAGAATTGCTTTACCGTCGTTGTATAGATTATTGTCATAATAATTTTCCATCCCTTGCACCAGGAAGATTTTATCACCTTGCTTGTTTACCGATCCTCTCCAAAAACCAATATCTCCTTTAAATGTTTTTTTTAATGTAAAACTAGGTAGCTCTTTACTATCTTTTTTTTGAAGCTGTATAGTCACTCCAGTTGTAAGCTCTGCAGCTGAAATCTCTTTATAAACTGTCATGTACCCATTTTTTCTTGCAAATAAATGATATCTTGCACTTACCGGCACGAAACCAACAAACTTACCGCTTAAACCGGTATTCATGACATATCTTTTTATTCCTTCATTACCAATTTCCCTGGAAGGACCATCTACTTCAACAGCGGCATCGACAGGTTTTCCCAATTCATCAATTACAGTTAATTTAATTGGCGCTTCACACAATGTAGAAGTTTCGCCACCAGCCACTTTAATTGTAATTTCTTTCTCAATCGCCAAACGAGAATCATCGCCGTCATATTGGTTCAACCAATCGTGCATATTTATAATGACCGTTTTTTTTATATCCTGTTTAATTTTATAATCATAATTGAATAATCTTGTTTTGAAAATAGTTCTACACCACATAGATTCATTAGGCGCCAGAAGTGTACTGCCTTGTGGATTCGCGCTTGTGGGAATAGTTTCATTCTTAAAATTTATCAAATCAGTATAGATTTCCAAATTATGATTGCTGACATTTGTAACTTTGAATAAAAATGTTGCTTGACTGCAATCCATTGGATCATAAAATGTAAATTGGGTCTCAGTAAAATCTAATGCAACCATGTCACTAAATTTTTGACAATAAATTTTTTCCGAATAAAATGTTAAAAGAATTAAGAGAATTCCAATTAAATAAAATTTCGTTTTCATATAGTTTCTCCTGAAATAGCAATTAATTACTAAACAATTCTCAAAGGACATTAAACTTTTGCTGTTTAATTAACAGTTGTTATTCTGTTTTTATTCTATAAACAAAATTTTAGGCTTGAACCAATTTTGGCAAATTTATATGTCAATTAAGTTGAATATTTAAATGCCGTGTTAAGTTAAAATCTATATTAATTGCTGATGTAATTTGCGGATAAATATAATTTCGGAAGAAAAAGAGATAAGAATTTTTGCCCATTTAAGAGAATTCCATATTGCAGATACAAATTATAATAAAAATTCTGTTTATCAAAAGAGAAAGAATTGTTTCTTTTATATGAACAGCTACATAAAAGAGCCCAGTCCGTTTCCGTTAGCTAACGGATGACGAATGCGGGGCTCTTATTAAAATTCGGTTTACTTTTTATTAGGATATGGAGGCTGTACCCAGGGAACATAAGGATGATCTTTTATTTCCTGCAAAATAGTCTCGATGCCTTTATCGAGCTGCACATCTTTCCCCTGCTGAACTGAAGCAGGATCATTATCAATATATACATCAGGATCGCCGCCGTGATTTTCAATCAACCATTTACTTTCTTTACCAAAGAAACCGTTGTTGGATTGTTCAACAGTTCCGTTATCAATTGTAAGCTGGGTGTTTAATATTCCAGTCAACCCGCCCCATGAAGGAACGCCTACAACTTTTCCCAGCCCGTTTGCCTTGAAATCTTCAAGGAAAGCCTCGCCATCAGAACCGTTATACTCATTTGACAGGACTACAAACTGTCCTGTTGAAGTGCTGCCCGGATATCTGAACGGAACCATTTCATGAAGTACATTAAAAGCAGTCATTTTTCTTTTCAGTTTATCAGTCAGGAAATATTCTGTCCAGCCGCCGGAGTTCCTGCGCATATCAATAATAATTCCTTTTTTGTACCTGAACGCCCGCCAGAATTTATCGAACTCGCCGATACCGCCGTCATTCATTGCGTTTATGTGCATGTATCCAACTTCACCGTTAGTTGCTTTCAGCACCTTGTTAATATTATCAGTAAGCCACCTGAAATATCTTAGCTGAGAATTATTTCTTACCGGTTCAATCTCGTAAGTCTTTGCACCCTCAGCGGAAGGTATGTTATTAACTGTTACTGTAATTTTCTGTTTATCAATTACCTGGAGATATTTATTGTAATCATCCGGCACTTTAATTTCTGTACCGTTAATGGCAATTAAATAATCACCTTCTTTGAGATTGATATCGGGGCGTACAAGCGGAGATTTCAAATCCAGGTTGTATTCAGTAGGACCATAAATTTTATCAAATTTGTAAAAAGCTGATTTCCCATCATTAACAAAATCGGCGCCAAGCCATCCGGTAAATACTGATGTTGTCGGAGCTTTCTTAGGTCCGTTATCTCCACCGCCAATGTAAGTGTGTGAGACACTCAGTTCGCCAACCAGCTGCAGCATTACCCAATTCAAATCATTCCTGGAAGATATATATGGAATGTAGGATTTATATTTTTCTCCCAAACCTTTCCAATCCATATTGAACATATTCGGATCAAAAAAGAAATCGCGGTACCAGCGCCATGTATCAGTAAAAATCTGATTCCATTCTTTTTGGGCATTGACTGTATATGTCATTGCGTTCAGGTCAAGCTTATCATTTACGTTTTTAGATTTATAAGCATCGTTTACAGAGGAGGTATAAAGATCCGAAGTTTTACGGACAATAAGCTGTTCACCATTTGTAGAAAGATCGAAATTTCTGATTTTATCGCTCATCACATTTTCTTTTTTGTCTTTCATATCAAAAATGTGGAGATCCCATTTTGTTTCGCCTTTCGGTTTAAATATTTCTTCATACTCCGCTTCAGTAAATTTTGGAACAGAACACCATAGCACTTTTCCATTGCCGGCTTTCAAATAAAAATAATTGCCTGCTTCAACAGGAAGAGAGTAAGTTCTTTTCATTAACCCGCCGGTATCAATTCTAAAGTCTTTCGATTCCTTAACTCCTTCCTTGTTTAATACCTCGGCAAACGGGGGATTCTCACCGTCACGTAACTGAACAACCATCATTTTTTGCGGCTCCGATACAACATGATTGTCTTCATAGAAATCCATCTGGATCTCAAAATTCCTGCTTGATACATAGTATAAATATTTCCCGTTGGCATCAAAGCATGGATAGAGGTTATCAAAGAAATCGTCTGTTACAGCATACTTTTTATTTTGTTCAAGACTGTAAATGAATATCTGGCTGTTCTTGTTGTATTGAACAAAACTGTAACAGATCCATTTGCTGTCTGGTGACCAGTTATAATCGCTGATCTCCCAGTAGAATTCATCATTCTTCATCTGGTTTGATTCATCCACCTTAACAAGTTTTTTTGAATCAATATCGATATAGAATATTTTAAAATCCTTATTGCCGAAAAGAATTTTCTTTCCGTCCGGCGACCAGAGTAGATGGTAATTTGTTTTATTAAGCGAGCTTGTCAATGCTGTCCATTCTCCGCCTTCAACTTTTTGAATATATAATTGATACTCGCCGGATTTATCAGAGAAAAAAGCAACCCATTTTCCATCAGGAGAAATTTGCGGATACATTTCCCGGGTTCCCGGAGTATTTGAAAGATTCAGAGTATTTCCCTTACCTGTTGGAACGATATAAACATCTCCCCGCGCTTCAACAGCGGCTGCGTTGCCATCATTTGAAATTTCAGCATAGTGGATAAAATCTTTCGGGTTGATCACTCTCTCTCTTAATTCCCATCTGTCTGAAGGAACATCCACATTTATTTTTTTGGATTGATCCGTTTTTGTATCAAGGACGTTAAGGTACCCGTCATGCAAATATACAATTTGATCTTTATCATTAGATGGAGTTATAACATCAACGTCTGTGTAGTTTGTTACCTGCACAATTTCTTTTGTTTCAAGATTCTCTTTAAAAATATTGGCAATGCCGGTTTTTCTATCAGAAACGAAATACATATACTTTCCAATCCACATCGGATATGCGTTCTTCCCTACATAATCGGTTATTGGCGTAAACTTGTTTTCCTTAAAATCATACATCCAAATATCTGTGTACCATCCGCCTTTATATCTTTTCCAGTTATATTCTTCCGGTCCTTTCCTCACATAAAGAAATTTTGTCCCATCTTCTGAAAAGCTGCATCGGACTCCGCGTTCTATAGGAAATCTTTCCGGAGCAGAACCGTTTTTATCAACGAAATAAAGATTGCCATCACGCATAATATAATTTTCGTATGTTGACTTGAAAACTATTTTTTTGCCGTCAGGTGTCCAGCATACCGGTTGTGCAAAACCCGGAACAAAAGTAATTCTTTTGGGCTCACCACCTTCCGATGGCAGCGTATAAACATTGTTCGAACCATCATAAGCGCCGGTGAATGCAATCAATGAACCGTCGGGAGAAAATTTTGCAGAATTTTCATCGCCCGGCAAGGAAGTTAACCGTGATGCTGTGCCACCGTTAGAACTTACAATCCATAGATCACCTTCATAAGTAAAAACAATTTTGTTCTTATTAATATCAGGATCCTTCATAAATCTTCCTTCTTGAGAAGCGAAGTTTACACCGGATAGAAAAAGGCAAATCATTGTAAATACAAATAGGATTTTTTTCATAGATACCTCGAAGTTTTTTTCATTTGTCTAAATATACAACCGGCAAATTAAAAATAATTGTTAAATTTATTTTTAATTAGAACTACTTAATTCCAAATTGGTATTGTTCTTCACTTACTTTTTCCATCCATTCTACTGTTATTCCGTCGAGTTGTTCTTGTATTGCAATGTGCGTCATTGCTATTGTTGGTGCAGCTCCGTGCCAATGCTTTTCTTCAGCCGGAAACCAGATCACATCACCCGGACGAATCTCTTCAACCGGACCACCCCAGCGTTGCACTAATCCGCAACCGGATGTTACTATCAAAGTTTGCCCCAATGGATGAGTATGCCAGGCAGTTCTGGCACCCGGCTCAAATGTAACGTTTGCACCTACCGCGCGTCCCGGAGCCTCTGCCTGAAACAAAGGATCAATGCGTACTGCACCGCTGAACCAATTTGTTGATCCTTGAGTTGAAGGTTGTGATCCGCTCCTTTTTATTTCCAATGTAAACTCCTTTCACTTAATTTTTTAAATAATCATATTATTAGACCCGGGAACCCGGTATTCCGGTTCTAAATCTACAAACCTGAATTGATTCTAAAGAAGTTCCAAACGAGATTTTGGATATTGAATAATGAGAGTTATTTACTATTTATTAAAGATGATTCTTATTTTAGTACCGGGAGTTTTTATATTAATTAAGGAAGCTTATGAAACGCTTAATATTATTTTTTATTCTTTTGTCGGTCAATACATTTTTTGCTCAGGATAAAATAAAAGTAACCCTCGAAGTAATATCACCTTCACTGGATGATTCCACAAAAATTTATTTAACCGGCAATATAGAAGAATTAGGCATGTGGAATCCAAACAAAGTAATAATGGATAATATAAAAGACAAAAGATGGAGGAAGACGTTTGAAATATTAAAAGGAACTCGAATTGAATTTAAATTCACCAAAGGCAGCTGGGCAACTGAAGCGCTTGGGAATGATTTTTCTGTTTTTCAAAACTTTGTACTAATTGCCGGCAAGGATACAACTGTTCTCAAAACCATTGTCAATTGGCGGGATAAATTTAATTTCAAGGTTAAAGGACAGATAACCGGAACGGTATTGTATTATAATAATTTTGTTCTAGCAGGTTTAAAACCAAGAAACATTTTCGTTTGGCTTCCACCCGATTATAAAACAAATCAGGATAAACGTTACCCTGTTTTTTACATGCACGATGGACAAAATCTTGTTGATCCCCGGACTTCAAATACATTCATTGACTGGCAGGTTGATGAAACAGCCGATAGTTTAATCCGTGCAGGAATAATTGAGCCGTTTATTTTAGTTGGAATAAATAATACAGATGACCGAGGAACGGAATATGGTAATACTCCTCTTGGAAAACTTTATGAGAAGTTAATTGTTGAAAAAATAAAACCTTTTATAGATAAAGAGTACAGAACAATGCCGGATGCTGAACATACATTGGTGGGAGGTTCATCAATGGGAGGATTAATTTCAATGATGTGTGTTTGGGATTATCCGAATATATTTTCAAAAGCTGCCTGTCTTTCCCCGGCATTTGTATACAAAGATTTTGATTATACTAAAGTTGTACAAAGCGATAAATCACCAAAAAAGAATTTAACCATATACATAGATAACGGCGGGATCGGCATTGATACAATGCTTCAGCATGGTGTTGATAAGATGATAAATTTCCTTAAAGAAAAAGGATTTGAAAATGGTAAAGATTTATTTGTTTTTATAGATAAAACTGCTGAACACAACGAAGCATCCTGGGCAAAACGAATTTGGCGGCCCCTGAAAATATTTTTTAGTAAATAGATTTTTTTTCGTTGTTGATCCCATTTAGGAAGTTGAAATATCAGATATCCATCTTTCCAAAAAGCCATGACCATTTTAGCAATGATTTATTTACCTATTTATAATATGTCATGTTATCGTATATATATTTTCAAATAACTTACCCATCATATTTTTATATATAGATGAATGGAGATTTGAATAAGAACACCTCAACATGATAATGTTTTTATATAATACTTTCTTTATGAACTGTGTAGTTCAAGCCACTGAAGCATCTCCTTAATACTGCACGTTGCTAAGGCTATACTTGTATCTGCTGCACCATAATACATATTGACGGTATCGCCATCCGGACCAATAGTGTATCCGCATGGGAATACAACATTTCCAACGTCACCATGCTGCTCGTAAGGTTCTTCGGGAGCGAATATCCATTCGTTTCCTCGCTTAATACAGTGTTCCGGTTTGTCCAAAGCAAATAGTGCAAGCCCTAACCTATAAATGCATCCGCCGCATGGCTGCTTAACCCCATGATAAATTACCAACCAACCTTCCGGTGTTTCAATTGGCGGAGGTGAGAGACCAATTTTATTTGCATCCCACCATGCACCCTTNNTTTGCATCCCACCACGCACCTTTCCTGGCATCCATCATTAGTATGTGTCCTCCCCAATGTTTCAAGTCCGGTGAATAAGAAATCCACATATGCGCTCTCGGTGCGCTAACAGGTCGGTGGATCAATGTCCAAAAGCCGTTGATTCTACGGGGCAGAAGAGCTGCATCTTTATCTTCAGGAGACATTATAATGCCATAGCGCTCAAAGTTTTTAAAATCTTCTGTTAGCGCCAAAGCAACACCGGGTCCATCACGCGTATATGCAGTATAAATAATTACATATTTTTTTAATTCTTCTACAAAAGTAATGCGCGGATCTTCAATACCCCATAATTCTTCGGGATGATTAACCGGATCCGGTAATAGAGTTGGCTTCGGGTCAATAATCCAGCCATCTATACCATTTACAGAACGGGCAACACAAAAGTGAGAAAGTCCCCGTCTCTCTTCTACTCGGCATAGAAGCAAAGTAGTGCCATCAGGAAGTAAAGTTGCACCTGCATTGAATACACTGTTTATAGGATATGGCCAATTATCGGCTGTAAGAATTGGATTAAGTTTATTACGGTGAAAAAGTTGTGCATGCTGATTGTTCATTTTAAAAGAACCTCCATAGATAAGTGTGAATGTTCAGCAAGCCTCAACTCCAACAATGACTGAAGAAAAGCTAAAGTTGATTCTGAACCTTGATTTTCATTAAGACGGTCCGGATGCAAACCATCCCGGCAACCACCTGTAGTTGGATCATAAAGAGAAAGATTTAAATCGTTACGTCCGAGAAACCATTCGAACGCCCGCCGGGCTTCTCTATCCCAAAACTTGTCCCCTGTAATTCTAAATGCTTCTAGACAAGCCGATACCATTGTTTGAGCCTCAACAGGCTGTTGATCAAAACGAGCACGCTCACCACCCTTATGATAAAAACCGTTGGATCCGATCGGAACAAAATGGCCAGAATCAGCGTGCTGCAAATCGGCAAGCCAATCTAACGACTCCAATCCGGCATCAGTCATTTCTTTATTAGGAATTAATTTGCCGCAAGTGAGTAAAGCATGTGACAAGGCAGCGTTACAATAGGAAAGTTCATTTTCGAACCAGCGCCACTCTTCTGAACGATTATTTTGATATAATATTAGAAGCCGTCCTGCCAATTCATCACGCACCTGGCATGCTCTCCGGTCGCCGCCAAACTTTTGAAGGTATTCATAAATTCCTATAAGAGCAAAAGCCCATGCACGTGGACTTGTAGTTGAGAGAATTGCCGGTAATGTTTGTTCAAACAGCCAACCGGACATACTGTTGAATGCAGGAGTATTAGAATGACTTAATACTGTTCCAAGAGCCCAAAGTGCACGACCGTGACTGTCATCCGATCCTGAATCTTCCAACCAATTACGTTGATAATCCATAAAATTTCGAAACCGTTTGGTCTTATCGTTGAATGCAAATCCGAGGAAGGCAAGATATCTAGATGCCAATTCCAGGCTTTCACTGTTACCAAGTTCGTCTAAGAGAATACTTACTAAAAGAGCCCTGGCGTTATCATCGGTTGTATAGCCGTGAGAATAATTAGGAACAGTGAAAAGAGCATGCTGAAATATGCCGGTGTGGTCAGTCATGTGGTATAAATGATTGAGTTTTAAAGTCGGCAGTTCACCAGGATATTTATCGAGCGCTTTTGAAATTAACCCAGCCGGAATATAATGACGCCGTTCTACACGAGCACGTTCAAAACTTTCCATATAACGTTGCGCAACTTCAGACCAAATCATAGACCGCCCGAACATATAAGCCCGCTTGCGCATTGCATGGCGCTCGGATTCATTGTCTAACAATTTAATAACTTGCTCAGCCAAAGCTTCGTGATCGCGGAATGGAACCAAGACACCCCGACCATCTGAAAGCATTTCTTGCGCATACCAATATGGTGTAGAAATAACAGCTTTGCCTGCTCCTAATGTGTAAGCCAATGTTCCGGAGGTAATTTGCGCTTCATTGAGATAAGGAGTAATATATATATCGGCAGCACCAATGAATTCAACAAGTTCTTCCAGAGTGACAAAGCGGTTGTAAAAGATTACGTTACTTTCCACACCTTTCTGCTGGGCTAACCATTGAAGAGAGAGCCGATAAGTTTCACCTTCGTTTTTGATAACATGAGGATGTGTGGCTCCTACAACAATATATACACTTTCGGGATGACGCTCGACTATTTTGGGCATAGCTGAAATAACTGTTTCGATTCCTTTACTTGCTGAGAGTAGTCCAAAGCTGAGTAATACTGTTTTGCCTTCAACACCAAATAAGTCCTTGTTGAAACTAGGATCAACAAACGGAACATCTGGTATTCCATGCGGAATCAGATCAATTTTATCATGTGAAACATTATAAATTTGTTGTAAAAATTTTGAGCCGCTTTCACTCATAACAACTAGCCTGTCCGAAAGAGCTGCAACTTCTTCCAATACACGCTTCTGATCCGGATCAGGTTTTTTGAGTATTGTATGCAAAGTTGTAACTATCGGCATTCGCAGTTCACGTAAAAGTGAAAGGATATGACTGCCCGCTCTTCCACCGAAGATTCCATATTCGAATTGTAGGCATACCAGATCAACATTATTAATGTTTAGAAAATCTGCTGCCCGCCTATAAGATCCGATATCCCGCTCCATTAATTCAAATCTAACGCGTGTAGGATATGCATAACCAGCTTCAATATCATTAACCGGTACCGCAATACACGTTGTATCGGTATATTGGGCAGCCATTGCTTCGCATAAATCTGTAGTAAAAGTTGCGATGCCGCATTGACGTGGTAAATAATTTCCAATGAATGCGATACGGTTAATAGTAGAACTTTTTACTTTTTGTTTCAACCTGTACATCCGTTTTATTGAAAAAGTATTCTGTTTTAGGTTGTTGCATTATTATTCTTGTTTGTTTTTCTGTTGTACTATTCCAGCCAGNNGCTGTTTCAAGTTTTTTTAATAGCTGTGAATTTCCGACGAAATATTTATCTGCCGCTTCATTTACCAAACGAATTGCTTCAGCTTCCCCCTCGGCATGTAAAATTCTTGCTTGTTTAACTCCTTCTGCCTGTTTAATAGCTGAACGCTTAACGCCGTCCGCGGTTGTCTCTGCCGCAGTTGCAAAATCTATTGCCGCAATTTTTTCATTTTCAGCTTTTACAATTTTATTCATTGTATCCTGAACATCTTTCGGAGGATCAATTTCTTTTAACTCCGCTCTAACAATATCGATACCCCAGTGTGTAGTTTCTTTGATTAAAATATTATGAAGTTCATCATTTATTTTTCCTCTTTCACTGTTGGCAGATTTTAAAGACAACGTTCCGATTATATTTCTTAGTGTGCTTCTGGAAAGATTAACAATCTGAAAGTTGACGTCATTAACGTTGTATTGAGAATTTTTTACGCTTTCTTCATCAGCTTTTACTTTATAGTAAATCTGTGCATCTACAATTGCATTTAAATTATCATTTGTTATTATTTCTTGCGGGTTTGCATTTACCAGAAGTTCTGTAATGTTTACAACGTATAGTTTATCTATAAATGGAATAATCCAATGAAAACCCGGGCTAGCAAAGCGATTATACTTCCCCAGACGTTCAATTAGTCCCCTGCGGGTAGGGCGAATAATCCGTATCCCTATTAAAAATAAAAAAACAATGATAATACCTATAATTTCAATCCAGATAGTAATGGAGTCTTGCATATAATACTTCCTTATTAAGTTTTTATTACACTAATAAAATTTTAGGGTTGTTTAGATTTATTGTGCTAATGATGTTTTCAATAATTAACAATTCAATAACAATTGCAGCTAACGTTGCATATTCCATCTCTCACTCGTTTCATTTTATTGTTGCGTTCCCTTAATAAATCTAACCACGCTTTCGGCCGTTATTGATTAAATTATTTTGCCTGTTCTTATTAAAAACCGTTGGATATTTTTTTGAAATGAAATCCGTAAATTGTAAACAATATTGCCAAAGAAAACAGCTGCGGTTTGCGGAACAACGACCAGAAAAATAATTTCCAATAATAAAATCTTTCTTCACCTATTATTCCTAATTTGAATATAGATCTAAACAGGGCGAGGATATAATTGGGATTAAGATGAAAAACTTTTTTCTTCTTGGGTTCAAAATCTCTCATGAATCGCATTACACGTTCATAATAAAATTTTGGCGAATAAATTGTATTTAGAATTTTTTTATAACCATTAATGAGTTCCACAGAATCCATATGTGGAATAAAATTAATAGAAAAATCAGTGTTATTACCGGTAAAATCACTTAGCAACCTTCCTTCATCAAGAAGTCTTTTTTGAAGCTTCGTTCCCTGAGGCGCATTGAGTAATCCGACCATTGCCGTTACTATTCCACTTTCCTGAATGAATTTGGTAAGCTTATCGAAGATTGCCGGCGGGTCGTTGTCAAATCCTACAATAAATCCTCCCTGAACCTCCAATCCTGCTTCTTGAATTTTCTTAACGCTTGAGATTAGATCACGGTTTCTATTTTGAGTTTTATTACATTCAATCAGACTCTCCTCATTTGGAGATTCGATACCAATGAACACGGCTTCAAATCCCGCTTTCACCATTAGCTGCATCAGTTTATCATCATCAGCAAGATTGATTGATGCCTCCGTATTAAAGTAAAATGGATTTTTTCTTTTCATCATCCATTCGGCAATAGCAGGGAGAATTTCTTTTTTCAATTTTATTTTATTGCCGATAAAATTATCATCAACGAAAAAAACGGGTCCCCGCCAGCCTGTTAGATATAATGCTTCTAATTCGTCAATCACCTGCTCTTTTGTTTTAGTTCTAGGCTTCCTTCCGTATAAAACCGTGATATCACAGAAATCGCAGTCAAAAGGGCAGCCGCGCGAATATTGTAAATTCATAGAAGTATAATCGTTCTTTGATATAAGATTCCAGCGCGGCAAAGGGGTTTTAGTAATTTCCGCCCAATCTTCAGAAGTGTATTTTTGTTTTGGTTTTCCTTTGATCAAATCGTTTAAAAATTGCGGAAGTGTAATTTCAGCTTCATTAAGAATTAAGTGATCTATTTTTTGGTAATATTCAGGATTACTGGTAAATAAAGGTCCCCCGGCTACAATTTTCGCGTTTAATTTTTTACATCTTCTAATTACTTCATGTGCAGATTCACTTTGAATCGACATGGCGCTAATGAATACATAATCTGCCCAAATAATATCTTCATCATTGAGATCATTAGCGTTCATATCAATTAATTTTACGCTCCATTCTTTAGGCAGCATGGATGCGACGGTTAACAATCCCAGAGGCGGAAAGCTCGCTTTTTTTGATACAAACTTCAATGCATGCTTAAAGCTCCAAAATGTATCGGGATACATAGGATAAACCATTAATATATTCATTAGCAGAGCCTCACGAATATTTTTTGTAATTGAGAAGAATAATTGTGCAAATGCATAAATTGTTCTTTTATTTGCTGATTTTGTCCTTCGGAATTCCTTTTAACCACATAATCCAATTAGTGATTTAACTCTATAACAAACTTTTCATCAATAATAGAGATACTGAACTTGTATCACTTTACTATCTAAAGAGATTATTCGGTTTTATTTCTGGTATAACATCATCAGTAATGAGGAAGTATTCAATCGGTCAAAAGGATGAAAAAAGGACTACATCCTTTGGATGAGTCCGTCGTAGTAATATGGATGGAATTACTTTGTTAAAGAATTAATTATTAACTCACCTTACGCAAACAG